>NZ_JAEUOL010000221.1 GCF_016789985.1 Accumulibacter sp.
GGCAGCAAGGACTACACCGAGTTTGCCATCGCCACCGGACACATCGGCATCTACACCGGCGGCCTGTCGCAAAAGGTCCTGGCGCCGACCGTCGGCAAGTGGATGCGCGAACGCGGCGCCTGAGTCTTGCGCGGCTTTGCCCTGGCGAAGCCGCGCACAGGCGATGAAATGCCCCCGGCGCGATGCCGCGTGGCTGCTTCGGCAGCACCGGCCCGCGCCGGGGGCGTTGTCGTGTCTGGCGTGCCGGCGGCGCGCCGTGTGGGAGACTGCACAGGTCGCCCGCGTCCGGGCGTTCTTCGCTGCATGACACTGAGAATCGAACTGCGCAGCGCCATCCTGGCGCTCTCCGACGCCCTCGATCTGGTCGGGGTCAACGACTTCCAGCACGGCAAGCGCGTCGCCATGATCGCACGCGAGACGGGCCTGCTGCTCGGCCTGCCGGAGAAGCGTCTCGACCGGCTGGTCTGCGCCAGCCTGCTGCATGATCTCGGAGTTTCGTCCACCGCGCTGCGCCGGCGACTGCTGCGCCTGGCCGACCGGGATGAGCGGCAGGTTCACTGCGAGACCGGCTATCGCTTGCTGCAGCCCTTCGCCCACCTGTCGCTGGTGGCCAAATCCATCCGCTATCACCATACTCCCTGGTGCGAGCTGCCCGGCGACCTCGGCGAGATCGACGCGCTGGAGAGCAACCTGATTCTGCTGGGTGACCGGGTGGATGCGTTACTGCTGCAGCGTGGCCTCGAAAACCCGCTGTTCAACCGCGTCGGCATCGTCGATGACATCGCGGCGCTGGCTGGCCGCGAACTGTCGCCCGAGGTCGTCGCCGCCTTCGTTGCGGCGTCCGCCTGCGAGGCCTTCTGGATCGCGCTGGTACCGCGTCACGTCCAGCGCTACCTGAACGACCTGCTGCTCACCGATTGGCGCATGAGCATCGACTTTCCGCAGTTTGGCCATGTCGCCCGGCTGATCTCGAGCATCGTCGATGCCAAGAGCCCGTTCACGGCGGCGCATTCGCTGGGTGTCGCCCAACTCGCCCGTTTCCTCGGCGAGCGGGCCGGGCTGGCCGCCGACGTACTGGCCGAAGTCGAGGTGGCCGGTCTGATGCACGATGTCGGCAAGCTGTGCGTGCCGGACGAAATCGTCGAGAAACCGGCCCGCCTGACGCCGCTCGAGTTCTCGGTGATGGAACGTCACAGTTTCGAGACCTATCAGATCCTGAGCCATATCCCGGGTCTGGAGCAGGTCGCCGAGTGGGCGGCGTTCCATCACGAGGCGCTCAACGGCCACGGCTATCCGTTCCGGCGGAGTGCCGAACGTCTGTCCCGTGAGGCGCGCATCGTGGCGGTGGCCGACGTTTTCCAGGCCCTGGCGCAGGAACGCCCTTACCGTGGCCGGCAGCCTGCCGACGAAATTCCCCGCTTCCTCAACCACTTCGTCAGGCAGGGGGTGCTCGATCCCGATCTGGTGGCCCTGGCGATCGACAACCTCGACGCCAGTTGGCGCGCCGCGACCATGCCGCCGGCGGAGCGGGTCGCCGGCCTGCTCCCACCCGCCCGCTGAAGCTCGCGCCCTGAGGCCGGCCCGCTTGCCGCTTCGCCCGGCCGGATTTCAGTCGGCGGCAGCCCAATGGCGGCAGCGATCTACCGCCCGCCGCCAGCCGGCCAGCAGGGTGGCGCGCTGATCGTCCGACATGCCCGGCGCAAACTGCCGTTCGGCCCGCCACAATGCAGTCAGTTCGGCCTCATCCTGCCAGAAGCCGACCGCCAGCCCGGCGAGGTAGGCGACACCAAGCGCGGTAGTCTCGGTGATCCGTGGACGCACCACCGGTACACCCAGCAGATCGGCCTGGAACTGCAGCAGGAGATCATTGGCGGCGCCGCCGCCGTCGACGCGCAGTTCGCGCAGCCGCGCGCTGCAGTCCATCTGCATGGCTTCGAGCACCTCGGCCGACTGGAAAGCGATCGCCTCGAGCGCGGCACGCGCGACATGCGCCCGAGCGGTGCCGCGGGTCATGCCGAGCAGGGCACCGCGCGCATAGGGGTCCCAGTACGGCGCGCCGAGGCCGGTATGGGCCGGCACCAGGTAGACGCCGCCACTGTCGGGAACGGAAGCGGCCAGGGCTTCGATCTGGTCGGAACGGGAGATCATGCCGAGGCCATCGCGCAACCACTGCACGGTCGCCCCCCCCATGAACACGCTGCCCTCCAGCAGATAGGTCGTCTGCCCGCGCAGCCGCCAGCCGATCGTTGCCAGCATCCGGTGGCGCGAATTCATCGCCCGGTCGCCGGTGTTCATCAGCAGGAAGCAGCCGGTGCCGTAGGTGTTCTTGGCCATTCCCGGCGCCAGACAGGCCTGGCCAAAGGTGGCAGCCTGCTGGTCGCCGGCGATGCCGGCCAACGGGATCGGCGCACCGAGCAGCTCCGTGGCAAGCGTCGTGATCAGGCCGCTGCTGTCGACCAGTTGCGGCAGGACCGCTGGCGGGATGTCGAGCCGGGCCAGCAACTCGTCATCCCAGCAATGGCGCCGGATGTCGAAGAGCAGGGTGCGCGCGGCGTTCGACGGATCGGTCACATGCACGCGGCCACCGGAGAGTTGCCAGGCCAGCCAACTGTCGATCGTGCCGAAGGCGAGGTCGCCTCGTTCGGCCCGCGCCCGGGCGCCCGGAATGTGATCGAGCAACCATTTCAGCTTGGTGCCCGAGAAATAGGCGTCAAGTACCAGGCCGGTCCGCGCGCGGAACAATTCGGCGTGCCCCTGCGCCGTCAGGGTAGCGCAGAGACCGGCTGTGCGGCGGTCCTGCCAGACGATCGCCCGGTGCAGCGGTTCGCCGCTGGCGCGATCCCAGAGCACGCTGGTTTCGCGCTGGTTGGTGATGCCAACGGCAGCGATCTGGCTGGCCGGGATGCCGTTGTCGCGCAGCACGGCGCGCGCCACGGCAAGTTGCGTCTGCCAGATATCGCCGGCATCGTGCTCCACCCATCCGGGTTGCGGGTAGTGCTGGGTGTATTCCTGCTGCGCCAGGCCGCGAATGCTGCCGTCGCGGGCGAAAAGGATGGCGCGCGAACTGGTCGTTCCCTGGTCGAGCGCCAGGATGAAAGGCTGGCTGCTGGTAGCTTCTGGCATCTCGGTTGTTCCGGTGCAGGGGAATGTTGTGTCGCTCAGCCGGGGCTGTCGGGAGCGTCCTGTTGCGGTCTGACGATCAGCTCGGCGATCCGGCGCTTGAAGTCGGCGAGGCGCGGATCGTAATTTTCGCAGGCCATCAGGCTCTGTCCGAAGACGTAGGCGTAGAGGAGAAGGCTGCGGCTCTTGGCCTCTTCGTCCGACACGCCCAGGGCGACAAACAGCTTGCGCGTGCATTCGATGCGCCAGGTGTCGACCTCGGCGACGACGGCAGCCGCCTGCGCGTCACGCCGTGCCCACTCGCGCACCGCCAGTTCGATCGAGATCCCCTTGCGGTTTCGCGTCGCGCCATAGACGTCGATCAGGTGCAGGAGCTGGCTCTCCTCCCGGCCCGGGGTCGCCACGCTCTGCTTCTCGATGTCGCGGATGCGGCCGTCTCGCCAGGTCTGCAGAACGGCGTCGAAGAGATCCTTGCGGTCCTTGAAGTGCCAGTAGAAACTGCCCTTGGTGACCCCGAAGTTCTTGGCCAGCACCTCGACCCGCATCCCCTGAACCCCCTGCTCGGCGAGCGTTTCGATCGCCGACTGAATCCACTCGTTGCGGTCGAGCGCAGCACGCGGTCGGCTACCTGCCGGTTTCATCGTGATCGGGTCCTTTCCTGAATCGCGCGTGTCAGGCAATATTACTGCTTAGGCCTCATCGTCAGTCGAGGCAGTGTTGACAGCCAGCACTCCATACGGTACCGTACGCCATCCATACCATGCGGTATGGTGTATTGTCCGGTCAGAATTCGGGAATGTCAAACGCCACTGGCGCGCATGGCGTTCGACATCGGTTTGGGTGTAGTGATTAAGGAGAGAAAATTGAAAATCCTCGTTCCAGTGAAACGGGTGGTGGATTACAACGTCAAGGTCCGCGTCAAGCCGGATGGAACTGACGTGGACCTGGCGAATGTCAAGATGTCGATGAATCCATTCGATGAAATCGCCGTCGAGGAGGCGGTACGTCTCAAGGAATCCGGTGTGGCAACGGAGGTGGTCGTTGTCTCGGCGGGGGTTGCCAACTGTCAGGAGACCTTGCGCACGGCGATGGCCATCGGTGCCGACCGCGGCATTCTCATCCAGACGGATGGCGAACTGCAACCGCTGGCGGTCGCCAAACTGTTGCAGGCGGTGTGCGCCAGGGAGCAACCGCAGGTGGTCCTCTGTGGCAAGCAGGCGATCGACGACGACGCCAACCAGACCGGGCAGATGCTGGCCGGTCTGCTGAACTGGCCACAGGCGGCCTTCGCCTCGAAGATCGTGGTTGCCGGCCCACAGGCGACGGTCACCCGCGAAATCGATGGCGGTCTGGAAACCATCGAGGTTTCCCTGCCGGCGGTACTGACTGCCGACCTGCGTCTCAACGAGCCGCGTTACGCGACCCTGCCGAACATCATGAAAGCCAAGAAGAAGCCGCTCGAGACGACCACCCCGGCGGCGCTTGGCGTCGACGTGGCGCCACGCCTGAAGACCCTTCGGGTCGCCGAACCTCCGAAGCGGACAGCCGGCATCAAGGTGGCGGATGCCGCCGATCTGGTGATGAAACTCAAGACCGAAGCAAAGGTGATCTGACCATGGCCATTCTCGTTATTGCTGAACACGACAATACCTCGCTCAAGGCCGCTACCCTGAATGCCGTCACGGCGGCAAGCCGGATCGGTGGTGACATCCATCTGCTGGTTGCCGGAAGCGCGTGCGCGGCAGCCGCCAGTGCGGCAGCGCAAGTCGCAGGCGTGAGCAAGGTTCTGGTGGTCGACGCCGCGCACCATGCCGATCAGTCACCCGAAAATCTCGCGGCACTGGTCGTCGCCAATGCGGCGGCCTATTCCCATCTGCTCGCTGCAGCAACCACCAGCGGCAAGAACGTCATGCCGCGCGTTGCCGCGTTGCTCGACGTGGCGCAGATTTCCGAGATCATGGCCGTGGAATCGCCCGACACCTTCGTCCGCCCGATCTATGCCGGCAACGTCGTGGCCACCGTTCAGTCGGCCGACCCGATCAAGGTGATCACCGTCCGGGCGACGTCTTTCGAAGCGGCAGGCGAGGGCGGCAGCGCCGTCGTCGAGAGCCTGCCGGCCGGCCCGGATCTCGGCCTGAGCAAGCTGCTCGGGCGGGAGCTGACCAAGTCCGAACGTCCAGAACTCACCGCCGCCAGGATCATCGTCGCCGGTGGTCGTGGCATGGGCAGCGGCGACAACTTTCACAAGCTGCTCGAGCCGCTGGCCGACAAGCTCGGCGCGGCGCTCGGTGCGTCGCGCGCCGCGGTTGACGCCGGTTACGTACCGAACGACTATCAGGTTGGGCAGACCGGGAAGATCGTTGCGCCGCAGCTCTACATCGCGGTCGGCATCTCGGGCGCCATACAGCATCTCGCCGGGATGAAGGACAGCAAGGTCATTGTCGCGATCAACAAGGATGGTGAAGCGCCAATCTTCCAGGTCGCCGATTACGGACTGGTCGCCGATCTGTTCGAAACCCTGCCGGCCTTGCTCGCCGAGCTCGGCTGAGCGGCGAAGGGGGCGACAGGCAGCATGAATTTGCCGGATGGTCTGCTGGACGGCAACTGGCTCCTGCCCGCCTGGTTCCTGTGGGCCGTGCTGGCGGTGCTCGCCGTCTGGCGGGCACCCTGGCGTCGGCTGGCGGACAGCGCGCGTCTGAATGCCTTCCTGGGAATGATCGTCGCGCTGATCCTGCTCTGGCATCTGAAGGCCGGGATCAAACCCGGCCTCTCGCTGCACCTGCTGGGGGCAACGGTGTTCACCCTGTGCTTCGGTTGGGAACTCGCTTTTGTCGGTCTCTGTCTGGTCCTCCTCGGGGTCACGCTGAACGGTGCCGCCGGCTGGCAGGCTTTCGCGGTCAATGGTTTGCTGATGGCCGGGGTCGGGGTCGGGATCAGCCAGAGCGCTCACCGGCTGGTGGACCGCCTGCTGCCCAGCCACCTGTTCGTCTATATCTTCTGCAAGGGGTTCTTCACCTCGGCGCTCGCGGTGTTTGGCGTCGGCGTGGCGTCGTGTGCACTGCTCGCGCTGTCGGGAACGTACTCCGGAGCGTACCTGAGCGAGGACTACCTGCCGTATTTCCTGTTGCTCGGTTTTTCCGAGGCGTGGCTGTCGGGCATGCTGAGCACCTTGTTCGCCGTCTATCGTCCCTCCCTCCTGGCGGACTTCGATGACGCGTCGTTCTTGCGCGGGAAGTGAATCCGGTGCGCACCGGCTGCGAGCCAAACGGAGGAACCCGCTGATGAGAGTGGAGACCTCGCGTTTGCTGCTGTTTGGCGCGTTTGCCCCCTTGCTGCTGACACTGCCAGACGCGAAAGCCATCGTGCTCGGCGAAATTCGGACCAGTTCCCGCGTCGGCCAGATTCTGCGTGCCGAGATCGAGGTCGGCGAGCACCCGGCGGAACGTTTCGATCCCGGCTGCCTGAAGCTTTATCGGCCGTCGGTCGCCGGCGACGATCTGCCCTGGATCACGACCGCACGTCTGAGCTATCGACGGGAGGACGGCCAGGGCAGGTTGAGCGTGCTGTCGCAGACTCCCGTTGTCGAACCGGTGGTACATCTGGCTGTCCGTTCGGAATGCGCCAGCGGAACCGATCGCCAGTACACGCTCCTCCTGACAGCACCTTCCGCTGCCCCCCCATCCTCGGCACCCGGCAGCCGTACCGGGCCAGCGCGCGTGGCCCAGGCGGAATCGGCTGCGGGGAACAAGGCCGAACGTCGCACCGACGGCGACGCGGCGCCACCACACAAGCCGTCGCTGCCGATCGAGCCACCGTCGCGCGCCAGGGCGGACGCCGGGACAAAAGACGAAACATCGTCCCTCAGCCTCAGTGAGGAAATTTCATTGCGCGCCCCGGGCAGCGGACTGGAGCGCGACCTGTTCCGCCTCGAACGTCGGGCGCTCGACATGCTCAACGATCCGCTCGATGACCAGCAAGCGATGAGCAACAAACTTGCCTGGCTGGAAGCCAACGTTGCCGAACTCAAGCGGGCCGCCGAACAGCTTGAGGGGGGAGTGACCGCAACGCTGACGGCAACAACTTCCGCTGAGGGAGTGGCGACGGTGCGGACGGGAGCCGCTCCGGCAAGCACCACGCCCCCGCCTTTGGCCGGCGCACCACCGGTAGACCCTGGCACCACCGCGAATGCTGCACCGGTTGCTGTGCCAGCGGCGTCCCAGCCTCCCGCACCGCGCAGTGGGCCGAAAACGGCAGCGTGGAGCGATCCTGCCGACCCGAACGCGTGGCTGACCTATGGCGGTTCGGGTGTCGTCCTGCTGCTGCTTCTGCTTGTTCGTCACCGGCGCTCGGCAAGCAGGCAGGCGCGCTCTGCCGAGGGCGCGCGGGCAACGCTGCCGGCAGGCAGCGAAGCCGATTTCTCGATAACGGAAGAGGAGGCCACAGCTCTGGTGAGCGGGCGTTCCGCGCGCGGCGGCCGGCCGCGCTCCGCGCTTGCCCCGCCCGCGTCCTCGTTGCCGGCATCCACGCTGCCGGCTGCAACCCCGCCGGCGACCTCGCCGGCACTGTCTTCCGAACCCGAAATCGCCGGGGCTGCCCCGGCACTCGAACTGGCCGAGATCATGCTGTCCTTCGGTCAGGTCAACGGTGCCGCGCGTACTCTCGAGGAATACATCGCGGTCCTGCCGCAAGAGTCCGTCCGCCCATGGATCCGGCTGCTCCAGCTTTACCAGCGCAACGGCATGCGCAAGGAGTTCGAAGCATTGACAGTGAAACTCAACCGCAGCTTCAACGTCGAAGTGCTGCGCTGGGATGGCGGTCGGTCCGGCGCTGAACTTGAACTCGTGCCATTCGATTCGACGCGACAGAAGGCGGTGACCCTGGAAGCAATTCCGCACATTTGCGAGCGAATCGTCTCGCTCTGGGGAAAACCGGAGTGTGTCGGCTATCTCGAGCGACTCCTGCGCGACAACCGCGACGGCCAGCGCAGCGGATTCACCCTGCCGGTGGTCGAGGAAATAGTTTTTCTGATCGACCTCATCGCCAACCGCGAGGTCGGCCACCAATCAGCACAGCAACCATAAAAGGAGAAACACATGAGTGAATATGTTGCCCCGGTTCGTGACATGCAGTTCGTTCTGAAGGAACTCGCCGGACTGGACCAGGTGGCACAGCTACCGGGTTATGAGGAAGCGACTCCCGATCTGATCGACGCAGTGCTTGAGGAGGCCGCGCGCTTCGCCGAGGAAGTCCTCTCGCCGCTCAACTGGCCCGGAGACCAGGAAGGCGCCAGGTGGCACGACAAGACAGTCGTCATGCCTGCCGGATTCAAGGATGCCTACAAGCTGTTCGCCGACAGTGGCTGGACCGCTCTCGCCAACGAGCCCGAATGGGGTGGTCAGGGTCTGCCCAAAGTGGTTGCCGCGGCGGTCGGAGAGATGTGGAAATCCGCCAACCATTCGTTTTCCCTGTGTCCGCTGCTGACCGCCGGCGCCATCGAGGCGCTGGTTCTCTCGGGTAGCGACGAGCTGAAGAAGATCTATGTCGAGAAAATGGTCAGCGGGGTGTGGACAGGAACCATGAACCTGACCGAGCCGAATGCCGGTTCCGACCTGGCTGCCGTACGCACCCGTGCTGAACCGCAGGACGACGGCAGCTACCGCATCTTCGGTCAGAAGATCTTCATCACCTACGGCGAGCACGACATGGCGGAGAACATCATCCATCTCGTCCTGGCCAGGACGCCCACCGCACCCGAGGGAGTCAAGGGTATCTCCCTGTTCGTCGTGCCGAAACTCATGGTCAATGACGACGGCAGCCTGGGGGCGCACAACGACGCCTACTGCGTGTCGATCGAGCACAAGCTCGGCATCCACGCCAGCCCGACGGCGATCATGGCCTTCGGTGATCGCAGCGGAGCGGTCGGTTACCTGGTCGGCCAGGAAAACCGCGGACTCGAATACATGTTCATCATGATGAACGCTGCGCGCTTCGGGGTGGGTCTGGAAGGAGTTGCCGTCTGCGAACGGGCTTACCAGCGGGCGCGCGACTACGCGCGCGACCGCATCCAGTGCACCGATATCGGCGTGCGCGGCGGCCCGAAGGTGCCGATCATCAAGCATCCCGATGTGCGCCGCATGCTGATGACCATGAAGTCGCGAGCCGAGGCAACGCGCGCCCTGGCCTATGTCGTGGCTGCAGCGCACGACGCCGCGGTACGCCATCCGGATGCCGAGATGCGCCGGCACAATCAGGCTTTCGTCGATCTGATGATCCCCGTGGTCAAGGGCTGGAGCACCGAGTCCGGGGTGAGCATCGCGTCGATCGGCGTCCAGGTGCACGGCGGAATGGGGTATGTCGAAGAAACCGGTGCTGCGCAGCATCTGCGAGATGCCCAGATCTCGACCATTTACGAAGGAACCACCGGCATCCAGGCGAACGACCTGATCGGCCGCAAGATGGCCCGCGAGGGGGGCAGTACGCTGAAAATGGTGATCGGCCTGATGCGCGAGGTCGACGCTCGACTGGCCGGGCAAAGCGGAAACGATTTCGCGGCCATCCGGCGACGTTTCGCAACCGCAGTCGACGCGCTGGCCGAAGCAGGCGACTGGCTGGTGGCCACCTACTCTGCCGATGTGCGTGCCGCATCGGCCGGAGCCGTGCCGTTCCTGATGCTGCTCGGTGTCGTCGCCGGCGGCTGGCAGATGGCGCGCGCGGCGCTGATCGCGCAGGCGAAGATCGACGCTGGCGACAACGACCCGTTCTACGCGGCGAAAATCGTCACCACCCGCTTCTATGCCGACCATGTACTGTCGCAGGCCGCAGGTCTGGCGAGCAGCGTGACGGAAGGCGCTGAAGGGGTGCTGGCGCTGCCTGAAGACATGTTCTGAGTGCCTGCCAGACACCGACACCACAACTTGGCGGTCTCGTCAGACGCGGCGCCGGAGAAAGTGGTGTTGCAGGCTTCACGGTCGTCCGGCCACGTGCAGCGGCCGGACGACGCGAACACAGGAAATTCAATGCAAAGCCAACGAACACTGGTCCTCACCAGCCTCATTCCGATCCGCTGGGGGGACATGGATGCCTACGGGCACGTCAATAACACGGTCTATTTTCGTTACATGGAGCAGACCCGTGTCGAGTTTCTGGAGAAGCTCGGTTTCCAGGTCATGCCGAAGGGCTCGGCCCCGGTCATCATCAACGCCAGTTGCACCTTCCTGATCCCCCTGAATTACCCCGGGGTCGTTGAAGTGCGCATGTTCTGCGGACATCCCGGTCGCAGCAGCGTGCCGACACATTACGAGATTCGCCGGCAAGACGATGACACGATCCATGCAACGGGCGATTCGAAGATGGTCTGGATGGACGTCGCAAGCGGAAAATCGGTGCCGATTCCGGACGAACTGCGCAGCCAGTTGCCGGCCTGAGGCAGAGCAGGGAGGGGGAGGGAGGATGGAGCAGACAGCACTCTGGCAGCCGGGCAATGAACGTATCGCTGCCGCCAGGATCAGCGCTTTCATGGCGTCGGTCAATCGACGCTGGCAAGCCGGCTGCGCGGATTACGCCGGCCTCTGGCGCTGGTCGGTCGCCCAGCCCGAGGCCTTCTGGACCTCCGTGTGGGACGAGTGCGCCGTGCTCGGGGAACGTGGCCAAACGGTGCTGGAGAACGCCGACCGCATGCCCGGAACGAACTGGTTTCCCCAGGCCCGACTGAATTACGCTGAAAATCTGTTGCGTCGCCGCGACGCGGCCGATGCCCTGATCTTCTGGGGCGAGGACAAGGTGCGGCGACGCCTCTCGCACGGAGAGCTTTACGCCCAGGTATCACGCTGTATGCAAGCCTTGCAGGCCGCTGGCGTCGGGGAGGGTGATCGCGTTGCCGCCTATCTGCCGAACATGCCGGAAGCCCTGATTGCGATGCTCGCCACCGCCTCGCTGGGTGCAATCTGGTCTTCGGCCTCGCCCGACTTTGGCGTGCAGGGCGTGCTCGACCGTTTCGGCCAGATCGAACCCAGGGTACTGCTCTGCGTGGACGGCTACTGGTACAACGGCAAGCAGGTCGATTGTCTGGCGAAGAACAGCCAAATCGCTGCCCGCATGCCCAGTCTCGTGCGCACGGTCGTCGTTTCCTACCTGAACGAATCTCCCTCGCTGGCATCGATCCCGAATGGCGTGCTTTACGTCGACTTCGTGGCGCCGTTCGCCGCCAGCGAGATCAGGTTCAGGCCCCTGGGCTTCGCGCACCCGCTGTTCATCATGTTCTCCTCGGGCACCACCGGAATTCCCAAGTGCATTGTGCACTGCCACGGTGGTGCCTTGCTGCAACACTTGAAGGAACACCAGTTACACGGCGACGTGTGGCCGGATGATCGCATTTTCTATTTCACCACCTGCGGCTGGATGATGTGGAACTGGCTGGTGTCCGGCCTGGCTTCCGGTGCCACCCTGCTGCTTTACGATGGTTCACCGTTTGCTGCGCGACCTGCCGGGAAGCCCGGAACGATCCTGTTCGATTACGCCGACGCGGAGCACATGACCCACTTCGGGACTTCGGCAAAGTTCATCGACGCGCTCGCCAAAACCGGCCTCCGGCCGCGCGCAACGCACCGCCTCGAGCAATTGCGCGCCATCTTCTCGACCGGCAGTCCGCTGGCGCCGGAAAGCTTCGATTACGTCTACCGGGAGATCAAGCCGGATCTCCTGCTGGCCTCGATTTCCGGCGGCACCGACATTCTTTCGTGCTTCGCGCTCGGCTGTCCGATTCTGCCGGTATTCCGCGGCGAGCTACAGTGTCGTGGCCTCGGAATGGCCGTCAATGTTTTCGATGACGAGGGCAGGCCGACTGCTGCCGGGAGTGGAGAACGGGGCGAACTGGTGTGCACGGCACCATTCCCGGCGATGCCGGTCGGCTTCTGGAATGATCCAGACGGTACAAAGTACCATGCAGCGTATTTCGATCGCTTCCCGAATGTCTGGTGCCACGGCGACTTCGTCGAACTCACCGCTCACGACGGCATGATCATTCACGGTCGATCCGATGCCGTGCTCAACCCAGGTGGGGTGCGCATCGGCACTGCCGAAATCTACCGCCAGGTCGAGCAGTTGCCGGAAGTCGTCGAGTCGCTGGTCATCGGTCAGGATTGGCAGCACGACGTACGCGTGATCCTGTTCGTCAAACTGCGCGAAGGACTCGCCCTCGACGAAGCGTTGATTGCGCGCATCAGGCAACAAGTCCGACAGAACACGACGCCGCGTCACGTCCCGGCAAAGATCCTGCAGGTCGCCGACATCCCGCGTACCAAGAGCGGGAAGATCGTCGAACTCGCCGTGCGCCACGTCGTGCATGGCCGTCCGGTCAGGAACATCGAAGCGCTGGCCAACCCGGAAGCGCTGGACTTTTTCGCGGGGCGGGTCGAACTGCAGTCGTAAACCGGGTCGATGTACTCATGAAAGCGGTGCAAACTCAACGCTGGCCTGTTCTCCAGCATCACAAAACTTTACATAATACAAATTATGTGTAATTGGCTGCGCCGCCTTCGCCGAAATCGATGCCCACATAGTAAAGTCATACATGAAATATCCGGGATCGAGTCTGAGCCCCCAACCCAATCTATCTGAAAATGAGTCATTCGGTGGTAGATTCCAAGCGTACCCAAACCAGTAAACAGTACACAGTAACCACTTCACCTTTCGAATTTTTGCCGCCATGCCCCAAGTCACCGCCAACCATCTCCAGATCGAGTACGAATCCTTCGGTGCCGAAGCGGCCCCGGCGATCCTGCTGGTCATGGGGCTCGGTGCGCAGCTCGGCCGTTGGAACATCGAGCTTTGCGAGGCGCTGCTTGCCCGCGGCTACCGCGTGATCCGGTTCGACAATCGTGATTGCGGTTTGTCGAGCAAGCTTGACGAAGCCGGCGTTCCCGACATTGCGCGTGCACTGCGCAGCGGCTCATCACCCACCGCACCTTACTCGCTCGACGACATGGCCGGCGACTGTGTCGGCTTGCTCGACGCACTCGGCATTCCTGCCGCCCATATCGTCGGCGCATCGATGGGCGGCGCGATCGCGCAGATCTTCGCGGCACGCTACCCGCAGCGCACGCTGTCGCTGACCAGCATCATGTCCACCAGCAGTCATCCCGAACTTCCCCCGCCGACTCCCGAGGCAGCCCAGGCGCTACTGGCTCCGCTACCGGCAACGCGTGACAAGGAAAACCTGATCGAAGACGCGATCCGGCGCCAACTGGCCGTGGCCAGTCCCGAGTTCCCGAGTTGTCCCGAGCGCTTGCGGAACCAGTTTGCCGAGGAACACGAGCGCTGCTTTCACCCGCGCGGAGTGACACGTCAGTTGGCGGCCTTTCTGGCCAGCGGCGATCGACGTGCTCTGCTGGCGACGATCAAGGCACCGACACTCGTCCTGCACGGCGCCGATGACCCGCTGATTCCGGTGGCCTGCGGTTACGATGTGGCGGCGCACATTCCGGGTGCCCGGATGCAGGTGATCCCGGGCATGGCGCATGACCTTCCGGCGGCGCTGACCGAGTTCTTCGCCGACGCCATCGCTTCAGTGGCTCAGACGCGTTCCGCGTTGAGCGAACGCACGATCTGCATACAGCGATGAGCGCGCTCCTGGCGCCGGAGCCACTGGTTTTTCTCGATCTGGAGACGACTGGCGCCAATTTCGCCAACGACCGGATCATTGAAATCGGCCTGATTGAAATCGCCCCGGACGGTGCGCGCGAATGGAGCGTTCTGGTCAATCCAGAAACCAGGCTTTCGCCCTTCATCACAGGCCTCACCGGCATTGATGACGCGATGCTGAATTCCGCTCCGACCTTCCAGCAGATCGCTCCCGCTCTGCTCGACCGCCTGCACGGACGCCTGCTGATCGCCCATAATGCGCGTTTCGACTATGGATTCCTGAAGGGCGAGTTTGGCCGGCTCGGAGTGAACCTTCGCCTGCGTTGCCTGTGCACGGTCAAACTCTCGCGCAAGCTGTTCCCCGAGCATCACCGGCACAACCTCGACACCTTGATCGTGCGGCATGGCCTCTGCGTTCACGGCGGGCGTCACCGCGCGCTGACCGACGCCCGCCTGCTGTGGGACTTGTGGCAGAGCTGGCATCGGTTGCTACCGGCGGCCACGATCCGCTGCGCTATAGCCGCAATCGTCGGTCACCCGGAACTGCCAGCGCAGATCGACTCCGCTCTGATCGACGATCTGCCCGAAGCGGCGGGCGCCTATGCCCTCTACGCGGAGGATGGCCGGCTGCTTCTGAGCAGACGGAGCAGCAACCTCCGCCGCCAGGTTCTGGAACACTTCACTGCTGGCAACCGGGACAAGCCGCTTTACCGTGATACCTGGCGAATCGACTGGCGCGAAGCGGCGGGAGAAATGGGTGCGCGCCTGTGCGAAATCGAACTGGCTGGCAGAGTGTCAAGTGCCGCGCCCGCACGAGCGGGCAACGAACTCTGTTCGTGGCAACTCGAACAGGCTGCACCCGGCGACTTCCGACCACGGCTCGCACTGGCTAGTGAGATCGACTTTGCGCTGGTGGATGATCTCTTCGGCCTGTACGTCAATCGCCGTGAAGCCCAGCGCTCACTGCGCCTGCTGGCCGACGCGCACCGCCTGTGTCACAAGCAGCTCGGCCTTGAGCAGACCGCTACCGCCTGCTCTGCCTACCGGCAGAAGAACTGTCGTGGAGTATGCATCGGCAAGGAGGCACCTGCAGCACACGGTGCCCGCCTGTTGAGCGCGCTGGCGCGCTGGAAGCTGAGGATGTGGCCATACCGCGGACCGGTGGCGCTGGTCGAGCGTGACGAATTCGGCATGCGCGAGGACATTCACCTGATCGATCGCTGGCGACTGACGGGCACCGTGCAGAGCGAGCAGGCACTGGCCGGGTTGCTTGCCGATGGTCCCAACGACCGCCCCTTCGATCCCGACATCTACCGGATCGTCAAGCGCTTTCTCGAGTCAGGCCAGCTGCGGGTACGTCCCCTGCCCTCCTTCTCACCTTGAACCCGGGTTGACTGCCGGATCGCCGGCGCGACCACCGGCTTTGCGCAATAGGTCGGCGATGTCCGTGTTGTCCGATTTCAAAGCCCAATCGATTGCCGTTGCACCTCTATCGTTGACAATGTTGGGGTCGGCCTTGTTCTGCAGCAGCACTTCGACCACCGCCATGTGCCCGAAGCGGGCGGCGAACAACAGCGCTGTCGACCCGTTGGCAGTCGTCGCATTGACCTCGGCACCCTTTTTCAACAGGTAGTCGACCACGGGTGCGTGGCCCTTGAAAGCAGCGTAGATCAATGGCGGCCAACCGTAGAGGTTGACGTCTGCACCCGCTTCAACCAGGCGCCTGACGAAGGGCAGTTTGCCCTTGTAGGCGGCCAGGCTCAGCGCCGTTTCACCGTTACGATTACGTGTGTTGAGTCGGGCGCGGCGTTTCACCAAGTAATCGAAGAAGTCCATGTTCTCCCGCTGAACGGACTGCATCAGCAGGGTATTTCCGGCGGCGTCGACCGAGTTCACGTCCATGCCGCGATTGATCAGTTGAATCGCCCAGGCGGTATCGCCTGAGATCAAGGCTTCCTCCATGTCTTCGAAAGCCCCGGCCAAGGCCAGGGATGGGAGCAGCAGGGCGAACAACAGGGCAAGAATTTTCATTGGCTGACTTTCGTACGGGCTTCAGGAAAGAGACGGAAGAAATTGGCTGTGGTGGCGTTGACAAGGTCCTGATAACACAGGCCACGCAGACGCGCGACCTCCTCGGCGACGTGCTTCACGTAGCCAGGCTGATTGGTTTTCCCACGGTAAGGCACCGGTGCGAGATAGGGTGAGTCGGTCTCGACCAGCAGGCGGTCGAGCGGTACCCGTTGCGCCACATCCCGCACCGTGCTGGCATTCTTGAAAGTCACAATGCCCGAAAATGAAATGTGGAACCCCAGGTCGAGGGCTTGCTCGGCCACCTGCCAGTCCTCGGTGAAACAGTGCATCACACCCCCCACCTCCCCGGCACCCTCCTCGGCCATCAATCGCAGTGTGTCGGCCGCCGCTTCGCGCGTATGCACCACCAGTGGCCTGTCGGCTGTGCGAGCGGCACGAATGTGGGTACGGAAGCGCTCACGCTGCCACTCAGGGGCATCCTTGTGCCAGTAGTAGTCGAGTCCGGTTTCGCCGATGGCGATCACTCTCGGGTGACGGGCCAGTTCAAGCAACTCGCCAACCGATGGTTCGCGCACCCCGGTCGCCTCGGGGTGAACCCCGACGCTCGCCAGCAGCATTGGCCAGGTTTCAGCGAGCCGCAGGACGCGCGGCAAATCCTCCAGTGTCACCCCGATACAGAGCGCGCAGCCAACGCCGTTGCTCTGCATCAACTCGATGACCTGCTCGATGCGCCCGGACAACTGTGGGAAGTCGAGGTGACAATGCGAATCAACCAGCATCAAGCAGCCATCAGATGGTGTGGGTCGGGCGCCCGGAGTGCATGACGCCGCCGAGCAGTCCCTCAATACGCCGTCTGGCCTCGATTCCGCTCTCATCGTTCTTGAAGTGAACGCCGATTCCTTGCGCCTTGTTGTTCTGGGCGCCGAGCGGAGTAATCCAGACGACCGTCCCGGCAATCGGCAGCTTCGCCGGATCGTCCATCAGCGAGAGCAGCATGAACACATCGTCGCCGATCGCATAGCTGCGGGTCGTCGGAATGAAAATCCCGCCATTGCGCAGCAAGGGCATATAAGCCGCGTAAAGCGCCGACTTCGAGTTGATGTTCAGCGACAGGACGCTCGGGCGCGGCGGCACCGCAGGCGCAGGCTTGATGGCGTCAGCCTCGGCCATATCGCTTCACAATCCGCCGTTGAATCTACTATCCGCCCGACTGCTGCTCACTCGCTCGGTCCCCGCCTTTTCCATGTCATGTTGGCCTTCGCGCCGGCAGGAAAAACTCCCCGACCCACCCGACAACCCTCTGGCCAGCGAAGCAGGAGCCCTTCAGGGACTCTCAGGAACTGCCGAAAATACGCGCGTAACCAAGAAAAAAGTCTTCGAGAAACAGACGGCTATTCAAGGGTTGCTCACACTGGGCCTTGTATTGTAGCGCTTTTCGGTTGAATGCCAAGATCCGGCGGAGATCGCTGGTTTGTGCGAGGCGCTGCAGTTGCGCTGCCTGGCCCAGGAAGAAGCGGGGCGGCAGACCCTGGCTTGCCAGGGCCAGGTCGAAGAGCCACTTCTGCGCCCAGTCGAGCGCCCGTTTCAAGGGCACCGGGCGTTTCTCGGCCTTGACCAATCGGTCCACATTGGCGGCGGCCGCCAGCGGGTCGAGCCCCGGTCCGCGGGAGACCTGCTCGAGCAGCGAATCGAGCAGCAAGCGTTCGCCGCTGTTGCTCAGTTCCAGCGCCAGGAACGGCGCGCCGCTCGCCAGAGCCAGCCAGTGCTCAGGACCCGTCACACCCGCGTCGCGCAACCACTGCACTGCGCTGGCTTGTGGCGGGCAGCGTACCGGGATCGTCTGGCAGCGGCTGCGAATCGTCGGAAGCAGGTGATAAGGCTCGTTGGAAACCAATATGAACAGGGTAGATGCGATCGGTTCCTCAAGTGATTTAAGAAGTGCATTTGCGGTCGAGCGATTCATTGCTTCGGCCGGGTTGAGAACCACCACGCGCACGCCGTGGCGGTGCGTGCCGACATGCAGGAAGTCGTCCAGTCCGCGCACCTGATCGATCGTGATCTGCTGGCTTGCTTTCTTCGTCCCCACCGCCGTCTCCACTCCCTCGTCCGCTTCACCGCCGCCGCCCGCCAGGGCCATCGGCTGCAGCAAGCGCAGATCCGGGTGATTGCCCTGCGCCAGCCAGGCGCAGGCGACGCATCGACCACAGGCTTCGCCGTTGTCCCTGACCTGCTCACAGAGCAGCGACGCGGCCAGGGACAGCGCCAACTCGAATTTCCCCAGACCCTGCTGTCCGGCCAGCAACAATGCGTGCGGCATTTGCGCCCGTCGCGCCATGAGCTGCTGCCAAACCGGAGCATTAAGCTTCAAACCATTCATAAACAATGTCTTGTGATCAGTTGTTGAATCGAGTTCTCGATCACTTCACGAGTCTGATTGGCGTCTATCAACTGGATGCGCTGTGCCGCGGCGGCAGCCCGCCGGCGATAGGCAAGACGCACTCGCTCGTGAAAATCAAGCGCCTCCTGTTCGAAGCGGTCCGGGCCACGTTCCTGAACAGCGATGCGCAGTCCGGCCACGACTGGCGGGAGATCAAAGAGCAGCGTCAGATCGGGTTGCAGATGTGCATGCACCCACCGCTCGAGTTGCAGGAACTTCTCCCGTGCCAGACCGCGCCCGCCACTCTGATAGGCGAAGGTAGCGTCACTGAAGCGGTCACAGACCACCCAGTCGCCGCGCTCAAGTGCCGGCTCGATGAGTCGGGCAAGATGTTCGCGGCGCGCGGCAAACATCAACAGGGCTTCAGTTTCCAGATGCATCGCTTCGTGCAGGAGCAGTGCGCGGAGTTTCTCGCCGAGCGGCGTGCCGCCGGGTTCCCGGGTCGTCACCACCGACATGCCTCGGCCGCGCAGGAAAGCGGCTGTCGGCTCGATATGACTGCTCTTTCCGGCACCATCGATGCCCTCGAAAGTAATGAACTTGCCGCGCGGCCGGCACACGCCCTGACTCAAGATTTTCCGCCTTTCTGGTAACGCGCCACCGCCTGATTGTGTTCGCCCAGGCTGCGCGAAAACTGGCTCGTTCCGTCACCCCGTGCCACGAAGTAAAGCGCGTCGCTCGCGGCCGGATGCAGTGCGGCCTGTAGCGATGCGAGGCCGGGCATGGCGATCGGGGTCGGCGGCAGACCGCGGTGGAGATAGGTATTGTAGGACGTATCGGTCAGCAGGTCGCGCTTGCGCAGGTTGCCATCGAAGCGCTTACCCAGACCATAGATCACCGTCGGGTCGGTCTGCAGCGGCATGCCCCGGCGCAGGCGATTGATGAACACGGCAGCCACCAGCGAGCGATCCTGCTCGTGCCCGGTTTCCTTTTCGATGATCGAGGCAAGGATGAGTGCCTGATCTGCGTCACGATAGGGCAAACCGGGCGCCCTCGCCTGCCATTCGCGTTCCAGATGCCGCTGCATGGCGCGGTAGGCGCGCGTCAGGACCTCGACATCGCTGCTGCGCTTGGCAAAAAGGTAAGTATCGGGGAAGAACGCCCCCTCGGCCGCTCGTCCCGGCGCGCCGAGCAAGCGCATGATCTCCGCCTCGGACAGGTCGCGGGTGTCATGGCGAAGATCCGGATGCGCATCGACCCGTTCGCGCAACTGTCGGAAGCTCCAGCCTTCGATGAACGACAGTTCCGCCTGCGTGAAGTCTCCCCGGGTGAGCTTGTTGAGCAGTTCGAGCAATGTTGTGCCACGCGCGATCTGATAACTGCCGGCCTTGATCGATGCTTCAGTACTGGTCAGCCTGGCCAGCACAACCAGCGCCCACGCATCGACCTCGACCCCGGCGGCGGCCATCTCCCGGGCTGCACCGCGCAGGCTGCTGCCGGGCGAAACCGTGAAATCCACCTGCTCGCGCGGCAGGCCGATCGGTGTCAGAACCAGCAAGGCAGCAGTAGCGCCGAGCACGATGAGCACGAGCAAAGCGAAGACGAAGAGCGAGCGCAGGTATTTGTGCATCAATCCGGCGCAGCCGTGGGGCTGCAGGGCGGGGATGAGGAATCGGGGCGATTGGCAGAATGGGCGGCGACTGGCCCTATAATAGCCCAAACTCGCAAACGCGGACTGAAGCCCCGCCCGTTTGGCAGGGTTGCCGCCCACGGCCGAGAAGACCCGAACCTGTCTGGTGTACAGCTTGCACCTCACCCCTGATGGAACTGACGCAACGATGAATTCGATCTGGCAGGAATTTCTTCGTGCCTGCGGGGCAGGCATCGAGAATGACTTGGTCACTGATTTTGGCGACCCGGTCGCCGAAAGAGCAGCCGTCGGCGAACAGACGATAGTCGCACCACTTGGTCACCTCGGCCTACTCCAGGTGAGCGGGCCGGACGCGGCAGGTTTCCTGCACAATCAACTGACCAGCGACGTCAAGCACCTCGCCATCGGGAGCGTGCAGCACTCGGCCTGGTGCTCAGCCAAGGGGAGGATGCTCGCCAGCTTCCTAGTCTGTCGCAGCAGCCCCGAAGACTACCAGTTGCAACTCTCCGCCGACCTCCTGCCCTTGATCCACAAGCGCCTGCAGATGTTCGTCCTGCGCAGCAAGGTCGCCATCACAGACCGCTCGGGCCAACGCGAACTGATCGGTCTGGCCGGGCCACAAGCTGAACTCGCCCTGCGGGCCGCCGCACTGCCCATTCCCGCTGCGCCGTTGAGTGCCAGTTGGTTCGCCGACGGTGAGGTCATCCGTCTGGCTGGTAGCCGCTTCGAAATTGCCGCCAGGGGCGACGCCGTCCCGGCATTCTGGCAGTCGCTCCGGGTGCATGCCCGGCCGGTCGGGCCGAGCGTCTGGCAATGGCTGGACATCCAGGCCGGGATCACGCTGATCAGCGAGCGCACCAGGGAGGAATTCGTGCCGCAGATGGCCAATTTCGAGCAGCTGGGGGCGGTGAGCTTCCACAAGGGCTGTTATCCCGGTCAGGAAATCGTCGCCCGCACGCAGTATCTGGGCAAGGTCAAACGCCATCTCTATCATGCCCACTCGCTCAGTCCGATGCGCGCCGGCCAGGCGATCTATTCGCCGGCCAACCCGCAGCAACCTTGCGGCATGATTGCCAACGGTGCGCCGGCACCGAGCGGCGGCCACGATGCCCTGGCGATCATCCAGGAGAACTTTGCCGCCGGCGGCGACCTTCGACTCGGTACTCCCGGCGGAGCACCGCTCGATATCAAGCCGTTGGGCAGCCCCGCAGCCTAGGCCCGAGGCACGGCAACGATGTGCCTGATCCTGATCGCCTGGCAGGCGCACCGTGAATACCCGCTGGTCGTCGCCGCCAACCGTGACGAGTTCTTCACGCGTTCCTCGGCCGCCGCGGGCTTCTGGCCCGAAGCACCGCAAGTGCTCGCCGGGCGTGACCTCGAAGCCGGCGGCACCTGGTTCGGCGTTACCCGCCAGCAGCGCTTCGCGGCACTGACCAATTATCGCGAAGGCGGCCAACAGTGCGCCGATGCTCGCTCACGCGGTGCTCTGGTGGCTGATTTCCTGACTGGTCGGCAGACTCCGGCCAGCTATCTGGGCAAGCTTGCCGCAGTGGCACCCGAGTACAACGGCTTCAACCTTTTCATTGGTGATGGTGAGCGACTCGCCTACTGCAGCAACCGCGGTGACCGCCAGGCGCGATGGCTCGACCCCGGCATCTACGGACTCTCCAACCACCTGCTCGACACCCCCTGGCCCAAGCTGGCCGCTGCCAGGGCCTCCTTTGCCGAAGCGCTGACGACCCTGCCGAAGCGAGCGCCGTTCTTCCGCTTGCTCGCCGATCAGGAGATCGTTCCCGACTCACACCTGCCAGAGACCGGTGTGCCGATCGAATGGGAGCGCATTCTGTCGGCCGTTTTCGTCAACTCCGAGCACTACGGCACCCGGGCATCGACGCTGCTGATCAGGCGCCGCGACGGGTTGACGACGCTCGCCGAGCGCAGCTTTGCGGCCGACGCCAAGCCACTCGGCGAGGTCTGCGAGACTTTTCAGTCCTCGCCGATGTCGACCAGCGTGTAGGGCGGCACCAGATCGAAGAGCTCGATGATGTCCGCATTGTGCATGCGGATGCAGCCGATCGAGCCGGGCTGACCCATCGGCGCTGTATCCGGGCTGCCGTGGATGTAGACGTAACGGCGCATCGTATCGACCTCGCCCAACCGGTTGCGACCGGGTTCGCAACCGGACAGCCAGAGAATGCGCGTCAGAATCCAGTCACGCTTGGGGTAGCGTTCGGCCAGTTCGCGAGAATAGACCTCACCGCTCGGCCGGCGCCCGATGAACACCGTATTCGCCGCCTGCCCGGCGCCAATCTTGGCGCGCACCAGGTGCCTGCCACGCGGCGTGCAGAAGCTGCCCTTCCGTTCCCCCGGGCCCTTGAGTGCGGTCGACACGGAATAGAGGCGCAGGACCCGGCCGGAATCATCGACAAGAACCAGTGTCTGCTGGCCGATCGAGATGTGGATATGCACGCTCATCCCCCGCTGCGATTGCGCCACGCCGCGCCGCAAAAAAATCGGACAGCAACTGTCCGCACTCGGCTGCCAGAACGCCTCCCAGTACCTCGGTGTGATGATTGAGGCGCTCGACGGCGAACAGATCGACCACGCTGCCATGCACCCCGGTCTTCGGATCACGTGCCCCATAGACCAGGCGGGAAATGCGCGCCTGCAGCACCGCGCCGGCGCACATCGCGCAAGGCTCCAGGGTCACGAAAAGTTCGCAACCAGGCAACCGGTAATTGCGCAAATTACGCGCCGCGTCGCGCAAAGCGGCAATCTCGGCGTGCGCCGTGGGATCATGGTCGCCGATCGGCGAATTGAAGCCGCGGCCGACAATGAAGCCATCACGCACAACCAGCGCGCCAACTGGGACTTCGCCGAGGCACTCGGCAGCCATCGCCAGAGACATCGCCTCGCGCATGAAGAATTCGTCATTCATCGGACGGCATTGTACTGCAGCGCGGTGACCTTCTGACGTGCACAGCATGGGAGATGCTTACCTCACCCGCTATGCGGATGAGCATCCCCGGAAGAGAGAGGATGAATCGTGTGGCCGCACTGACCAAAGAATTCGTTCGTCAAGGCCTTCCGGAGGTCTTCTTACCACCTATCATGTTTCGGCCCCCTGAAAGAACTTGGGAAGAGGCAGTGCGCTGGCAGCGCGTCTCAAGAGAAGGCGGATGCCGCGTTTGAACCAGGAAAGGGCACTGCGATAGGCTTTGCGGACACTCCAATGG
>NZ_JAEUOL010000234.1 GCF_016789985.1 Accumulibacter sp.
AACTTCTTGTAGGTTTCCCTGATCAGGCTGCCGCATTTCGGGCAGGGTGTCGCCAGCTCGCCGAAATCCCCCGGGATGCTGTCGCTGTCGTAGCTCCTGGCGCGGTCGACGATGTGTTGCGTCATCGCCGCGATCTCCTGCATGAACTCCGTGCGTGACAGCTCGCCGCGTTCCATGCGGGCGAGCTTCCATTCCCATTCGCCGGTCAGTTCCGGGGCGGTCAGTTCCGGGATGCCGAGTCCGTTGAGCAGCGTCATCAGCGAGAACGCCTTGGCGGTCGGCAGCAATTCGCGGCCCTCGCGCAGAAGGTATTGTTCGGCCAGTAGGTTTTCGATGATCTGGGCGCGCGTGGCTGGCGTGCCAAGGCCGCGTCCGGCCATGGCGGCGCGCAGTTCCTCGTCGTCCATCGCCTTGCCGGCGCTCTCCATGGCGGTCAGCAGGCTGGCCTCGGAGTAACGCGCCGGGGGTTTGGTCTGGTGCGCGCTGAGGACCACCTCGTCGGCGTGCACCTTTTCGCCGGGCGTCACGGCAACGAGGTTGCCTTCCTCACCTTCCTGCGCCTCACGACCATAGACGGCCAGCCAGCCGGGGTTGACCAATACCTTGCCCTCGGTCTTGAAGGGTTCCCCGGCAACCCGGGTGATGCGAGTGGTGATCAGGTATTCGGCGGCCGGGTGGAAGACCGCGAGGAAACGCTTGACGACCATGTCGTAGAGCTTGAGCTCGGGTTCCGACAGGTGTTTTGGCGGCTGCAGTGTCGGGATGATCGCGAAGTGATCGGACACCTTGGCATCGTTGAAGATGCGTTTGTTGGGCACGACCCAGTTGCGCGCCAGGACCTGGTGGGCGAAGGGCGCGTAGCGCGCCAGCAGGGCTTCGTCGTGGCTCTTGCCGGCCCCTTCCCCGGTCAGCATGGCGAGGGTGCTGCTGACCGCCGGTCGATAGTCTTCGGGGAGCGCACGCGAATCGGTGCGTGGATAGGTCAGCACCTTGTGCTTTTCGTAGAGCGCCTGGGCGAGACCGAGGGTCGCCTTGGCCGAAAAGCCGAAGCGGCTGTTGGCTTCACGCTGCAGGCTGGTGAGGTCATAGAGCAGGGGGGACAACTGGGTCGACGCCCTGGATTCTTCACTGACCTCGCCGTCCTGGCCAATGCACTTCTGCTGCAGCAGCGTCGCGCGGCTTTCGTCCCATAGGCGGTCGGCGCGCGCATGCTCGTCATCATCCTTGCCCTTGAACTTTTCGTCGAACCATTTGCCGCGATACTGTCCGGCAGCGCAGTTGAAGATGCCCTCGAGTTCCCAGTAGGCACGCGGCTTGAACTTGCGTATCCGGTCTTCGCGCTCGACGATCAGCGCCAGGGTTGGTGTCTGGACACGGCCGACCGTGGTGAGGTGGAAGCCCCCGGTCTTCGAATTGAAGGCGGTCATCGCCCGTGTTCCGTTGATGCCGACCAGCCAATCCGATTCGGAGCGGCATACCGCCGCGTTGGCCAGGCCGAGCATCTCGCTGCCCCGGCGCAGGCGCGCAAAGCCGTCGCGGATGGCTTGCGGCGTCATCGACTGCAGCCACAAACGCTCGACCGGCTTGCCGACCGCAGCATGCTGGATGATGTAGTTGAAGATCAACTCCCCTTCGCGTCCGGCGTCGCAGGCGTTTACCAGGCTGGCGACGTCCTTGCGCTTGAGCAGGCGGACCAGAAGCCTGAGCCGGGGCTCCGTTTTCGCAATCGGTTGCAGCGCGAAGTGCGGCGGGATAACCGGCAGGTGGGCGAAAGACCACTTGCCGCGCTTGACTTCATACTCCTCGGGGCAGGCGAGTTCGAGCAGGTGGCCGATGGCCGAGGAGAGAACATAGTCGTCACTCTCGAAGTAGTCGTCGTGCCGGACGAAGCCGCCAAGTGCGCGCGCCAGGTCAGCGGCGACGGACGGCTTCTCGGTGATGATCAGTTTCTTGCTCATGGAGTCTTTGGAAGCCGCAAAGAGTGGCAGCAGCCGGGGCCGCAGAATGGTCAAAGCACTGACCTCGTGCGGACCATGATAAGAGCACTCTGCCGCGCTTGGCAAGGAAGCCGCGCATGGGTAGCGAAGCGGGGGCTCGCTTCAGTGCGTCAGGCGAGAGCTGCCGTCGTCGAGCAATTCTTCGACCACCAAGGGCTCGAGGTCCTGTTCGCGGCTCCAGAGGACGATCAGGACGACGATCTTGAACTTGGCCAGCGGGACACGATCGTCTTCCATCATCATGGCGCGTTCGACGACCAGTTCCCGCACGGCGGGGGTGATCACTTCGGCTGCTTCGAGAAAGGCGAGAAAGCCGAGGCAGTCGATACCGAGCTTGCGCTTCTCTTGGTCGAGATAGACCCGAAACGCGCCATGGCTGGCGGGGCAATCTAATTCACTGGCCGATTTGAGGCCATCCAGCCAGTGCAGGGCGACGCTGATGGCGTCGTCCCGGAAACCGACCGCACTCAGTTTCCGCTTGAGCGTCCGCGTCCTGGGCCGGGTACGGAAATCCTGATAGTTGGCAAACAGGTAAACGAGGATGTCGATCATCACGGGGCCTTTCCGGCTTGGGAAATTCTTTGGTAGCGGCCACCTGGCAGACCGGCTATCGCGCCGGCCAGTTCCAGATGGAGCAGCTTTACCGAAACATCCTCGGCCGTCAAGCCGCTGCGCACTGCCAGTTCGTCGACACTGCACGGATCGAAACCCATGCACGCCAGCAGTGCCGGTGCTTCACCGGCCGCCTCCGGACTTTCCACAGGGCGGCGCGCAGGGCTTGTCCAGCGCAGTTCGTCGAGCACGTCCTGCACGCTCTCGACCAGTTTGGCTCCTTGCTTGAGCAGCTTGTGGCAGCCGCGCGATTGCGGTGAATGAATCGAACCGGGGATTGCGAAGACCTCACGTCCCAGTTCCGAGGCGATGCGGGCGGTGATCAGGGAGCCACTGTCGGTCGTCGCTTCAACCACCAGCGTGCCGTGTGCGAGGCCTGCGATCAGGCGGTTGCGGCGTGGAAAGTTGGCGCCGCTGGGCGGCGTGCCAAGCGGAAACTCGGAAATGATGCTGCCCTTGCCGGCTATCTCGCGAGCCAGTTCATGGTTGGCGGCCGGGTAGCTGCGGTCGATGCCGGTGCCAATGAAGGCGACCGTGTCGCCCGCTGCCGCCAGTGCGCCACGGTGTGCCGCTGCGTCAATGCCGAGGGCGAGACCGCTGGCAATGGTCAGTCCGGCTTCGGCAAGGGCACTCGCGAAGCGTTTGGCGTTGGCGCTGCCCTGCGGAGTCGGATTGCGACTGCCGACCACGGCCAGGGTCGGCGAATTGAGCAGGTCGAGGCGGCCCCGCACGTACACCAGCGTCGGTGGATCAGGGGTCTGCAGCAAGGCTTGCGGGTACTCGGGGTCGGCCAGGCAGACCAGGTGCTGCGCGGGCTGCGCCGACCAGGCGAGGGCCCGTTCGACGGCAAGCTGATTGTCGGTATCGAGCAGGAGTTGCGCGGCACGCGTGCCGACTACTGCGCGCAGTGCACTGTGGCCGGCAGTGAAGATCGCTGCAGGAAGTCCGAAGGCGGCCAGCAGCTTGCGCTGGGTTTCACCGCCGATGCCGGGAACCAGAGTCAGTCGCAGCCAGTCGGCCAGCTCCGGCCTTGTGTTCATTAGCTGCTATGGCGTGCGCGCGAAGTCGTTGACCTCGATGGTGCCTTCCGCCTGCACGATCAGGCCGTAAGAGATGCGCTCGAAGGTACGAAAGACGAAGAGCAGTCCGACGCGGTACGGTGGAATCTGCACGACGATCTTGCGGTCGTCTTCGTCACGCTCACGGATGGTCCGATTGCGCTCGAGCGCCAGGACATGCCCGATTTCGATGCCATCCAGACTGCCGCGGCTGATCGAGACGATGGAGCCGCGTCCGGCAGTATCGACGCCGCCATAGACGCCGATCACAACCGCATCGACCGCAAAGTCCGGCTTGTGCGGAAGGTAGGGAACGAGCGAGGGAGGGACGGCAGGCAGCAGGCGGTCGCCACGCCCGATCTCCTCCCGTGCGGTGAGTATCTCGAAGGTGGCCACAGCGGCCGAATCGACCTGCCGTGCGGTGCCCAGGTAGTAGGCCTGGTAACCGAGGATCTCGTTGCTGCGCGGGTCGCGCAGCGCCTTGCCACTGCGATAGACCTGCCAGTCGCGGACGTCGGGATTGGCATTGGCTACATAGGCACGATCGCCGCTACCGAGATAGACCCGATCCTCCGGGGTGGCGACGATGCGCGCTGCGTTCTGCAGGCCGTGCACTTCGACGATCAGCGGATCGGACAGGAAGGGTTTGATCACATTGGGCGGGATCGCCGGGATGCCCTGGTCGGTGCTTTCGGCGTAGATCCGGGGGATCAGGCGGACCGTCTCCAGGCGCAGGCGGGGCCGCCCGTCACCGTCGCGCTCGAGCACGATCACATCACCCGGATAGATGCGGTGCGGATTCCTGATCTCGTCGCGGTTCATGCGCCAGATTGCCGGCCACTCCCACGGGTTCTTGAGGAACTTGCTGGAAATTCCCCACAGAGTGTCGCCGGGAACCACGATGTGCCTTTGTGGGGCGCGGTCGGCCAACTGGAGTTCCTGGCCGTTGGCGGTGCAGCAAAGGGTGCCGACCAAAGCCAGAAGGAACGCGGACATAATGCGGATCATCGTGTTATCCTCGTGCGATCAGTCGCAGTATTTTGGGGGCGTCGTCGGAGGGAACTTCCGGGTCAGGGGGGCGTCCCAGCGAATCCCCGGTCGGTTGGGGCCGGCTGCCCGGCAGGTGCCGGGCCAAGGACGCCAGCATTGCGTAGACACTGCGTCCGATTTTGCACGTAGTTCCTTATTCGATCAAGCTTTTTATGTCTCTACTACCCATACTGCGCTTTCCCGATGCACGCCTGCGGACGGTGGCAACGCCGGTCCGGGAGGTTGATGAGAGTATTCGGCGCCTGGCACGCGACATGGCCGAGACGATGTACGAGGCGCCCGGCATTGGCCTGGCGGCGACCCAGGTCGATGTTCACAAGCGCGTGATCGTCATCGACGCCTCGGAGACGAGGGATCAGTTGCTGACCTTGATCAACCCGGAGATCATCGAGCAGGACGGTCGGCAGACCTGCGAAGAGGGTTGCCTGTCGGTTCCTGGCATTTACGACAAGGTGGAACGTGCCGAACATGTGATTGTCCGCTACCTCGATCTCGATGGCGGGGAACAGACCATCGAGGCGGTTGGCCTGTTGGCGGTATGTCTGCAACACGAAATCGACCACCTGCAGGGGCGCGTCTTCGTCGAGCATCTGTCGCAACTCAAGCAATTGCGAATCAGGAACAAGCTCGCCAAACAAGCGCGCATCACCGCATGAGGCTGACCTTCGCCGGCACGCCGGAGTTTGCCGGAGCGGCCCTGCAGGCCATTCTGGCGGCTGGCCACGACGTGGTGCAGGTGCTGACCAAGCCCGATCGTCCCGCCGGGCGCGGCATGGTGGTGCGCCCGGCGCCGGTCAAGCAACTGGCCCAGGTGGCGGGAATTCCGGTCCTGCAGCCTTTCACGCTGCGCGATCCGGCGACCCAGGAGCAGATAAGGTCAGCCGCGCCCGACGTCATCATCGTTGCCGCGTACGGCCTGATCCTTCCCCAGGTGGTGCTCGACATGCCGCGCTATGGCTGCATCAACATCCACGCGTCCTTGCTGCCGCGCTGGCGCGGCGCGGCGCCGATCCAGCGCGCCATCCTTGCCGGAGACACCGAGACCGGCGTATGCATCATGCAGATGGAAGCCGGGCTCGACAGCGGGCCCGTGTTGCGCGCGGCAAAACAGGCAATTCGCGACGACGACACCGCAGGGTCGTTGCATGACCGGTTGGCCGGGCTGGGGGCGCAACTCATCGTCGAGGTGCTTGCCCATCTGCCGCTGACGGCTTCCCCACAAGCACAAGACGGGGTGACGCATGCCGCCAAGATCGACAAGGCGGAGGCGATGCTCGACTGGCGTCGGCCGGCGATAGAACTCGACCGGCAGGTGCGGGCCTTCAATCCCCATCCCGGCGCAAGCTGTTCGCTCGACGGCAGGCTGCTCAAGATCTGGCGTGCAGCGCCGGTGACCGGCGGCGAAGGGCCGCCGGGAACGGTACTCGCGGCGGACGCCGGCGGCATCGCCGTGGCCTGTGGAGAGGGGGCTCTGCTGCTTGCCGAGCTGCAAGCAGCCGGCGGCCGGCGGCTGTCGGCGGCGGAGTTTCTCAACGGCCGGCGGCTCGTCCCGGAGACCCGTTACAGCCTGAGCGGTGCTTGAATTTCCTCGCTCCTGCTCCATCTAGGGAAGCAGCGGATATCTACGGAGGATCGAATCATGCTCGGCAACTGGCTCAAGACATCCCTTCTGATGGCAGCCATTCTCGCCTTGTTCGGCGTCGTCGGCGGATTGCTGGGCGGCCGGTCGGGGATGTTGCTGGCGCTGCTCCTTGGCGGCGCGATGAACGTCTTCGCCTACTGGTTCTCGGACCGGATGGTGCTCAGAATGTACAACGCGCGCGAGGTGGACGAGCAGTCGGCGCCGCAGTTTTACTCGATGGTCCAGGAACTGGTGCAGCGGGCGGGGCTGCCGATGCCCCGGGTATACCTGATCGACGAGGCGCAGCCGAATGCCTTCGCCACCGGGCGCAACCCGGACAATGCGGCGGTGGCTGCCACTACCGGCATTCTGCAGCTGCTGTCGGCGCGCGAGATCCGCGGCGTCATGGCGCACGAACTGGCGCATGTGCAGCATCGCGACATCCTCATTTCGACAATCGCGGCGACCATGGCCGGTGCGATCTCGGCGCTTGCCAACTTTGCGATGTTCTTCGGGGGACGCGATTCGGAGGGCCGGCCGAGCAACCCGGTGGCGGGCATCCTTGTTGCCGTGCTGGCGCCGCTGGCCGCTTCGTTGATCCAGATGGCGATTTCCAGGGCGCGTGAGTTCGAGGCCGATCGTGGTGGAGCCGAGATTTGCGGGGACCCGAATGCGCTCGCCGATGCACTGGCGAAAATCGACGCCTACGCCCGCGGCATCCCGCTGGCGCCAGCCGAGGCGCACCCTGAAACAGCCCAGATGATGATCATGAATCCCTTGTCGGGCGGCGGCATGGCCGGACTGTTCAGCACCCACCCACCGACTGAACAGCGCGTCGCCCGCTTGCGCGCCATGGCTCGGCGTTAGCGTTCGGGCACTGCTGTTTCACGTGAAACATTGCCGGCCGGAGCGACTCCCCGGGTGCGCCAGCAGGCTTTCGTCCCGCGCTCTGTGCGGGGCGAAAGAGAGCCCGCAGTAGTTCGGCCAGGCGGTAACCCGCCTGGGTAATCCGATGATTGGCAATCTCCTGCGATCGTTCGTGGAAGCTCGGGCTGATCGTTGGCGGCTTGTCTTCGCTTTCCGGGTAGGCGTAGCGTCGGGCGATCAGCCAGCTTTCCTCGATCCACAGGGCGGGCGTGCTGCTCCCGCCCGTCGGCGGATGGCGCTCGGTCAGGGCGCTCACCGTGCCGGCAAGCCGGTCGTCGCGCAGCCAGGGCGGGCCCGGCAGATCGTCCCAATAGCGATGCAGACTCATCGACGGGTGACGCATATTGAACGGGTTGGTGATGAGCAGCGCGTTGCCGCCGTTGTCGCTCTCGCCATCAGCTGTGTGACGGCTGGCTGCGTGCAGCGGCTGATGGGCATCACCCACCAGGTGAATCAGCCAGGGTAGCGCGTAAGCGCGCTCGCTCGGCTGCACACCCTGGTTGGCCAGGGTGGACACGAGCATGTTCAGCCGTCGATCCAGCTCGCCCGCCGGTGCCCGCGTCGTGGGCAGCATATCGAGCGGTCGATCGATGTAATGCCACTCCAGCCGCCGTTCCATGTCCGGGAAACCCGGCAGTGTCGGGGTCGGCTCCTCGTTCCCCGCGCTGTAGAAGCGCTGGTCCCGCCGGATGTCGTCAGGCCAGGTGGAGGCTTCGAGAAAGGTGGCCAGACCCGGCTCCGCCCCCTTGCCGCGTGCCTGCCAGCGTGCGAAGTCGGGGTGCTGGCGCAGGAGTGCCGTGATCGCGGCCCGGCTGCCCGGATCGAGTCTTTGCCAGGCAATCAGCGCGCTGATGCGATGTCCGGCGGCATTCCACGCCGCCGCCGGCGAAGTGCAGAGCAGTGTTGCTGCGAGCAGCAGGACGTACTGGCCCATCTTCGAGCTGGAGGGTCGTTTTCTCGCTGTCAAGCTTGGTCTCCTGCTGCGCGGCGTGCTTGCTCGTACCCGCCGAGCCGATGGGTCGGCATCCAGTCTGCCGGGTCATCGGCGCCTCGTCCTGCCACCCGGTGCGCTGCAGATCGACGCCGGGCGAACAGGGTCGAGCGAGGCATGCACGCATTATCATTCATCTGCCGGCCATCATCTCGCCAGTATCAGGCATCGTGCTAAACTCGAGACCCCCAGAACGCAGCGAAATTCAGCCATTGTCCCCGCCTTCCTCCTCGCCGTCGCCCCGCGCTCTGCGCGTGCGCAAGCCTCAAGCGGCGAATTCGCCTGGCGAGCTGCCGGCCGACTCCCTTGCGCTGAGCCTCCTGCTTGCGGCAAGAGTGATCGCCGCCGTCCAGGCAGGGCAGAATCTGCCGCAGGCTCTCGGCCAGGCGCGTGATCTGCCGCCAGCGACGCACGCCGCCGTCCAGGATCTGGCCTATGGCACGATCCGTCGCTACGGCTTTGGCGAATTCATGCTGCGCTGTCTGCTCGACAAGGCTCTGCCGCACAATCAAACCACAGCCCTGTTGCAGGCCGCCCTGTACCGTTTGCAGACGCGACCGGAAATGGGGTACATGGTGGTCGATCAGGCAGTGGCGGCGGCTGCGCGGCTGGCTGGCGGCGCCTTCCGAGGTCTGGTCAATGCCGTACTGCGCAATTACCTGCGGCAGCGCGATGCCCTGCATCTGGCAATGGCCGATGACGAAGAGGCGGTGCATCAGCATCCGCGCTGGTGGCTGGCTCGTCTGCGTCGTGCCTACCCCGGAGACTGGCAGGACATCGTGGCGCGCGGCAATGAGCCGCCACCACTGGCCCTGCGCGTCAATCGTCGGCGTCTCGCCGTCCCGGCTTATGCGGCACGGCTGCAGGCGTCGGGGCTGGGCGCGCGGCCGCTTGGCGGTGACGCACTGCTGCTGGCCAGGGCGGTTCCGGTCGATGCACTGCCCGGCTTCGCCGAGGGCCTGGTCTCGATCCAGGACGCGGGAGCCCAGCGCGCGGCACACATCCTGGCGCCCACCAGCGGCCAGCGCGTGCTCGACGCCTGCGCCGCGCCCGGCGGCAAAACCGGGCATCTGCTGGAAGCGGCCGACCTCGATCTGCTCGCACTGGAGGTTAATGAGCAGCGCGCTCACCTGGTAGGCGACAACCTGCGACGGCTTGGCTTGTCGGCGAAGGTGGTCGTGGCCGATTGTCGGGCCACCGGGATTTGGTGGGACGGCCGGTCTTTCGACGCCATTCTCGCCGATGTGCCTTGCTCTGCTTCGGGTGTCGTGCGCCGCCATCCAGACATGAAGTATCTGCGCCGGGAGGGCGATATCCGGCGTTTCGTGCAACTGCAGAGGGAGATTCTCGATCAGCTCTGGCCGCTCCTGAAGGTTGGCGGTCGGCTGCTCTACGCTACCTGCTCGCTCTTCCCGGAAGAGAACGGTGCACAGATCGACGCCTTCCTCTTTCGCCAGGCCACCGCCAGACGCCTGACCGAGGAAAGACTCCTGCCCCAGGAAGAACATGACGGATTCTTTTATGCCCTGCTGGAGAAAGCTGCTTAGTCCTTTGCTGTGCGGCATCCTGCTGCTATGCGCCGCGGCCGGTGGTCAGGCGGCCGACATCAGTGTACGCAATCCGGTTCTCGCGCCGGGCGACGAGGGCTATACGCTTTCCGCCGACTTCAACATCAATCTCAATGCCCGGCTGGACGATGCGATTGCCCGTGGTGTCACGCTGTACTTCGTCGTCGACTTCGAGCTGACCCGTTCCCGCTGGTACTGGCTGGACGAAGAGGTGGTCAGCCGCAGCCAGACCTTCCAGCTTTCGTACCATGCGCTGACGCGCCAGTACCGTCTGTCCAGTGGCGCCTTGCACCAGAGCTTTGCCTCACTTGACGACGCCCAGCGGATACTGTCGCGCCTGCGTAACTGGCTGGTTCTCGACCGGGGATCGCTCAGACCCGATAACACCTATCAGGCCGCCGTACGCATGCGCCTAGACCTCAGCCAGATGCCGAAGACCTTCCAGGTCAATGCACTGGCCAACCGCGACTGGAACCTTTCCTCCGACTGGGCGCGCTGGCATTTCACGCCGAGCGAGCTGGCGGCACCGGTGTTCAGCGTCGAAGGCAGATGAAAAGCCTGATTGTCGCTGCCGCCTCATTTGGCGGCATTCTGCTCTTTTTGTTGGCCTCGGCGAGTGCCAACACGGCGCTTTTCGCCAGTCACTATCCTTGGCTGCTCGGCCTCAACGCGGTCGTCGCCCTGTCGCTCCTGGCCCTGATCGGTTGGCAGTTGCATGCCTTGTGGCGGGAACATCGGGCGCAGGTCTTCGGTTCCCGCCTCAAGCTGCGCCTGATGTTGATGTTCGGGCTCATGGCGGTGCTGCCCGGAGTGCTGATCTACGCCGTTTCGGTTCAGTTTGTGACCAAGAGCATCGAGACCTGGTTCGACGTGCGTGTCGAGAAAGCGCTCGAAGCCGGCCTCAATCTCGGCCGCAGTGCGCTCGATTCCCTGCTCGAGGACCTTGCGGCAAAGGCACAGGCGATGGCGCTCGAACTCGGAGAGCATTCCGAGGCGCAACGTCGTCTCGATCTCAACCGCCTGCGCGAGCAGAATGGGGTGCAATCGGCTGCGCTCTTCTCGAACAGCGGCGAGTTGCTGGCAACCGCCAGCGGCGAACTGACCAGTCTGCTCCCCGCGCAGCCGACGGCCGAACAATTGCAACGGGCGCGCAAGGACCGTCGCTACGCCGTGATCGAAAGCAGCGGGGAGCATGATCTCAGCCTGCGCGTGCTGGTTGCCGTCATGCCAGCCGGGCTGGGCGTCGAGACCCGCATCCTGCAACTGATCGATCCGGTGCCGGGCAGCCTTGCCCTCAATGCCGACAGCGTCCAGACCGTATACGCGGATTATCAGGAGCTTTCCCTGGGACGCGAGGGCTTGACGCGAATCTACGCCATGACCCTCACCTTGACCGTCCTGCTGGCGCTGTTTACGGCGATCGCACTGGCTTTCGTCCTGGCTCGTCGTCTTTCGGCGCCACTCTCCATCCTGGCCGAGGGAACGCAGGCGGTGGCGGCTGGTGACTACACACCCAGACAGGCCGTCTACAGCCGCGACGAACTCGGCGTTCTGACGCGTTCCTTCAAGCAGATGACCAGTCAGCTCGACGAAGCGCGGCGCGACAACGAGCGGCATCGCGGCGAGCTGGAGGCGGCTCGCACCTATCTCGAGTCGATTCTTGCCAATCTTTCGGCAGGCGTTCTGGTGTTCGACCGTCGCTTCGTGTTACGTACCGTCAACGAAGGCGCGCTGACGATTCTGGCCGATGATTTTGCCGGATTGCTTGGTCAGCCGACCGACCTCTGGCCGCGCCAGCAGGTGCTCGGTCAGGTCATCCAGCGTGCCTTTGCCGATCTGAACAGCGGCGAATGGCAGGAACAGATCGAGCTCGAGCACAGCGGCGGTCTGCCGCAAATCCTGCTGCTGCGCGGAACCGAGTTGCCGGCTGAATCGCACGGCGGATACGTCGTCGTCTTCGACGATGTCACACGACTGATTGCTGCCCAGCGCAGTGCCGCCTGGGGCGAAGTGGCCAGGCGTCTGGCGCACGAGATCAAGAATCCGCTGACCCCGATCCAGCTCTCGGCCGAGCGGCTGCAGATGAAGCTGGCCGATCACCTGAGCGATCGCGATGCCCAGATCCTTGCTCGTTCGACGCAGACGATCATCACTCAGGTTCAGGCGATGAAGCGCATGGTCAACGACTTCAGCGATTATGCGCGCCTGCCACCGCCCGAGCTGGTGGCTCTCGACCTCAATGCGCTGATTGCCGAAGTGCTCGGCCTCTACGAGAACTCACGAGCGCAGATCAAGGCCAAACTGGCGTCCAAGCTGCCGGCCGTCTGGGGTGATGCGACGCAGTTGCGGCAGATCATCCACAATCTGTTGCGCAATGCCGAGGACGCACAGGAAGCGGTCGACGCCCCGTGCATCACGCTCACCACCCGGCGTGCCGACAGCATGGCCGAACTGGTGGTCAGCGATCGCGGGCCGGGTTTCCCGGCCGAGATTCTGTCGCGCGTCTTCGAGCCCTATGTCACCACCAAGACTCGTGGTACCGGTCTTGGGCTGGCCATCGTCAAGAAGATCGTCGATGAACATCACGGACGCATCACGATCAACAATCGTCAGCCGACCGGTGCCGAGGTCAGCATCACCCTGCCACTGGCGGCCTTGCCGGCCGTGAACCGCCGTCCGAGCAAACTTCCTTCCGAGACTTGACCATGGCGCAAGTACTGATCGTCGATGACGAAATGGGCATTCGCGAATTGCTTTCCGAGATTCTTGCCGATGAAGGCCACTCGGTCTGGGTGGCCGAGAATGCCGCGGCGGCGCGCAGGCTGCGCGCCGAGAAGCGGCCCGATCTGGTGCTGCTCGACATCTGGATGCCGGACACCGATGGTATCTCGCTGCTCAAGGAGTGGTCGGCCGGGGGGCTATTGACCATGCCGGTGGTGATGATGTCGGGGCACGGAACGATCGATTCGGCAGTCGAAGCGACGCGTATCGGCGCCACCGACTTCCTCGAGAAACCGATTGCCCTGCAGAAGCTGCTGCTGACCGTCAAGAAGGCACTCAAGCACGAGATCGTGCTGCTCAAGAAACCGCTGACCCTTGATGCGTTCGCCCGTTCGCCCCTGCTCAAAGACCTCAAGCGGAGGCTCGAACAGGCGGCAGCGAAGACCTCGGTCCTGTTGCTCAAGAGCGCCTCGGGCAGCATCGCAGAAATCTGCGCGCGTACCTTGCAGACACACCTGACCCCCTGGCTGGACCTGTCGGCGGCGAGCTCGCCGCTGACCCAGGAAATGCTGCAGAACGCGAGCGGCGGCATTGTCTTCGTGGCCGATCTGGCACAGTTCGGGAAACTGCAGCAGATGAATCTCGTCTTCGCGCTCGAACGACTCGAAAGGCACAATCTGCAACTCGTCGCAGCTTCGAGCCGTCCTCTCGGCGGGCTCGTCGAAGCCGGTTGGGATCCGCAGGTCATCAGCCGGCTCGGCGAGGTGTGGGTGGCACTGCCGCAGATCTCGGGACATGCCGATGACGTTCCCGAGATCGCCGCCCTGCTTCTGGCGCACCTGGCGGAGCGCGGTGAGGTGCCCTTGCGGCACTTTTCCAGCAGCGCGCAGAACGCCCTGCGTCTGCATCGCTGGCATGGCGAATGGGCCGAACTGCTGGCCACGGTGAAGAATCTCGCGCTCTCGGCGCTTGACGAAGAAATCAGCAGTGACGACGTCGCCCTGATCCTGCAGACCGAGGCCGGACAAAACGGGGCTGCCCCGCCGCTGCCCGCCCTGTTTTTCGATCAACCGTTACGCGAGGCGCGTGAAGCCTTCGAAAGAATGTACTTTGAGTACCACCTGACCGGCGAACGCGGTAGCATGACGCGTTTGGCAGAGAAGACTGGTCTCGAGCGTACCCACCTCTACCGCAAACTGAAACAGCTTGGCCTGAACGTCGGCAGGCGGGGCGACGAACGCGACTAGGGCAGCGCGCCCGACCGTCAGGGAGATGACAACAATGCGAATCGTGATCCTTGGGGCAGGCCAGGTGGGTGCCAGTGTGGCCGAAAGCCTGGTGTCCGAGAACAATGACATAACAGTCGTCGACAGCGATCAGGATCGCCTGGCGCACCTGCAGGATCGGCTCGATCTGCAGACGGTGGCGGGCAACGCGGCCCATCCGTCGGTCCTGGCGAGTGCCGGGGTTGAAGACGCCGACCTGCTGATTGCCGTGACGCAGAGCGATCAGACCAACCTGGTGGCCTGCAAGGTGGCGCACAGCGTGTTCAACGTTCCGTCGCGCATTGCCCGGCTGCGTGCGCGTGACTTCGTCGATAGCCAGAAACTGTTGGCGCCCGAGAACTTCGCGGTTGACTACGCGCTGGTTCCGGAACAGGTGATCACCGAGTACATCGCGCGTCTGGTCGACTTTCCGGAGGCCCTGCAGGTGCTCACCTTTGCCGGCGGCTGTCTGGCACTGGTCGGTGTCCGCGCCTACGCAGGCGGCTTGCTGGTCGGTAGTCCGATCAAGGAGATGCGCGGCCATCTGCCAGCGGAGATCGACGCCCGCATTGCTGCCATCTTCCGCCGCGACGGTGCGATCACCCCCAGCGGAGAGACGGTGATCGAAGACGGTGACGAGGTCTTCCTGCTTGCTGCCGAAGAGCACATCCGGGCGGTATTGCGCGAGTTGCGTCGTTCGCTCGAGCCGGTCAGGCGGATCATGATCGCCGGTGGTGGCAACATCGGCCTGCGCGTCGCGCAGGCGCTCGAGGGTCGCTGTCAGGTCAAGCTGATCGAAGTCGACCGGCGGCGGGCCGATTATGTTGCCGGTGCGCTCAGGTCGGTGTTGGTGCTCTACGGCGATGCGACCGACGAGGAGTTGCTGCAGCAGGAGGCAATCGACGAGATGGACCTCTTCCTGGCACTGACCAATGACGACGAAGACAACATCATGGCGGCATCGCTGGCCAAGCGGATGGGCTGTCAGCGCGTGTTGGCGCTGATCAACCGGCGTGCCTATGCCGAACTGGTGGAGGGCGGGCCGATCGACATCGCGATTTCGCCGGCCCAGGTCTCGATCGGCACCTTGCTGACCTATGTCCGGCAGGGCGACGTGGCGCAGGTCCACAGTTTGCGTCGCGGTGCTGCCGAAGCACTCGAGCTTGTCGCTCATGGTGACCGCAAGACGTCAAAGATCGTTGGCCGTCGCATTGACGAACTGCCGCAGATCCACGGTGCGTTCGTCGCAGCGATCGTGCGCGATCTCGACAAGACCCGGGACATCGGCTATCTGGGTCTGGCCAAGAAGAAGCAGAAGGGTCGTGTACTGATTGCGCACAAGGACCTGGTGGTCGAGACCGGCGATCACGTGATCGTTTTCTGTCTCGACAAGAAGGTCGTCAAGCAGGTCGAGAAGTTGTTCGCAGTCGGTTTCCATTTCTTCTGAGCTGGGGCGGCCATGAAGCGCTATTACCCGGTGATCCGGGTCCTTTCGATGGTCATGGTGATGTTTGGCCTGACGATGCTGGTCCCGTGGGCGCTCTCCTGGGTGCTGCATGATGGCGCCGAAAGTGCATTTGACGAAGCCCTTCTGCTGACCGTGGGAACCGGCGCCGGCCTCTGGTACACGACCCGCCGGGAGACACGCGACCTCACCATTCGGGACGGCTTTCTGATGGTGGCTCTGGTGTGGACGGTACTGCCGGTGTACGCTGCATTGCCTCTGATATTGCAGCTCGACGCGAGTTTCACGGATGCCTACTTCGAAGCCGTCTCGGGACTGACCACGACGGGGGCTACGGTTTTCGAGGGGCTGGACAATCTTCCCGTCTCGATCAATTTCTGGCGAACCCAACTGGTCTGGCTCGGCGGCATGGGGCTGATCGTCCTGGCCGTCGCCATCCTCCCCCTGCTCGGCATCGGCGGTCGCCAGATGTTCAAGGCCGAGACGCCCGGACCGATGAAGGACTCGAAGATGACCCCCCGCATGGCCGAGACGGCAAAGGGACTGTGGGTGGTCTACACGCTCATCTCGATCGCGTGTACCCTGGGTTATTACTGGGCCGGCATGACCTGGCTGGACGCCATCATGCACATGTTTGCGACCATGGGCCTCGGCGGCTTTTCCAGCCACGATGCCAGCTTCGGCTACTTCAACTCGCCGGCGATCGAGGTGGTCAGCATGGCTTTCATGCTCATCGCGGGGTGCAATTTCGCGACCCATTACGTCGTTCTCAGTGGCCGGTCGCTGCGTCCCTATGCGGCCGATCCCGAGGCCGGAATGTTCCTGCTGGTGACGGTTGGGAGCTTCATTGGCATCGCCCTTTTCCTCGTCATGCACGAGGTCTATCCGACCTTCCCGGAGGCGTTGCGATACTCGGCGTTCAACGTGGTATCGATTGCCACCACGACCGGCTTTGCCAACACGGACTATGCGTTGTGGCCCTTCTTCGCACCGTTGTGGATGTTGTTCCTGTCGAGCTTCGCGACCAGCGCGGGTTCGACCGGCGGCGGTATCAAGATGATCCGGGCAATCGTGCTCTACAAACAGGTCTATCGCGAACTGACCCGCGCGATGCATCCGAATGCCGTTCACCCGGTGAAGGTTGGTGGCGAGCGGGTACCGCCCAATATTCTGTTTTCGGTCCTTGCTTTCGGATTCATGTACATGGTGTGCATCGTTTCGATGACGCTGGCCCTGTCCTTCTCCGGTCTCGAGATCATTACCGCCTTCTCGGCGGTAGTTGCCAGCATCAACAACACCGGCCCCGGTCTCGGTGCCGTCGGACCAGCCAACAACTTTGCGGGCCTGACCGACTTCCAGACCTGGGTATGCACCTTCGCCATGCTCATTGGACGGCTCGAGATCTTCACGCTGCTGGTCGTGATGACCCCAGCTTTCTGGCGCAAATAGCAGGCAA
>NZ_JAEUOL010000242.1 GCF_016789985.1 Accumulibacter sp.
TGGCTCGATATGGATGTCGCTCGCCCGCTGTTCGAAGGCGTATTGCCATAACCAGTCGACGATGTTGACGATGTGCTGGTCATTGGCGTCGAACTGGCGATTGGTACGACCAAGTTCGACCAACTGCTCGAAGGACGACAGATTGCCAGTCGGGCCACCAAGCTGTGCGGCCTTCTTGACCGACCGCGCGAGATTGTAGAACTCGACCAGATAGCGCGCCACATCGACCGGACTGGCAAAAACACGGCGGATTTCCTTCTTGACGATCGCCCGAATCTCTTTCTCCCAGTCGCGCAAAAAAGGTTCGGTAGTCGCCACGACCACTTCCCGGGTCGTCACCTGGATCGGCAGAATGCCAAAACGTGTCGCATAGGCACTGGACATCACTTCCGTCACAGCAGTGAAATCGACCTTGAGCGGATCAATGTGGTGATACGTCAGGCCGACCCGGCCGGCCATCCACTCGCCCAGCTCTTCAAGCGTCAGCGGGCGATGCGGTTCCTGCTCCGATTTCCATTTCTGGTCGGCAACGATCACCAGGGGATGCGCCACCAGCCGCTTCAGGCGACTCTCCTTGATCAGGAGGTCGGCTTGGGCGGAGGTGACACGGCCATCATCGACCAGCCAGCCAAGCACCTCCGCCAGCGTCAGGCGATGTTCATGAACGGTGTGTACCGTCGCTTGCAGCATGTCGGGTGTTCCTGGGAAGGGTTCGGACACTATACCGGAGAGCACCTGCGCTACTCAATGGCGACGCGGCCAGGGTGTAAGATGGACGCTTCGCTCATCCGCGCCGAAGTTCGAGCTGCCTGCCCGCCAGGCAGACCCCGCCACATGCCACAAGGAGGCCACCAATGTCCAGAAGTTCACTGATCCTCGTTTCGCTCGCCAGCGTGCTGTTTGCCCTGCCGGCGTTTTCCCAGACCGGCCCCGGCAGCATGGGACCAGGCATGGCGGCCGGTAGCGGCGGCGGCCGCGGAATGGGGCCACCGGCGGACTGTGCCAAGGCAGCCAACCCCGAGCAGTGCCGGGCTCGTCAGGAGGCTCACCGCAAGGTGCGCGAAGCCTGCCGGGACAAGGCAGGCCCCGAACGCCAGCAGTGCATGCACGAACAGGCGCAGCAGGCCGACTGTAGCCAGGCCGGCAATCCGCAACAGTGTGAAGTACGCAAACAGGCCTACGCCGCCTGCAGGGAGCAGACCGGTCCGGCATTCAAGCAATGTGTGCAGGAGAAGATGCCACCGGTCGACTGCAGCAAGTCGGCCGATCCGGCGCGCTGCCTACGCCACCAGAAGGCACGCGAAATGTGCCGCGAGAAGACCGGTCCGGAGCATCGCCAGTGCCTGCGCGACGCACTCGCCCCGCCCGCCAGGTAAGGCCGACTCGCGCAAGGAACGCGGCACGCCGTTACCCTGCTCCGGCGAGCGGTCGATCAGTGCCTGCTCGCCTAGCCGAGACCGGCGGCGCGCCATGCTGCCAGCTTGTGGTCGAAGGCCAGGGTATAGGCCGGGCTGCTTGAAGGCAGGATGCAGGTTGCGTAACCTTTTCCGGCAAACCAGCCGGCCAACCGGCCGGCTGTCTGGCCATTGAAACAGACGCGCTCGAGCAAAGGTGTTTCATCGCGCAGGCGCGAGAAATCGTTCATCACCGCAGACTCGATCGCAGCATCGAGCGCCCCTTGGCGCAGGCACTGCCGATAGACGTCCCAGACGCCGATGCGATGTCGTAACAGGGTCCACTGCTTGCCTTCATGGTCGAGTTCCGCCAAAGGCTCGTCGAGCAACGCACCGAGCAGACGCCAGAACTGGTTCTGGCGATGCGCATAGTAATGGCCCGCCGCAAGCGACGCCGGCGATGGAAAACTGCCGAGAATCAACGTCCTGACGGTACGATCGAGGATCGGCGGCAGACCGTGCAGCAACTCCGGCCTGCCGCCGCCGATCATCGACTGCCCCCCAGCGAGAGCGCCAACATCAGGTCGTTGATCCGCTTGACGAAACCGGCCGGATCCTCGAGCGAGCCGCCTTCCGCCAGGATCGCCTGTTCGAGCAACAGGTTGGCCCAGTCGTCGAAGCGCGTCTCTTCGTACTTGAGGCGCTGCACCGCCGGGTGCCGGGGATTGATCTCGAGGATCGGCTTGCTGGCCGGCGCCTGCTGCCCGGCTGCCTTGAGGATACGCTGCAGGTTGCCACCCAGATCGTACTGATCGGCGACCAGACAGGACGGGGAGTCGGTCAGGCGATGCGTGACACGCACGTCCTTGACCTTGTCACCCAGCGTCGTCTTCACCTTTTCGATCAGATCCTTGTACTCGTCGGCAGCTTTTTCGGCCGCCTCCTTCTCCGCCACATCCTCCAGCTTGCCGAGATCGAGCCCACCCTTGGCCACCGATTGCAATGTTTTCCCGTCGAACTCGGTGAGGTGGCCGGTCACCCACTCGTCCACCCGATCGGAGAGCAGCAGGACCTCGATGCCTTTCTTGCGGAAGATCTCGAGATGCGGGCTGTTCCTTGCCGCGGTAAAGGTCTCGGCCGTGACGTAATAGATCTTCTCCTGACCCTCTTTCATGCGCGCCACGTAATCGGCCAGCGAAACACTTTCCTCGGCCGTATCGGCCTGCGTCGAGGCAAAGCGCAAGAGCTTGGCGATCCGCTCCTTGTTGGCGAAGTCCTCGCCGACACCTTCCTTGAGGACGCGGCCAAATTCCTTCCAGAACCTGACGTATTTCTCCTTGTCCGCCGCCGCCTCGCTGTCGGCCAGGTTTTCGAGCAGGCCGAGCACCCGCTTCACGCAGCCGCCACGGATCGTTTCGATGTCGCGTGATTGTTGGAGAATCTCGCGCGACACGTTCAAGGGGAGGTCATTGGAGTCAACCACCCCGCGCACGAAACGCAGGTAGAGCGGCATCAGCTGCTCGGCATCGTCCATGATGAAGACGCGTCGCACATAAAGCTTGACGCCGTGACGCGCAGTGCGCTCGAAGAGGTCGAACGGGGCACGCGACGGAATGTACAGCAGTTGCGTGTATTCCTGTTTGCCTTCGACGCGGGCATGAACATGCGCCAGCGGGTCCTCGAAATCATGCGCCACATGCTTGTAGAACTCGTTGTACTGCTCCTCGCTGATCTCCGACTTCGGACGACTCCACAAGGCCGAAGCCTGGTTGACCGTCTCGTCCTCGTCGGTCATCACCTGAGCCTTCTTCTCGTCGTCCCACTGCTCCTTCTTCATCAAGATGGGCAGCGTGATGTGATCGGAGTACTTGCGGATGATCTCGCGCAACTTCCAGGTCGACAGAAACTCATCTTCTGCCTCGCGCAGGTGCAGGGTCACCTCGGTACCGCGCTGTACCCGCTCGATGACCTCGACCGTGAAGTCGCCCTCGCCCGTCGATTCCCAGCGCACCGCCTGATTTGCTTCAAGGCCGGCGCGGCGGGAAATCACCGTCACCTTGTCGGCAACGATGTAGGACGAGTAAAAACCGACCCCGAACTGACCAATCAGATGCGCGTCCTTGGCCTGGTCTCCGGTCAGCGCCGAGAAGAACTCACGCGTGCCCGACTTGGCGATCGTTCCCAGGTGTTCAACCGCTTCTTCGCGCGACAATCCAATGCCGTTGTCGGCAATGCTCAGCGTCCGTGCCTCCTTGTCGAACGAGACATGAATCCTGAGATCGGCATCGTCACCGTACAAGGCTGCATTGTTCAAGGCCTCGAAACGCAGCCTGTCGCAAGCGTCGGAAGCGTTGGAGATCAACTCGCGGAGAAAGATCTCCTTGTTGCTGTACAACGAGTGGATCATCAGGTTGAGCAGTTGTTTGACTTCTGCCTGAAAACCGAGTGTTTCCTTCTGGGCACCCATGCAATGTCTCCGTAAAAGGCGTTATGGACGAAAGGCGGATCGGCGCGGACCGGACGATGCGCGCAATGGCCCAGCAGTTGGGGACGATCGCCGCCATTTCAAGCCCTTCAGGCGGGCAGCAGCGCGCCGCCGGGCAAATCGGGTGCAACGCTTGCGACTCAGGGATCACTGCTCGGGTATCCGACGGTCAGCACCTCGACGACTCGCCAACCGGCCGGACTTTGAAAACGTACCGAGTCGCCTTCGCGTGACTTGAGCAGGGCACGCGCCAGCGGCGACACCCAGCTGATGCGCCCCCGAGCCAGATCGGTCTCGTCCACGCCGACGATCTGATAGGTGTTCTCCAGTCCCTGCTCGTCGCAGATGGTCACCGTCGCGCCAAAAAACACCTGCTCGGTGTTCTGACGGCGGGCCGGATCGACGATCTCCGCCAGGTCGAGACGCCGGGTAAGGAAGCGTATGCGCCGATCGATTTCGCGCAGCCGTCGCTTGCCGTAGAGGTAATCGGCGTTCTCCGAGCGGTCGCCGTTCGCCGCCGCCCACTGCACGACACTGACCACCTGCGGCCGCTCGACCCGCAGCAGCCGTTCGAGTTCCGCCCGGATGCGCGCATGCCCATCCGGCGTGATGTAGTTGCGCGTACCCTGCGGCAGTCGGAGATTCGGATCGACGGGTTCATCGTCATCCTCCTCGCCAGCCGTGTTGCCGATCAAAGCCTTGTTCATCACCTGTCATCTGGCGGTCGCCATGCCGCGGCCGGTGCCGCGCGCCGAACGCACGGTTCGGGAACGACAATGGCCAATGTCCATAAAACCAAACGGCGCAGGCCCGCAAACCTGCGCCGCGCTGGGCAGGGTCGTTCAGTAACCGATATTGAAGGCCGCCACATCGATGCGGACGGTGTCGCGACCCAGCGCCAGAGCGGTGTAACGGGCAAAGCGCAGCGCCCAGTCCTTGCCCTCGACGAAGCGTTGCTCGCCACCATAGCGCGCCACATTCAGAATCTTGTCGATGATCAGCACCTTGCCCATCGGGTTGCTGGGTTCGCATTCGAGATCGGCGAATTCCTTGTCAAACCAGCGGCGCGCTTCTTCGGGAGAGCCTGCAGCAAGTTCGGTATGAGAGAACTTGAACTCGTACTGCCTCTCCCGCCCGAACGAAACGATAATGTGGTAAACCATCTGCCTCCTCCCGGCACTATCTCAGAGTTACAATTTCACCCTCTATTCTATTCGCAAAATCGCCCCGTGCCGCAAGTCCCGCGCAAGTGCGCGGAGTGCCTCGCAGATCGTCGCGCCTGGCTTGCGACGAGCAGGCGCCTCCATCCGTCCGTCTGGTCTGCGCTGCCGTTGTCTTTTGCTCCTGGCACGCCTACCATAGACCCGACCTGCCACGCACCCTGTCCGCCGGGCCGGCGGACAGCGCCGCTTGCCGGACCGGCTGCACGCCGCGCAGCACCTTTTGTCCATCGTTGCGCTCGCCTGGTGGAAGGCCCCGCCTAGGTGGCCGCATCACAACCTGAGGGATATCGCCGACCATGCTGACCGAAGACGAAATCACTGCAACCCGCGAAACCTTGCGCGAACTGGAGATCGAGCATCATGACCTCGACCAGGTCATTGACCACCTCATGCTCAACCCACCGCCGGATGAACTCCTGATTCGCCGCCTGAAGAAACGAAAGCTGCTGCTCAAGGATCGCATCGTGCTGCTCGAGCACCGGCTCGAACCGGACGTCCTCGCCTGAAGCGGCGACGGGCACAGACTGGCCGCGTATCGCCGCATGGAACTCACCGTCGCCGGACAACTCTGCCGCCTGGCTACCGATCATCCGTTTGCACCGGCCCATTCGCCCTGGCCACCCCTGCTGCTGATTCACGGTGCAGCACATGACCGCGACGCCTGGCATCAGGTGGCGAGCAGCCTGAGCGCTGCCGGCTGCTGCGTGCTGGCTCCCGATCTGCCTGGCCACGGCCTCTCCGGCGGCCCGCCCTTGCCCAGCATCGAGGCGCTGGCCGACTGGTTGCCGGCGCTGCTCGATGCCACCGGCGTCGACAAGGTCATCCTGGTGGGGCATTCGATGGGGTCGTTGGTCGCGCTCGAAGGCGCCGCTCGTCATCCGCAGCGCGTCAGCGGTCTTGTCCTGCTCGGCAGCTCGGTGCCGATGCCGGTGGCCGACCCCCTGCTCGCCTGCGCTGCGACAACGCCAGACCAAGTCTATCGATTGATCAACGAATACTCGCTGACGCCCCGGTTCCAGCTTACCGGTGGCGGTGGTCACGGCATCTGGGGCCCCGGGGTGACGCTGGCAATCATGCGACGCAGCCCGCCAGGTGTTCTCGCCATCGATCTGGCCAACTGCAACAACTATCTGAACGGGCTGGAAGCAGCAGCCCAGGTCCGTTGCCAGACGCTGCTGATGGTGGCGCGGCGCGACCGGATGACTCCACGCCGCAATCTGCCCCCCCTGCAGGAAGCACTGCGCCACGCGCGGCGCGTCGAGATCGCGGACTGCGGCCACGCGATGATGAGCGAGCGGCCGCAGGTAGTGGTCGAGCACCTGCTGCACTTCCTGCCGGCGACTACCCGCGCGGCTGGTGATCCCCCGCCTGCCGCGCACGCGCCAGCACAATCACTGCAGCCAGGATGATCGTCCCACCGACGAGTTGTCCGCCACCGACCGCTTCGCCAAGAAAAACTGCGGCCAGGATTACGGTGACCACTGGTTCGAGCGTTGACATGGTCGCCGCATCGGCTGCTCCCAGGCGCGCCATGCCGGCGAAGAAGGCGATCATCGCCACCACCGTGGAGAACAGCGCGATGCCGCCGACCGCTGCCCAGGCGGTCGGCGAGACTGGAAACGCCGGCCCCTGCCAGCAGACGATCAAGCCGTAAACCAGCGCTGCGGCGAGCATGACCACCGTCGCCGAAGGCATTGCCCCGGCGATCGGTGTCACCCGTTCACCGACCAGGATATAAATCGAGTAGATCGAGGCAGCGCCAACGCCGAGCAGGATGCCGGGCAGGCTGCCGGCGAGACTGCCGCCGACCGCCAGACCGCTGCCGAACAACGCTGCCGCCACCGCCAGCATGCGCAGTAGCGACAGTCGCCGACGAGCGAGAAGCGCCGACAGAACGGTAACGATGGCCGGATACAGATAGAGCAGCAAGGCCGTCAGCCCGGCGGTCGCGTGCTGCAGCGCCGCAAAGTAACAGAAGGATTGTCCGACGTAGCCCAGCCCACCCATGACGATCAACAGCAGAAGATTTCGTCCGCGCGGCCAGGGCATGGCACACCACTGCATCACGCTCGCCATCAACAGGCCAGCCAGGGCAAAGCGCAGGAACAGCATGCTCGGGAGATCCACCCCCTTGGCGTAAGCCAGCTTGCCGAAAATCGGCATCGCGCCAAAGCCGGCGGCCGAAGCAACAATGCAGATGAGGCCGACAAGGCGCGCGCGTGCAACGGGATCAGCGATCACGATCGGCTACCGGAATGTGAAAAACGGCGCCATCACGCCGCCAGGCAAGCAGGAACAGAGAGTCGCAGCGCGCCAGGATTACCCGAAGACGCCTCCCGGGAAACCAGGTTACGCGCCGCTGCGGCCCCACCGGAAGGATTATACCCGCCCGAGGATGCCAAACCCGGCGAGCGAGCAGGCCGACACGGCAAGCGGCCGCCGGGACCGGTCGTACCCCGGCAGCGGTTCAGGCGGCGGGCAAGCGGTAGTCCTTGAACATCTCGCGCAGCTTCAACTTGTGCAGCTTGCCGGTTGCCGTATGCGGCAACTGGTCCACGAACACAACGTCGTCGGGTATCCACCAGCTCGCCACCCGGCCTTGCAGGAACTCGAGCATGAGCTCGCGCGTCAGTTCGCCACCGGGCTTTCTGACCACGATCAGCAACGGCCTCTCCTGCCACTTGTCATGCGCGGCGCCGATCACCGCCGCTTCGGCAACCGCCGGATGGGCCACGGCGGCGTTCTCGAGGGCAATCGAAGAGATCCATTCACCACCCGACTTGATGACGTCCTTCGAGCGATCGGTAATCCGCATGTAGCCATCGGCATCGATGGTTGCCACGTCACCGGTGTCGAAAAAACCATCCGGATCGAGAAGGCCAGCCCCGGCGTCGCGGTAGTAGCCGCGGGTGACCCACGGGCCGCGCACCAGCAGGTGACCGGCAGTCTCGCCATCGCAGGGAAGCCGAACCCCTGCGTCATCGACCAGCTTCATCTCGACGCCATAGACCGCACGCCCCTGCTTCTCCTGAATTGCCAGGCGCTCTTCCAGCGTCAGGCCGGCGTGCCGCGGCAGCAGGTTGCAGACCGTACCGAGCGGCGACATCTCGGTCATTCCCCAGGCATGGACGACGAAAGCGCTGAAATCGGTCGCGAAGCGTTCGCTCATCGTGCGCGGAGCCGACGAACCGCCAATCACGACGCGGCGCAGGCAGAGCTCGTCCCGGGGCTTGAGGCGCGCCGTATCGACATGTTGCAGGAGCATCAGCCAGACCGTCGGCACGCCGAGCGCCAGGGTGACCTGCTCGTCGCGCATCAGCCCGTAGATGCTGGCGCCGTCGAGCGCCGGCCCCGGCAGCACCAGTCGGGCACCGCTCATCGCCCCGGCGTATGGCATTCCCCAGGCGTTGACGTGAAACATCGGGACGACCAGAAGCACTGTCTCGGCAGCCCCGATGGCCAGACCGTCGACGGCGCAGGCCGCCCATGAATGCAGCACCGACGAGCGATGCGAGTAGAGCACGCCCTTCGGATTGCCGGTGGTACCCGAGGTGTAACAGAGCGACGAGGCGACGTTCTCATCCAGCACCGGCCAGTCGTACGCATCCGACCGACCGCCGATCAGGTCCTCGTAGCACAGCAGCCCGGGGAGGCTGCATTCGGGCATGTGCGCGCGGTCGGTCATCACCACGCAAGCGCGCACACCGGGTATCTTCCCCGCCAGGCTCTCGACCAGCCCCACGAAACCGAGATCGAAGAAAAGCAGGCAATCCTCGGCATGGTTGACGATGTACTCGATCTGTTCGGGAAACAGGCGTGGATTGATGGTATGCAGCACTGCCCCCATCCCCGAAACGCCGTAGTACAGCTCCATGTGCCGGTAGCCATTCCAGGCCAGCGTGGCGACACGTTGACCGGGTGTGACACCGAGTGCGGTCAGTGCGCTGGCGAGTTGCCTGGTCCGCCGGTCGATATCGGCGTAGGTGCAGCGATGAATCGGCCCCTCACTGGTGCGCGAAACGATCTCCCTCCGAGGATGAAGTCGGGCTGCGTGTTCGATCAGCGACGAGATCAGCAACGGGCGATCCTGCATAAGTCCCTTGAGCATCAGATGTCCTCCTCGGTCGTTGTGTTGGTCAGAGCGCCTGCAGCGTACGCAGCAGTTCTTCGTGATAGCCCTGGAATTGATGTATGTCGCCATGCGCGGCAGCCGGCAGGCGCAGCAGGCGGGCCTGCGGCGCCCGCGCCAGCAGCTGCTCGCTGTGCCCGACCGGAATCAGTCGATCCCGTTCGCCATGCACCAGCAAGAGAGGCCCGCGCAACCGGGCAACGTCGTCACAGGTCACCAGCGGGTAGCGCAGCGGTAGCGTCGGCAGCAGCGGATAATGCAGCCGCATCAATTGAGCCATGCTGCAGAACGGTGACACCAGGATGGTCAGATCCGGCTGCACCTCGGCGGCCAAGCCAGCGGCCAGTGCGGTACCGAGCGAACGACCGTAGATCACCTTGCGCTTGCCGGCATATTGTCGGGCGACTTCGTCCCAGGCGGCCCGCACGTCGGCACGCAGTTGCGCCTCGCTCTCGATGCGGCCGCTGCTCTTGCCATAACCGCGGTAATCAAGCATGAACAGATCGTAGTTGGCCAGGCGATAGAAATCCGCATTGACAAACCAGGAGGCGAGATTACCGTTGTTGCCATGCAGGAAGAAAACCACTCCCTGCGGATCAGGCAACCGGAGATGCAGGGCCGACAGCGCTGCGCCATCGACCCGAAGCGTCACTTCCTCGACCTCAGCCTGCACGAAGCGGTGTTCCGCAGGCAACGGCACGGGCTCGAAGATGAGGCGCTCCTGACAAAGATAAAGCCAGGCAATGGCCAACAGATAACTGCCACCGACGAGCGCCGCCAGAAAGAACAGGATCTGTTGCCACCAGGACCAGCCGGCAGCCGCCCGACGTGTCTCAAGCTGCCGCTGCTCGCGCCTGTGCGTCAATCCTGCCTGGCCGGACGCCGGTGCGCCGGGCGGTTCACCACGACCCGCCACCCGTTCCGGCGCACCCGCGTCAAGCGCCGTCATCACTGCCTCCCGCGACCGGTCCGGCAAGACGACAACAGCGGGCCCGGACCAGAGCTGACGCCGGCCAACGGGGGGCGCCGGCTGCGCAAGCAGTTGGTGGCGGGCGACATCAGTCGACCGGCTGGAAGCGATGGATCAGCGGCGCTGCCGTCATTAGTGCGCCCGCACGCTGGATGGCTGCCGCCACGTGCTGGGTAGCCAGATGAGCGTCGGCCGCCGACTGCTCGCGCCAGCGCTCCACAGTGACAAACTCGAGCGGATTGTCCTGGTTATGAAACAGTTCATAACTCACACACCCGACCTCCTGGCGAGTCGGAGCCAGCAAGTGCTCCAGTACCTGGCGCAATTCGTCTTCGCTGCCGGCTCTGGCGGTGATGCGTGCCATGATCGTGATCATCTTTCTCCTCCTTTACTGGGCAATCTCCGACCGGCGCAACCCAGGGGTGGCGGTCCGAGGGACTCGATGGTGTAACCTTGCGGATAATCTGTCCGCGGGATCCGGGTGCGCAGCTTGGGCCGTCGGCGTCGGGGAAGCCACTGCAGAGCCCTCGCCCGCCACAACAGCAGACGTTCGACCAGCCACACCAGCCCGCGCGGTGCCGGGCGCAAAGCGAACGCGGCGAGCAGCGGCGGATCGAGGAGGGCCCGGATGCTGCTGCGTACCAGTGGGCGAAGCAGCGCCGGAAACCAGCTGGCGAAGAGCTCGCGCGTCGCCAGTGCCACCTGTCGACTGGCCGCCGTCGGATGGAAGTTGGCCTGCTCGTAGGCACGGCTGAACTCTTCGAAATCGACCAGACTGTGCGGCAGATGGCTGATCCGCATGCGCTCGCCGAGCTGGCGCCAGAAGCGAAACCAGGCCGCTTGCTCGGCTTCGGTCATGCGGCGCCAGCCGAAACGCTCATTCCAGCGGATCGGTTCAAGGATGAACGTAGACAGGACATACAGGAAGTCCTCGTTGGCAATCCGGAAGCGTCCATGCAGGGCATTCATTCGTTCGATGGCCAGCGAGCCGCGCGGGCTGTCGAAGCCGTTTTCGATGATTTCACTGATGATCAGATCGGTATCGTCGTAGCGCTTGCAGGTCCGTGCTTCGAATTCACCTGTGGCATGCAGCAGACCGCCGATGCGCACCGACGCGAAGGTACGGAAAAGCGCCAGCTCAAGCGCCCGCGTGGTATCCCAGGGAAACACCACGGTCGCCAGATGGCGTACCACCTGCTGACAATCATCCGCCCAACAGGCTGCCGAAGTCTCTGTCATTGTTATCTTCCGCTAACTCATACACCTTGCCATACGCAAGCCGCCGGCGCCTGGATGCAGGAAGCGCCACCTGCGGGCGCGGCGAATTCGGCCACGGCCCGCCTGGGTATCGGTTGGCCGGAGAGCCGCCCGACCACGTTCCTGCCTCCGCGATGGTCCAGCGCTACGGCAACCGCGGCAAACCGCATTACGGCTGCCCGAGCCCGCCGGCCTGCCTCCGCCAGCGGCTGAGCAGACCCCACAACCAGCCTGGAGCATCGTGGCCGGTGAGCACGTAATCCAGCACATTCCGATTGTCGAGCGCCAGATTCTGCGCCACCTTGGCCGCACGCGTCCCGGCAAAGAGCAATCGATCACCCGGCTGCAGCATCATTTCGTCATCTGGCAGTTCGTGATCACGCCCGTCGCGCGCCAGGAGCAGCGGCAACAGCGGCAGCGATTCATGGTGGGCCGCAGGATCACGGCACAGATCACCAAGAGCGATGCTGCCCTGCTCCATCATCAGTACGCGGTGCACCGCCGGAGCCTCCGCGGCATTCAGGCACACTCCCCAGACCAGCGGCACGCGCCCGCCGGAGAACCCCTCAAGCACCCCGGTGACCCTCGCCGCGCGGACCTCCGGCCAGGCCCGCACAAGATGGAGAAAATGCGCCAACAGGGGTGAGGTGATCAGGGCCAGGCACTCGCGCGCCACGATGCGCGACGGAACCATCGTGAAATCGGCATCATAGGCATCGAATAAGACCTGATTCGCCACCCGATTCTGGCGCACGACGACGAACAGGTCCGGGTTGAGTTCCTTGGCGGTGATGGCGATCGACAGGTTGTTGCTATCGTTGTCGCCAGCGGCAACGATGCCCACCGCGGTTTCGATTCCGGCCGTGCGCAGTGGTTCGGCTTCGGTACCGAGTCCCGGCACGTGCCGGATGGTGATCGGCAAATCCGACCCGGGATCAATCACCGTAAGGCTCACCCCCTGACGTTCCAGATTGCGCACCACGGCCTGACCGAAGCGACCATAGCCGCAGACCACCCAGTTGCCGGCTGGTGGATCATGTCGTTCCGGCAATTCCTGCCCGGGCAGACCGGTCAACAGATCAACCAGCCGGTACCAATGCGGCGAATGAATCGCCTCGGCCAGATGATCAGCGAACTTCTCGAAATGATTCACCACGTAGTGCGTGCCAAAGGACATCATGTTGCGCTCCACCGACGGACTGGCAAC
>NZ_JAEUOL010000245.1 GCF_016789985.1 Accumulibacter sp.
CCCACAACGATGGGTACTCACCACGAGGCTCTTGCACCATGCGAACAGCACGCGCGCGGACTTCGGGGGAAAACTTGTTTGACTTCTTCATGGCTCCCTCTTCTCAAAGGTTAGAGCCTCCTCAAATCCCGGGGCGATTCATCTGTCATTTGAGCGTCCGCGTGAATGAGAACAGCCCCTAGTACTGGATGGGCTTGAAGCCGGGATCGTCAAAGTATGTCGCGTACTTCTCTAGTGCACCAAGCACCAGAACCCCACCTTTCTGGCGCTTGCTGCCGTCTATTTTACCGGCCATGCGCTCGGCGCCATCCACCAGTTCGGCGATGACGATGTGCAACTGCTCGTCAGCCTGCGTGCCCAGCTTGCAGTTGGCGACGATGTTGCCGACCTCGGCTTCCACCTTCTGCGCCAGCTTGCCGTAGCCTTTGGCTGACAGGCGGTTCTCGTGAATCTCCTGCAGCGCACCGGACATTTCCTGACGGATGTTGGACATAGCTTGGCGCAGCGCTGCGTCGGTTTCCCATTTCTTGCCGTCATTGAGTTGCAGGGCTTTTGCTGCTGTGCTCTGTTCATGCTTGTGCTCATGCCCAGCGTGGGTCGTGGCGGCGAGTGAGGTGCCGGCAACGGCCATGCAGAGGGCGCTCAACAGCAGCAGTCTGGTTTGCTTCATTCTTCCATCTCCTTGTGGTTTAAGAACACCGGCGGACTGCCGGCTAAGTTTTGTTACCGCATCTCGAAGGCTTCCTGATGGAAGCGTGGCTGGCGGCCCATGCCACCCATGGCTCGCAACCCGTTGCGCAGCGCTTCGGCCAGACCGCTGGGGCCGCAGAACCAGATTTCGGCGCCCTTGGCTTCGCCCAGCGCCGCGGCCTGCAGGGCCGCGCCCTGCCGCCCACCGTGGATATGCAGACGAATCCTGGGCAACTGTGCGCACAGGCTTTCGAGACGCGGCACAAAGGCATCGGTCACCTGATCGCGGGTGCAGTAGTGCAGCTCGGCCACCGGCGCCTTGTCCGGGTCGGCCTGCAGCGACTCCAGCCAAGCGAGGAAAGGCGTGACGCCGATGCCGCCGGCGATCCAAATCTGCCGGGCCCGCGGGTTACAGCGGGCCAGGTCGAAGCGGCCGTACGGCCCTTCCACGCGCACCTTTTGCCCCGGCTGCAGGCGAACGGCGAGGCTATTGGTGTAGTCGCCCAGAGCTTTGATCTGGAAGCTGATGACCTGATCGCCTTGATCGGCACTGGCGATGGTGAAGGGGTGCGCCCCCTCCTTATGATCGAAAGTGACGAAGGCGAACTGGCCGGGACGATGTCCGCGCCAGCCGCGATCGAGCCGGCAGCGCACACAGGTGATGTCGTGTGCCGGGTGCTCGACGGCAATGATCTGGCCGCTTGCCTCATGGGCGCGGCCGATGCCTCCGAGCAGCGAACGGATGGCACCATATACACCGGCCACCAGCAGCGCCGCGAGCAGCCAGCCTGCCGGCTGCGCCCAGTAATCTCTGGGCGACAGCAACACTGCGTGGAAGGCGAGCATCAGGTAGAGCACCGGCATGGCACGGTGCAGGAAACGCCAGGAACGGTAGGGGAATTTTTTCCACAGCGTGATCACCAGCATGGCCAGTACGGCATAGATGGCCCACTCGCCCATGTCCTTAGCCAGATCGCGCATGATTTCCAGCAGGCCGGGGTATTTTTCCTTGGGCAGACGGCCTTCGCGGCCGATGCTCGATTTTAGGATGTCGCCACCCATCTCGATCAGCCAGTGCAGCGCGGCGAAGGTGATGGCGAGAATGCCGGCCCACTTGTGCGTGCGGTAGATGCGGTCCATGCCACCGAGCGGCGCTTCCAGCCACGCCGGGCGCGTGGCCAGCAACATCGCCAGCGACATCAGCGCAATCGACAGCAGGCCGCTCAGGTAGAGCGCTTCCTGACGGGCGATCCATAGCGGATGCGCACTGACGGGAAAGCTGGTGTTGAACACATCCCAGCCCCAGACGGCGGCGATCAGGGCGAACAGACCGGCAAACAGGGTTTTCATGGCATCGTGCTCGAAAAAGTTCAAGGCGGCTTACTTCGCTGCCGGCTGTGAAGAAACAGGGCTCTGCGACATGTCGTCGCGGCAACGGCGCTTGTTACATTCGACTGAAGCACTGCCTTCGCGCTGACGGCCTTCGCCAGATGTGCCCTCCCGCTCGCGCGTGCGGCGCTCACTGCGCTCAGTAACTTCCCCGGTCTGCGGATTAATGTGTAGCTTGACCCGCACGCCATTGCGATCGGTGGCCCGCGCTTCATAAACGCCGTGTTCGCGTTCGATCTTTTCGACATTACGGAAGCCGGCGGCTTCCAGCTTCTGGTGCACTTGTCCGATCGACAGCCATTGACGATCGGCTGCCGGGGCCGTTCGGCTTTCCTCGGCGAAGGACGGCGCCAGCGCGAAACCGCCGGCAAGCAGGCCGGCACCCAGCACCAGTGAAAACATTGTGTTCGAAATTGTTTGCTTACGCATGATGGAACCCTCCGTTTGTCGCAGCCAGGCTGCAGACCATGCAGTAATGATGCAGGTCGCTCTCTGAATGCGAGCTGAAGCACCTGTTCATCTGTCGTTCAGAAAGCAGCTCAAGCCTCATTCATCAGTCTTCGTAATAGCCACGCTCGGCATCGGTGTGGCAGGCGGCGCAGTTGGCTTTGGTGCGCACATCCTTGTGCTTCCACTCCCAGTCCGGCACCTTGCGGTGCTCCTTCACCCATTTCGGCAGTTCGGTGATGCGCAGTGGCGCATTCATTGCCGATACGCCACGCAGCAGCTTGTCGCTGTAGCGCCGGCCAGCGGTGTCGGCGGCGTTGTTGACCAGATACTCGGTGATCTTCGCGGCCAAGGCGGGGTCCAGCGAAGCATCATCACCAAAGTGGTTCTTCAGGTTGCCCATCATCCGTTGCCATGAACTGGCCGGCAGCATGGAGGGGGCAAAGGCGAGGTGGCAGCTGCCGCATTCTTCCTTGACCACTGGGTCGGCGACGGGCGGGAAATAGTGGCTGCCGCCGGCCTGTGCCCGGGCGAGGATCAGTGCGGAGAAGGCAACGGCGAGCAGGCCGAGAGCAAGCGGGCGGGTCGGGATTCTCATGTTCGGCTCCTTGAGTATTGGCTGGCTTACTGGCTGATCATGAAACTCAGCCAGTCACCCTTTTCCAGCGGCGTACATTCACGCCCCAGCACTTCGTTGCAGTTGCGCTTGAACCATTTCTCGACTTTAGCCGGGTCGGTGTAGCGTGCGGGCGAAGCCGACAGCGCCATCGGCTCGATGGCCTTGCCGGCGGGGTTGCGGCCGGGGTCACGGGTGTCGTTGCCATGGCACGAAGTACAGGTCGGCGTATCGGCCTTGCCTCCGGCGAAGGTCTGGGTGTGCAGCGTCTTGCCGCCGGCGGCGGAAAATCCGGAGAATGCGGGGTTGGCTGCCTTGGCGGCGCTGGCATACTTGTCCAGCTGATCCTCGCGCGGCCCGGCCATGCTGGCGCCGGAAGAACTCAGCGCAAGCATGGTGGCAAGCGAGATGGCGGTCAGTTTTCGGTTCATGGCGTACTCCTCTTCGGGGTCGGTGTGAGGCGTACTATGCGGCGTGGGAACTGAACGGAAGGTGAATCCCCCGTTCATCCTGCGTTCATCAAGTCAGGACTATAAATTGGGCATGCTGAAACAGAACCCGACTGCAAATCGAGCTTCAGGCCACCGTTGCCGCAAGGCGGTCGGTGCCTTGTGTATCCTGCTGCTGACATTCGGCAGCGGTGCCGGCATGGCAGACAGCGAGCGTGACCATGACCGCGCCCGGCAGGCGCTGGAAGCCGGCGAGGTGCTGCCATTGCGCACCATCCTCGAACGGGTGGAACGCCAGCATCCGGGACAGGTGATCGATGTTGAACTGGAGCGCGAACACGAAGACAAGGGCAGCCCCGAACGCTGGGTCTACAAGATCAAGCTGCTGCGCAGCGGCGGCGCGCTGGCCAAGCTCAAGGTCGATGCGCGCACCGGTGCAATCATCGGCAAGAGGGAACGCAGCGGACCGGAACATGAACGGGAACAACTTGACCAACCCCGCAGTGGCAGTGTCGGCGGGGGCAGCTGATGCGCATCCTGATTGTTGAAGACGAACCGACCCTGCAGGCACAACTGGCCGAAGGGCTTGGCGCTGCCGCCTACGCCGTGGATACCGCCGGCAACGGCATCGACGGGCATTACCTGGGCGACACCGAGCCCTACGATGCCGTGGTGCTAGACCTCGGCCTGCCGCAGATGGATGGCATCACCGTGCTGCGCAAATGGCGCGCAAGCGGACGCACGATGCCGGTGCTGATCCTCACCGCGCGCGACGGCTGGCACGAGAAGGTAGCCGGTATCGACGCCGGCGCCGACGACTACCTTACCAAGCCCTTCCACATGGAAGAACTGCTGGCCCGCCTGCGCGCGCTGATCCGCCGTACCGTCGGCCACGCCAGTGCAGAAATTAGCTGCGGTCCGCTGACGCTGGACACCCGAAACAGCCGTGCCACGGTCGATGGCCAGTCGCTGACCCTGACCAGCCACGAATATCGCGTGCTCGCCTACCTGATGCACCATCGCGACGAAGTCATCTCGCGCAGCGATCTGGTCGAACACATCTACGCGCAGGATTTCGACCGCGACTCGAATACCGTCGAGGTCTTCATCGCCCGGTTGCGCAAGAAGCTGCCACCGGGGCTGATCGAGACCGTGCGCGGCCTTGGCTACCGGCTGACCACGCTGCAATGAAACACCTCGCTTCGCACGGTTCGCTGCGACGATCGCTACGCCTGCGCCTGCTCGCCGGCACCCTGTTCTGGATTGCCGCTTCGATCATCGCTGCCGGCTGGGGCTTGGGCAACCTCTTCCAGCGGCACGTCGAAGCCCAGTTCCTCGCTGAGCTGAAAACGCATCTCGATCAGCTCACGGCACAGCTGACGCTCGACGAAAAAGGTCGACCGATGCTCGCCCTGCCCTTGAGTGACCCGCGCCTGAGCCACCCCTATTCCGGCTGCTACTGGCAAGTCGACGAGATCAGGGACAGTGCCCCGGCAGCCAGCGGCCTGCTGCGCTCGCGTTCGCTGTGGGATGACGTGCTGACGGCACCGCCGGACACCCCCGTCAACGGCGAGATCCACCAGCACCGCATCGTCGGACCGAAAGGGAAGGTGCTCGGCATGATCGAGCGCAGCGTGCGCATCGACGACACGCCGGACGGCAAGCCCCGCAGCTTCCGCCTGATCGCGGCGGCCGACGAAGCACTGATGTCCGCGCCTGTCGCCCGTTTCAGCGGCGCGCTGTGGCTGGCGCTGGGCGTGCTCGGCATCGGCCTGGTCGTTGCCGCACTGGTACAGGTCTTCGTCGGGCTGGCGCCCTTGCGCAAGCTGCATGCCGCACTGGGCAAGGTGCGCAGCGGCGAAACGCCGCAGCTTGATGGCGATTTTCCGGCCGAGATCATGCCGCTGGTCGATGAGTTCAACACCGTGCTGGCGCAGAACGCCGAGGTGGTCGAGCGCGCACGCACGCAGGCCGGCAACCTGGCGCACGCGCTGAAGACGTCGCTCTCCGTGCTGGCCAATGCCGCCAATGCGAACATTTCGGCCAGCCCGCAGCAGAACGAACTGGCCCGGCTGGTGATCGATCAGGTCGGCACCGCACGCAAGCAGGTCGACTACCATCTGACCCGCGCCCAAGCCGCCGCCACGACCCGCATGCCCGGCACGCGCACCCCCTTGCTGCCGGTGATCGACGGACTGGTGCGTGCCATGCAGCGCATCCATGCCGAGCGTGCGCTTGAATTGCGGGTAGTGCCAATGCCGGAGACGCTGGCCTTTCGCGGCGATGCGCACGACCTGCAGGAAATGCTCGGCAACCTGCTCGACAATGCCTGCAAATGGGCCGCCCAGCGGATCGATGTCAGCGCCGGTACTGAAGGCGGCAAGCTCCACATCTTCATTGACGACGACGGCGCCGGGCTGGCTGCCGAGCAGCGGGATGCCGTCATCCAGCGCGGCGTTCGCGCCGACGAGCAGGTGCCGGGATCAGGTCTCGGGCTCGCTATCGTCGACGATCTGGCCCGACTGTACGGCGGAGAGCTAACGCTGGAAGGTTCGCCACTGGGCGGAATGCGCTCAGCACTGACGCTGCCAGCGCCACTGAGGTAGGCTGAAAAAAGTGGAGTCCAACGTTTCGTAAAATGAATGGAAACGGAAGATGGAAATGACAAGGATGCCGACGGGGTTGTACACGCCGGAATTTCGGGCGGAGGCGGTGAAGCGGGTTGCGGAGAGAGGGC
>NZ_JAEUOL010000286.1 GCF_016789985.1 Accumulibacter sp.
CACTTTGAAGAAAGGAGTGGCCGCCGCAAAGGTTGCGCAAGGTCGAAAAAGTGTGATGGCAAACAGGTCAGACCGTGACCCGCCAAGCCTGGATCGTTGTTTGAACTTTGAGTCCTTAAGGAGAATGAGGCGCGGGCCAGCGGATTCCATCAGGGCCAGCAGGTCTGTCCCTGCATAACAGGCCGGATATGGAACTGCCAGGCCGGACATGGAACTGCAGCCTATCTGTCCCAACACACCAAAACCGACTTTGGCAAAGGGGAGGCGTCCATATAGAACGATGGCACTGACCCGCGCCGCCGCGGCCTGACCCTGGCGGCGGTACAAACCTACGGCACGAGCAAGAACATGACCGCCGTCACCAACGCCGGCGCGGCGGTGACGACGCTCGAAGCCGCGTACGGCGTCGTCGTTGGTGACTACCTCGAAGCAAACCCCGGCTGGGGACGACTGAACGACCGATTTGTGCGCATCAAGGTGGTGTCGGCCAACGACGTGACGCTCGGAGGCGTGCACACCAGCAGCACGCTCTACCCGGCCGGGACGATGCCCCGAATGACTTCCCGATACGTCGGGATGCTTGCTGGAGTCGTCCGGATCCTTGCCGGAGCCATCCGGATGGCTACCGGAGCGGTTCGGAAACCTTTCCGACGCCTGCCTGCACCGGATCAGTCGCGCAATGAGCGCAGGAGTCATATCGACTTTCCTGTCAGCCACCAGCCACGCCCGACCATTTTCGACGCAGGCGATCCACCTCGCAACCACAACTCCTGCGCACTGCCCAGGAAGCCGAGCTGCGTGCCCAGCACACCCTGGCCAGCACGCCCGCACCCGACCGGCTGGTTACCGGGTCCTGCGCCTGCGCCGGACTGCATGCCATCCATAGCCTGATTCACCGCACCTACGACAAGGTCATGCATCGCCTGACAGTGCTTCTGTCGAGCTTCGTGCTGCTGGTCGGTCTGGGGATCATGTTCTTCCTGACGCATCCCTGAGACTGGCCTCGATCGCGGTGGCCAGGTAACCCGTAGCGCGGCGGATCGATGCTCGCTAAGCGCAAGCCAGCTTACGCAGGGCCTGCCGCAGGATGTGCAGATCGCTCTTCTTGTCGTAGAAGGCATAGGCACCGGCCTGCAGGCATCGCTTGCGGTACACCTCCTCGGCGAAGTTCGTGAACACCATCACCTTGACACCCGGATGTTGCGTTCTCACCTCGCGCAGAACCTCCAGCCCGCTGCCATTGGTCAGTTGAATATCGAGCAGGACGACATCCGGCGGGGCGCGGCGGATACTTGCGATGGCCGGGGCGGGACTGGCAAATTCGCCCACCACTTCGGCACCCTCGACCTGTGCGAGCATCTCGCGCAACATGCTGCGCACCACGGCTGAGTCATCAACGATCAGGATCGACATCACGACTGGTCACAATAAGGAGAGAGATTCACCCCGACGCAAGGGCGGCTGGCATTGTGCTCCGCCCCTGGCACGCAGGCCGCGCCGGATGTCCCTTGCCTGCAGCGCACTTCGACGACCGGCGCAAGGCGGGTCAGTGCATGCGGAGGGGAGAAGCCGATGACCTTGGCCGGAGCAGCCACTTCTCGACCTGCACATGCCCCATCAGCGCAACGTTGGGCAGGAGACTGAGCGAGGTGAGACCGGGAATGCTGGTGATTCCCTGTGCCAGCACGATGACGATCAGCGGATTGATCCCGTTGGCGGACTGGCTGGCCAGGGCGGCATGCACAAAAGCCCGCGCTGCCTTGCCCCAACCGATGATGATCACGTCGGGCGTATACCGCGCCGCGCAAGCGTAGGCGTCTTCGATGGAACGGGCGGTGGCCACGACATCGAGCCCGGCGTCCGCCTGCAGCGCGCTTCCGACATCGTCGAGAAACAGGTTGTCGGTATCAACCAGAAGGACACGGGTTCGGTCATGCTGCAGGGTGATCGATGCGCAGGCATCCATGCTTGTCTCCTCGGTTGTTGCGCCGCGCCCGGAAGCAGCTGCTTCCTGCGCGTCATGCCATCGAGACTGCATCATCCCCTGCGCGCCGGACATCGGCTATCGGCAGCGCGTGTAATTTTCCTGTCGGCGATGGCCGACAGCGGAGCCGTCGGGAAATCCCTACAGCACGCAAGCGCCGGCACCGGGCAGGCGCAACCCTGAGCGAGCAGATACCCGCTCGCCACACGAGCTGCGCGCGACCGGTCCGGCGCCGCGTCATGACAACAGGCCCTTCGCCAGGGCATAGCGGGCGAGTTCGGCGTTGCTGTGCAGCCCGGTCTTTTCGACAATGCGGGCACGATAGGTGGTCACCGTCTTGGGACTGAGGTACAGCGCCTCGGCGATCTGGTTCAGACTCTCGCCGGAGGCGATCCGCCGCAGCACCTCGACCTCGCGATCCGAGAGGGCCTCGGCGGCGGACTTCCTGCCGCGCCCCACCTCAACCGCCAACTGCTCCAGCAGCACCGGGCTGACATGCCGGCCGCCGCCGGCGACCTTGCGGATCGCCGCGAGGAGCGTCGCCGGCGGGCTGTTCTTGGTCAGGTAGCCGGCCGCGCCGGCTTTCAGCGCGCGCACGGCATAGACCTCCTCGGCGTACATGCTGAGCATGAGCACGGCCAGCCGCGGCCGCTCGCTCTTGATCTGCTTCAACAGGTCAAGACCGCCCTTGCCGGGCAGTCCGATATCGACCAGCGCGACATCGAATTCCCTCTGGCGGATCAACTGGATCGCCTGATCGGCGTTCTCCGCCTCGCCCGCCACCGCCATGTCGCCGGTCTGGGCCAGGAGCAGCCCCAGACCACCGCGCACCACGGCATGATCGTCGACCAGCAGGATCTGCAGCGCGGGCACGTTCATCGCCCGTCAAACCGGCATACGCAGAACAATGATCGTTCCCTTCTTCACGCCGCGCGACAGCGTGATGTCGCCGCCAAAGCGGGCGGCACGTTCCTGGATACCCAGCAGGCCCCAGGATCCGGCCTTGATCAGGGCCTCGTCGCCAAGACCCACGCCGTCGTCCTCGACCGCGATCACGACGGCACCGGCGGCGCGCCGGATACCGATGTCGACGCGCGCGGCCTGGGCATGACGGACGCAATTGGTCAAGGCTTCCTGGACGATGCGGAACATTGCCGTAGCACGCTCGGCATCGACAGCGATCGCCTCGACCTCGTCCGCAATGGAAATCACGCATTGCAGACCGGTGCGCTCCTCGACCTGCCCGGCATACCATTCGATCGCCGTCCATACGCCAAGCTGGTCGAGAACGCTCGGCCGCAGGTCGCTGATGATGCGGCGCATCGTATCGACAGCGGAATCCAGCAAGCGCGACGCGTGGGCCAACTGTTCGTCGCCGGGCAGCGCCGCCTCCCGGGCGCGATCGATGGCCATCGCGATCGCCCATTTGACCCCGGTCAGCGTGCTGCCGAGGTCATCATGCAGCTCACGCGCGATGCGTACCCGCTCCTCCTCGCGCACCCGCTCCAGGTATTGCGAGAGTTGCCGCAGCTTTTCGTTGGACTCGATCAGCGAGTCCTGGCTGTACTTGAGCGCGGTCATGTCGACCACATTCACCAGGACCCCGTCGATCTCGCCATGAGCGTTGCGATGCGGCGCATAGGAGGACAAGGTCCACAGCAGCAGCGGATCACCGCGACGCTCTGCGGCGGCCTCCGGCGCCAGGAGTTCGGTCGTTCCGCGCAAGCGCGGAACGAACCCGTCGGCCATCACCATTTCGCCCGCCAGGGCACGTCCGAGATAGGCTTCGATGCCGTGCTGCCGAGCCTGCGGGAACAGCTCATGGACCTGCTTGCCGATGGCGGCGTCGCGCGGCACCCCAATGGCGCGCTCGAGGAACCGGTTCCACACCACCACCCGAAGCGCCCGATCATAGACCACGAAACCCTGATCGACATTGTCCAGCACTTCCTGGGCGAAGCCCTCCGCCTGCAGGCGCGCCGTGATGTCCTGAACGGTCGCGACCAGGAAGTCAACCCCGCCGTTCTCATGCCGGACCGCGCGCACATCCGTCATGGCCGTGATGACGATGCCGTCCTTGCGCACGAAGCGCTTATCCGTCCGAAATCCGTTCGTCTCGCCGCTCGTGACGCGCTGGAACTGGAGCAGGTCGGCGGCGAGGTCGTCGCGGTAGGTGAGCTGCATCCAGGTCAGGTCGACCAGCTCGTCGCGGGGGTAACCCAGGATCTCGCACAGGCGGTCGTTGAAACGCAGCCAGCGCAGGTTGTCCGTGGACAGAACAGTCATGCCGACGAAGGGAAGATCGAAAAAGAAGTTGAGCAGGTGAGCCTTCTCGATTTCCTGGGCTGCCAGCTCGAATCGGTGTGTTCGTGTTTGCTGACGCCACAGCAGAAGGATCAGGAGCGCGACGACCAGGACGGCGGCCGTCGCGACCAGGCTGACCCAGAACACCAGCTTGCGCAGTGGAGACAGCACTTCATCGCGGTCGATCTTCGCCACCAGATGCCACGCGGTGCCGGCTACCGGACGCGTGGCGGCGAGTACGCTGACCCCGCGGTAGTCCTTCCCCAGCACGAACTGTGGCACACCGGCCAACACGGCGCGCGCCGCCGGCAGATCGGGATCATCGAGTGCCTGGCTGAACAGCAAGGCCGCTCCCTGGCGATGGCGCAATTCGTTCAGATACAGTACGGCGTCCCCCTCGCGGCGCACCAGCAGCGTTTCGGCGCTCGGGCTCGGTGTCGGCCAGCTCTGGATCAGCGGGAAAACGAGACGTTCGACCGGAGTGTCGAGGACGACGGCGCCCACCACCCGGCGCGCGCCGCCGACTTCCTGCGCCAGCGGCGCCACTACATCCAGGTGGACGCGACCCGATGCGCTGCGATAGAAATCGGTCGTCACCACACGGGCAGTCTGGAACGCTCTCTGGAGCGCCTGTCGGACCGGCGCCTCGGCAAATGTTTCGTGCAAACCCACCGCGAGGATTTGCTGGGCGCCGGCATCCACCACCACGAAGCCCTCGTAGGCGTACGCCTGCCTGAGCGTCTCGAGACGTTCGACGAGGCGTCGCCGTGCCCCGACATCCTCGCCACCCGCCGCGCGTACGGCATCTTCAATCAGTCCGGGGCTGGCGCCGAGGATCATGGCATTGCCGCGTCGCTCGTCAAGCCAGGTTTCGATCTGGCCGGCCTTCAGCTCGGCGATGGCGTTCAGATCCGCAAAGACCTCCTCCTGCAGACGCGGTTGTTCGAGGTAAAAAATTCCCCCACCGAGCAGTGGCACGAACAACAGCAGACCCAGGATGACGCCCAGCAGGCCGCGCCACCTCGATCTGGGCAGTAAACTGGCGTTATGGGAAAGGAGATCGAGCGGCACCAGAACGAGAATACCCAGGCGATCAAGCAGCGTCAATCAAGGTCGGGCCGGCGGTCAATCCGCCCGCTCCGTGTCCTTCCCCGGACACCGCCGGCAGATAACACACCGGCTGGCTCAGGGCCGATCGGCCAGAGCGCCGTCGAGCATCCGTTCGCATTCCACCATCAGCGATCGTTCGATCTCGGACTGGTGATCGGAATCGAGCGATTCCATCATTTCATGGACGGTTTGCAATCCGGCTTCCCGGCCGAGGGTTGCCGCGATCTGCCTGGCCAACTGACCGCTCAGCGCCGCAAGCTGTCGTCGTTCATCAACCCGCAGGCGACGTCCGGACCTTGCCGGCCAGTCGGTGACGAGACTCACCGCACGCGCCTCCTTCGGCCACTGGCGAGGCTCGTAGCAAATCGACAGGTGCTCCGCAACGAGGGCAAAGAGCAAGACAAGGTGTATCCCGCGGTCGGTCACCGGCGAGGGTGACGTCTTCTCCCGGGCCATGGATGACGCTCCTTGTGATGATCCTATTTTCCTCAGTTGAACCTCCCAGCATTGGTGCAAACTGAGCATTGATGAGGGTTTGGGGCCAAGAGGGAGGGTCACCCGATGGGTGAGATGGAGTTTGAGCGAAAGGCGCTGGTCAGAGCGGTTGATGGCGCCTT
>NZ_JAEUOL010000017.1 GCF_016789985.1 Accumulibacter sp.
GTCGTTCAACGCGGGATTTTGCGATCAAAGGCTTTCCACAACCTGCCGCCCGTGCAAGGGCTGGACGTCACGGGAATTGTCGGGAAAGCGGGCGCGATAGCGTGCCAGTTGCGCGGCCGAAATCTCCAGCGGCTGCTTGAGAATGATCCAGTCGACACCCTCGGTGCACGGCGGCCCGGTGAGCGAACCGCTGTAGCGGTAGTAGCCGCGGTTGGCGGGCAGCAGACGACCGGGATCGACCGTGATTCCCGGTGGCGCATGATCGCCATCGGCAGGCGCGGGGATGAGTGGCATCAGCGAGCGCAAGAACGGGTTCTCGGCGCCCAGGCGAAACAGTACCACCACCGCCAGTAACTGCCCGGAGGCGCTCTTGTGCAGCAGATGGGCGGCCATCGGGAATGGTTCGCCGGCGATGCGATCGCCGCTCGGGGTGTGGAAGTGAAACTGTTGCAGGACATAACGCTGGCCGCCGATGGACAAGTGGTTGCCCCGGCCGAAACGGACGCGCGCCGTGTGGCCGTCGTCGGCGATGAGCAAAGGCGCGCTGCGGTACGCGAAGGCGAGACCAGGCAGCTTCTGCCGTTGGCTGTTGGTGATGTCGATCGGCGATTGCCGGCGCCCGCTGTCGCAGGTCGCGGCCCAGGTGGTGGCCGTGCACAACAGCAACAACCCGAAGCAAACCCTGATCGTCACGTGCAACGGCAGCTTGGTGGTGCCGGGCATCGTTTCCGGCTATCTGGTCAAGGCCATGAACAGCTCCGGCAACTTTGCCGGCAAGCGCTCGACATGGTCGATCACCGAATATCGTCGGCCGAAGATGTCGCTCACGTAGTCATCCGCCTTGCGGTCGAGACTGATGCAATGGGTGAAGATGCCTTGCCGCTCGAGTTCGCTGACCGACTTGCGGGCGTCCTCGATCAGCAGCCGCTCGTCCGGTGTATCGACGTCGGCTGGCTGTCCATCGGTGAGGATGAGCAGCAGTCTCTTTTCGGCTTTCTGCGCGGAGAGGTAGTGCGCGGCATGGCGCATCGCCGCACCCATGCGTGTCGAGTAGCCGGCCTGCATGGCCGCCAGGCGACTCTTGACGGTTTCGCCCCAGTTCTCGCTGTAGCCCTTGAGATGCAGGTACCGCACGTCGTGCCGGGTATCGGAATGAAAGCCGGCGATGGCCAGCGGATCACCGAGTTGTTCGATCGTCCAGGCGAGCAGCGACACCGCCTCCTGGCTCAACTCGAGGACGCTTTGTTCGCCGTCGCCGACCCGGACCTTGTCGCGCAACGACTCGGAGAGGTCGAGGAGGAGGAGCACCGCCAGATTGCGACCGCTGGTGCGATGGCTCATGTTGATCCGCGGGTCGGGGTAGGTGCCGCCCTTGAAATCGATCAGCGAGCGGATGGCGATGTCGAGATCGAGTTCACTGCCGTCTTCCTGGTAGCGGATGCGCGTCTTGTCCTGCGGTCGCAGAAGGTCGAGCAGACGTTTCAGCCGCCTGGCCAGCACGGCGTGTTTGGCGAGGAGGCGGTCGATGGTGGCGGCATCGCCACTCGGGTGCAGCGATTCGTAGAGGCTGACCCAGTCCGGACGGTAGGTCTGGCTCTGGTAGTCCCATTCGGGGTAGTGGCGCGGCGGCAGCCGGTCGGGCTCGGTGACGGCTGCCGCCGGACGGTGCTGCTCGAACATCTCTTCGTCGTCACTGAGTTCGTGGAAGCGCCAGAGGTGGCGATTGTCGTCGCGGTAGTCGATCTCGGTGTCGGTGAAATGAACCTCGGCCAGTTGGTCGCTCTGGCGTCGTGTCCGGGCGACGAAGGAGAGCGCCAGCGCGGCGATTGCCGCGCTGCTCGAATCTCCCTGCGCCAGGGTTTCCTGGAAACGGCGGACGAAATCGTGCAGCGCCTCGTCCCGGTAGCCGTGTTGCGGGTCGAGCAGGGCGCACGAGAGCATCGCCAGGCGATGACGCAGGCAGGACTGCGTTGCCGGATCGCAGGCGCCTTCAACCGGCCGCGGGTGCAGGGCCAGGAAGCTGCGGCGCAGGCCGGGGTACCGGCGCAGGATCAGCGCGTCGATGCGGCTGTCTTCGAAGAACTCGATGGTCATGCGCTGTTGCGGGCTGAAATTGTCGGCGAACATCGGCGTGCTCCAGCGCCGATGGCCGGCGATGTGCGCCAGAGCGGCTCGGTAGCGGTCGATGCCGCTGACGCCGCGCGCATCGTCAAGCGCGTCGGGCAGCCGTATGCCGGACGGGTCATCATGGGGGACGCTGCGGCCTGATTGGTCGAGGCTGGTGGTGAAGGGCACCAGTTGCGCGCTGGTCTGCCACATGCCGCGCAGATAAAGATCGAGCCGCCGTTCGTTGTCGACCAGCAAGGTGCCATGACGCTCCCGCTGCAGCACTGCGCGGCTGTCCGGCGACTGCAGGCTGAAATAGGCGTGCTGGCGCTCGGGGTGCTTTGGATAGTTGCGGATTCCATAATCGACCCAGTTCTGCAAGCCGGCGATGGTCAGTGCATTGAGCAGCAGAGGTGCCTGGATGAAGAACGCGGGTAGGCCGGGGCTGGCGAAAGTCTGATGAATACCATGCACCGAACCGGTGGTCCGTGCCATGAAGTCCAGCGTCAGGTCCAGGTAGTGCTGCATCTGCTCGCGTGCGGCGAGGCGGCGGGCGACAGCCGCCAGTGTCTGCAGGAAGGGGGTGATCGCCTTGCCGTTGGGGGACTTCCACAGCGTGCGAATGGTGTGTTCGATCGCCGGCAGCGCGTCCTCGCCGAGAAGGCGGGCGATCGTTGGCCACTCTTCGAGAAACAGCAGCAGCGGTTCGACGCCGCGTCCCATGTGGCCCAGAAAGCGCGCGCAGTCGAGATAAGCGTCGATGCCTGCCGGGGAGAGAACGGCCAGGGCGTCGAGCAGGCAGGGCTCGAAGACTTCGGCAAGTTGCGGAAAACGGCAATCGAGCCGCGCGCGGTACGCTGCCAGACGTTCGCCCCAGGAGCTGTCCGGTAAGCCGCTGGTCGACATGCCGGGTCTCGCCGCCGCCTATGCGAAGGTCGCGTCGATCGCGTGATCGAGCGTGTCACGGATGTCGCGGTCGTCGGTGATCGGCCGTACGAGCGCCATGCGGCAGGCGTCGCCGGGGCTCACTCCACCCTTGATCAGGGTCGCCGCATAGACCAGCAGGCGGGTCGAGATGCCTTCGTCGAGACCGTGGCCCTTCAGTCGCCTGGCGGCAGCGCCGATGCTCACCAGTTGCGCAGCGGTGGCGTGGTCGATGCCGCTTTCCGTGACCAGGATCGTCGTCTCCAGTTGCGCTTCCGGATAGTCGAACTCGAAGGCAGCGAAGCGCTGCTTGGTCGACTGTTTCAGATCCTTCATCAGGCTCTGGTAGCCCGGGTTGTACGAAATGACCAGCTGGAAGTCGGGGTGGGCAGGGATCAATTCTCCCTTCTTGTCGAGCGGCAGGGTGCGGCGATGGTCGGTGAGCGGATGAATGACGACCGTCGTGTCCTGGCGGGCTTCGACGATCTCGTCAAGGTAGCAGATGGCGCCGATGCGCGCAGCGGTGGTCAGTGGTCCATCGAGCCAGCGCGTACCGTTGGCTTCGAGCAGGTAGCGCCCGACCAGATCGGAGGCGGTCATGTCTTCATTGCAGGCCACGGTGATCAGCGGCTTGCCGAGTTTCCACGCCATGTACTCGATGAAGCGCGACTTGCCGCAGCCGGTGGGTCCTTTGACCATCACCGGTAGCCGTGCCGTGTAGGCGGCTTCGTAAAGCGCGATTTCGTTGCTCTGTGGTTGGTAGAAGGGTTGTTCGAGAACCCTGAACTGCTCCTTGTCGGTCATGGATGGTCTCGCAGTGTTGGGTGTGCTGGGTGCCGGGCGCTCAGCCAGCGCCGCCGGCTTTGCTCGAGCGCTGCGGCGAGCCGGCTTGATCGGTCAGCGATGGGTGCCGAGTTTTTCACGCCAGCCCGGATAGAGCTTGTCGGCGTCGCCGGGGAAAGACTCGAAGGCACGCGCGAATTCCTGGTGCTCTCTGGCCCATTCGATCGGGTCGGCGCCGGTTTTCCAGCACTCATAGGCCTGGCGCAGGGAGATGGCCCCCGCCGCCGGGCTGTCGATGTGTCCATAGGAACCGCCCCCCGAGGTGTTGATCACGTTGCCGTGGCCGAGGTTGGCGAAAAAGCCTGGCAGACGCAGAGCATTCATGCCTCCGGAAATGATCGGCGTCGTCGGCTTCATGCCGTACCATTTCTGGTAATAGACCGGACCCTGATACTCGTCGCGCTCGATGACATAGGCGATGGCGCGATCGTCGGCACTACCTTCCATCTTGCCGTAACCCATCGTCCCGACGTGGATTCCCGAGGCACCCTGCAGGCGGGACATCTTGGCCAGCACGTAGGCATCATAGCCGCGCTTCGAGCTTGGTGAGGTAACGGCGCCGTGCCCGGCACGGTGGTAGTGCAGGTACTGGTTCGGGTATTGCCGGCGCGCGGTGGTGACCATCCCGGGGCCGCCGACATAGCCGTCGACCAGGAAAGCGACCTTGTCGGCATCGGGCCCGAAGGTCTCGAGAATGTAATCGGCACGGGCGCACATCTCGTAGTGGTCATCGGCGGTGATGTTGGCCGAGAACAGTTTTGCCTGGCCGGTTTCATCCTGTGCGCGCTTCATCGCGTCGTACACCAGGGGCATTACCTTCTTCATCGGTGCAAAAACCTGATTGCCCTGCGGTTCATCGTTCTTGATGAAATCGCCACCGAGCCAGAACTGGTACGCGGCCCTGGCGAATGGCTCGGGACGCAGGCCGAGCTTGGGCTTGATGATCGTGCCGGCGATGTAACCGCCATCCTTGATCGGCCGCCCGAGCACGCGCCACATGTCCGAGATGTCCTTGGCCGGCCCGTCGAAGAGCTGGATCGCCCGTTCGGGCATGTAGAAATCGTAGATCTTGGCGTGTTCGATGTCGCCCATTCCCTGGTTGTTGCCGATCACCAGGGTGAGAAAGGAGACGATCATCATCCGTCCGTCGGTAATGTTGCGGTCGAACAAGTCAAGCGGGTAGGCGATGCGCATTTCTTCGCTCGCCTCGTCGATGTGGTACACCAGTGCATCAACGCCGCGCGTGAAGTCGTCGGTGGTGCA
>NZ_JAEUOL010000038.1 GCF_016789985.1 Accumulibacter sp.
GGCGGCGATGGCCGGATTTCCGGATGTCGCACGACATCTGGTAGAATCTCGGCGACACGTCAATTGGCACATCAGCCAGCTATCCTATATCCAGGGGGGTGACATGGAGGTCAAAGAAGTTCTGCAGGTCAAGGATTCCGCTCTGTTCGCCGTACATCCAGACTCGCCGCTTTCCGAAGCCGTCATCATGATGGCCGAGAACGACATTGGCTCGGTGATCGTGATGGACGGCGGCAAGCTGGCAGGAATGCTGACTTTCCGCGAAGTGCTCGCCATCCTGGCCAAGCGCCAGACTGAACGTCGGGTGGGGCCGACTCCGCCGATCGCCGAGATCCTTGTCCTCGAGGCCATGGACCGTACCCCGCAGACGGCGCATCCGGACATGGACGTAGACGAACTGCGGCGCATCATGGTCGATACGCATACCCGCTACGTACCGGTCATGGAAGAGGAAACAATCGTTGGTATCGTTTCCTTTCACGATGTCGCAAAGGCGGTTCTCGAGGAGCGCAACATGGAGAACAAGCTGCTCAAGGCGTACATCAAGGACTGGCCGTCACCCTGACCCGCTGTCCTGACCATACAGTCAAGTAGTTCAATTTTGCGCAGCGCTGCCGGTGGCGCGCTGCGGTTCCGCCGTTTTCAGCTCTCGCCGACCGCAAACAGGCGGCGATGCTCCTTGATCGCGTAGCGGTCGGTCATTCCGGCGATATAGTCGGCCACTCGGCGTACCTGGTCACCCGTAGCAGGCGCTTGGTATTGCTGCGGCAGCAAACGCGGGTTGGCCGTGAAGGCAGAGAACAGGTCGTTGACGATCTTCTGCGCCTTGCTCGCCATGCGCAGCACCTGATAGTGTTGATAGAGGTGGGTGCGCAGGAATCGCTTCATGAGCCGTTGTGCTTCGCCCATCTCTGCAGAAAAGCCAACCAGCGGCGGTCCCCGCCGCACGGCCGCCAGATTTGCCGGTTGCTGGACACCGATGTTCGCCGCGGTCGTTTCGATCAGATCGCAAACCAGGGCGTTGATCATGCGTCGCACCGTTTCATGGATCAGACGACGGCCGCCGAGCCCGGGATGGCAAGCACGTACGGCGGCGACGTGCTGTGCAAAAAGGCTGACGTCCTCAAGCTGCTCAAGAGTGATCAGACCGGCTCGCAGCCCATCGTCGACGTCGTGGTTGTTGTAGGCAATCTCATCCGCCAGATTGCAGATCTGGGCTTCGAGCGATGGTTGCGTGCGCCGGAGGAAACGCTCACCCAGATCGCCGAGACTGCGTGCGTTATCCGGCGAACAATGTTTGACGATTCCTTCGCGTGTCTCGAAACAGAGATTGAGACCGTCGAAGGTGGCGTAACGCTCCTCAAGCAGGTCTACCGTCCGCAGGCTCTGCAGGTTGTGCTCGAAACCCCCGTGCTCGCGCATGCAATCGTTGAGCGCCTCCTGTCCCGCGTGGCCGAACGGAGTGTGGCCAAGATCGTGGGCCAGCGATATCGCTTCCACCAGGTCTTCGTTGAGCCGCAGGGCACGGGCGATGCCGCGCGCGATCTGCGCCACTTCCAGGCTGTGCGTCAGGCGGGTGCGAAACAGATCCCCTTCATGGTTGACGAAGACCTGGGTCTTGTACTCGAGCCGGCGGAAGGCCGTCGAATGAATGATCCGATCCCGGTCGCGCTGAAATTCACCGCGATGCAATGGCTGCGTATCGCGATGCTGCCGCCCACGCGAATTGGCTGCCGTGACGGCGTAGGGCGCCTGTTCAAGCATGCCCGGAACGTTGCTCGATCACCTGGCGAATGTCGGCCAGCGAAGCAGCGTCGCTCAGCACCGCTCTGCCGACCTGCTGCAAGAGCACCAGGCGCAGTTTGCCATCCTGCACCTTCTTGTCGCTCTGCATCAGCTCAAGGTATCGCTCGACACTCAACATCGGCCCGTGCACCGGCAGACCGGCACGCTGAAACAGACGCTCGATGCGCGCGACGCTCTGCCGGTCGATCCAGCCAAGCCGGAAGGAAAGCTCCGCTGCCATCAGCGTACCCGCGGCAATTGCTTCACCGTGCAGCCACTCACCGTAACCAACCCCGGTTTCGATCGCGTGGCCAAAGGTGTGCCCGAGGTTGAGCAAGGCGCGCTCGCCAGCCTCACGCTCGTCTGCGGCCACTACTTCCGCCTTGTTGCGGCAGGACCGGTAGACGGCTTCGACCAGTGCTGTCGGCTCACGGGCAAGCAGCCGATCGAGGTTGAGCTCGATCCATTCCAGAAAGGGTAGATCCCTGATCAGGCCATACTTGATGACCTCGGCCAATCCGGCGCGCAATTCGCGCTCGGGCAGACTGTCGAGCGTGTCCGTGTCGGCCAGCACAAGCTTTGGCTGGTGGAAGGCGCCGATCATGTTCTTGCCCAGCGGATGATTGATTGCCGTCTTCCCGCCAACCGACGAGTCCACCTGCGCCAGCAGGGTTGTGGGAATCTGGATGAAGGGCATGCCACGTAGAAAACAGGCGGCAGCGAAACCGCCAATATCACCGACGACGCCGCCACCGAGCGCGATCAGGGTGGTCGAACGTTCGCAACGTCGCTCGATCAGGACATCGAAGATCGTGTTGAGGGTGCGCCAGTCCTTGAACTCCTCACCATCGGGCAGAACGATTTCGGCCACCTCGACCCCGGCTTTCTCCAGTGAATCGCGCAGGCGCTGGAGGTACAAGGGCGCAACCGTGACATTGCTGACGATCGCCGCCCTGTTCTGGCGCAGGGTGGGCAGCAACAATTCGGCACGTGCGAACAGATCCCGGCCGACATGGATAGGATAGGAACGATCCCCCAGTGCAAGCGTCAACGTTTCCATGTCTCCCCCATTTCCTTGATCAGCAGATTGAGTGTCGCTTGCGCAGTGATCCGGCTGCCACTGACGATCAGGTGCGCGATCTCACGGTACAACGGATCGCGCTGCGCATGCAGTTCGCGCAGTTTCTGTCGCGGGTCGCTGACCTGCAGCAACGGCCGCTTCTTGTCATGCCGCGTTCGTTCGTAGAGCGTGGTCAACGGCACGTTGAGATAGATGACGATACCGCTTGCGTGCAGGACCTGGCGGTTTTCGGTGCGCAGAATGGCGCCGCCACCGGTGGCCACGACATGACGCTTCAGACCGGCGAGGTCGGCAACGACCTGCGCTTCGCGCTTGCGGAAGCCTTCCTCGCCTTCGATCTCGAAAATGGTCGCCAGGCTGACTCCGGTACGCGCCTCGATCTCGTGATCCGAATCCAGAAAACGATAACCCAGGCGCTTGGCCAGAGCACGCCCAACCGTCGTCTTGCCAGCACCCATCAGCCCGACCAGGTAAACGTTGCGTGTATCGTCGTCGTTTCTCACCGGCTCATTCTAACCAACGCATGGTCACGGCAGTAAAGAGGCAAGAAAAAACCGGCGATCGCCGGCTTCTTCTGGTTGCGTCAGGGAGGCCGTCAGCGCACCGACAGTTGCTCGGTGACAATGCGCGGTGTTACAAAGACGAGCAACTCCGTCTTGTCGTTGATTACCTCCCGGTTCTTGAACATCCAGCCGATGTAGGGCAGGTCACCGAGGAACGGGATTCTCTGGATGTTGGTGCCGCTGGTCTGCGTATAGATCCCGCCGATCACCACGGTCCCTCCGTTCTCGACCAGCACTTCGGTCTTGACATGCTTGGTATCGATCGCCACGCCCGCACCGCCCGTTTGCAGGCTGCGGTTTGGACTGTCCTTGTTGACATCAAGCTCCATGGCAATCTTGCCGTCCGGCGTAATGTGCGGCTTCACTTTCAATGACAGATTAGCCTTGCGGAACGATACGCTGGTGGCGCCGGAACTGGTCGCCTGCTGATAAGGAATCTCGACACCCTGCTCGATGATTGCCTCAACCTGATTGGCCGTCATGACGCGCGGGCTGGAGATGATCTTGCCGCGACCGTCCGCCTCCAGGGCAAGGATCTCCATGCTGAGGTAACGCGTGAAATCGCTGTTGTACAAGCTCAGCAAAAGATTGCCAGGAATGCCGGTCGGCGGATTCGCCGGCAAATTCACCGACCCGTACGAACCAACACGGGTTGATGTGTTGATGTAGGCCTGATTCGTGTTTTCGACGGTCGTGCTGACCTGCCCCGTAACCGGGTCGATCTCGGTCGTCTTCTTGGCAAATCCGGTGCCGAGACGAACCCCCAGGTTCTGAGAAAACGAGTCGCTCGCCTCGACGATGCGGGCTTCGATCAGTACCTGGCGAACCGGCACATCGACCTTGGCAATCATGGCGCGCACGTCGGCCAGGCGGCTTGGCGTATCCTTGACGAACATCATGTTCGAACGATCGTCGAGCAGCGCGCTGCCGCGTTTGGAGAGCAGCGTCTGCTTCGGGTCGACCAGCAGTTTCTGTACCGCTTCCGCCTTGATATAGTTCATCTGGAAGCTCTCGGTCTGCAAGGGCTCGAGATCGCCGATCTGCGCCAGCGATTCGAACTCAAGCTTCTCCTTGGTCGCTATTTCCTCGCGCGGCGCGATGAGAATGACGTTCCCATTCTTGCGCATGTCGAGGCCTTTCTGCTGCATGATGATATCGAGTGCCTGATCCCAGGGGACGTCCTTGAGGATCAAAGTGATCGCACCGCCGACCGAATCGCTGACCACCATGTTCATGCCGGTGAACTCACCGATCACCTGCAGCAGGCGACGGACATCGACATTCTGGAAGTTGAGCGACAGTTTCTCCCCCTGGTAGCCGCCGCGCGTGCCCTGGACCAGTTTGTTGGGATCCTCGACGATCGGCTTGACTTCAATCACGAACTGGGTGTCGCTCTGGTACGCATTGTGCTCCCAGAGACCGCGTGGCGTGATCGTCATGCGGGCATCGGCCCCCTTCTGAACGGTATTCACCGCCAGCACCGGAGTTCCAAAATCGGTCACGTCCAGGCGCTTGCGCAGGGTCTGCGGAAGGGCAACCCTGGCGAAGTCAACCACCAGGTTCCTGCCCTCCTGGCGAATGTCGATACCTGTATTGGGATCACTGAGGTCGACGGTTATGCGTCCCTCACCGTCCTTGCCACGGCGAAAGCTTACATCGCGAATGCTGTTCGCCACTTCGGTCGGTCGCGCCCGTGCAAAATGCTCGACCGGCGGACTCCCCGCGACAGTGAGGGTAGGCGCCAGCGTGAGCAGCAGGCTGTTGCCGTCGATCGTCGCCTCATAGGTCATAGCCTTGTGAAGATTGAGAACGACGCGAGTCCGATCCTCTGCCTGAACGATGTTGGCACTTTTCACATCGCCCTCGTTGAAGGTCTGGCTGGATTTGCCGACTCCGTTGATCGTATTGGCGAAATCGAAGGCGATACGCGCCGGATTGGCAACACTGAAGGCGGGAGGAAGAGCACGCAAAGCTTCCCTGAAGGTCAGCTTGACATTGACCGTTGCGCCCTGCTGCACCACGTTCAAAGACTCGATGGAATTGGGATTCGCTTCCTGTGCGCTGGCGCTTGCGAGCGCCAGCAGCCCCGTCGCGACCAAGCCCAGAAGATACTGCATCATCTGTCTCATTTAATTCGCTCCCTTCTCCTGCAACACCAAGGTGCTCGTCCTCTCCACCCAGTCACCCGCAGAATCCTGAATGAGTTCGCGCAACGTGATCTCCGCCTCGGAGATGGCCACCACTACGCCAAAATTCTGGCCCATATAGTTTCCGATCTTGATTTGGTGCAATGCACCATCGATCTGAACGATGGCATAAGATACCTTCTTCCGGGTCATCACGCCGACGTATTTGAGCGTTTCCAGCGGATAAAGCTCCAGTGGCTCTTTGGGTCGCTCCAGATCCGGCCGGAAACCGCCCCCACCCTTCTTCTCTTCGGGCCCCATCTTGGCCATGGTGAACGGGTCAACCATGTTGCCCACGTCATAAGGAATGGCTTCGTATGATTCGACGACAGGTAACGGCGGGATATTGGGCTTGACACCCTGGGCCGCAGTATTCATCCACTCGCGCAGATCCTCGTGATTTCCGCCGCCACAGGCAGCCAGGACGATGCCGCACAGCATGAGGTACCGCTTGCTCATTGCTGTCCACCTTTCGCCGCCTCGGCAGCCTTCTTCCGGTTGGCGGCCAGTTCTTCCTCGTCGAGATAGCGGAAGGTCTTGGTAATCGCGTCCATGACCAGAGCTCCGTCCTTGCCCTGCTGGTTGGTGGAGATCGAGATGTTGTTGAGGGTGACTATTCTGGACAGTTTGCCGATATCGCCGGCGAACGCACCAAAATCATGGTAGGTACCGGTCAGACGGACAGTAATCGGAAGTTCCGCATAGAAGTCCTTGACCTGTTCCGGCCCAGGCTTGAACAGGTCGAACTGCAGACCACGTCCCATACCGGCCTGATTGATTTCGACCAGCAGGGATTCCACTTCCGACTTGTTCGGCAGTTGCTTGAGCAACGCACCGAAGGAACGATCGATGTCGTTCAGGCGCTGGACATAGAGGTCGAGGTTTACTGCCTGCGTCTTCTTGCTGACGTACTCGTCGCGCAGGCTTAGCTCCGCTTGGCGCTTTTCGTCGAGTGCCACCAACTGTTCATCCCAATAGAACCACCAACCCGCCACCAGGATCGCCACGAACAATACCGCGAGCACGGTGACGCGCGGCACCACCGGCCATGCCCCGACATCACGTGGATTCAGATCCTGGAACTCACGCAAGATCCCCCGGAAGTCGATCTTCGGCAGAGTGCTCGCTTTCACTTCGCGCCTCCTTGCTCGGCAGGCGCTCGCTTGATCCAGGCGTTCATGCTGAACTCATTGAGGCGCCGTTTGTCCACCGCTGCCGCCTTGATTTCCAGAAGCTCGGGCTTTTCCAGCCAGGGCGACGCTTCGATGTTGCGCATCAGTGTCGAGACTCGAGCGCTGGACTGGGCCAGACCGACGAGTTCTATCTTCTGCCCCTCCTGTTTCATTGAACGGAGATAGACCCCCTCCGGCATCTGCTTGGCCAGCTCGCTCAACAAGCGGACCGCTTCCGCCCGGTCACGTTGCAAAGACTCGATGATCCGCTTCCGCTCCATCAGGGCGTCACTCTGCTGCTTGAGCCGCTTGATCTGGTCGATCTCCTTGTCGAGCACGGAAATTTCCTTCTTCAGAAAATCGTTCTTCGCATCCTGACTGGCGATGTAGCCGGCAATTATCGAATACACGAGAACGACAATCACTCCGGCAAGAACGGTCACCAGCCCCAACAGGACGAAAAACTGTTGCCGCCGCGCTCTGCGCTTCTCCTCACGGTGCGGCAGGAGATTGATGCGTATCATTCGTCAAATCTCCGCAATGCAAGACCACAGGCGACCATCAATGACGAAGCGTCGGCCAGCAAGCTCTTGCCTCGCACCCGGTCCGAGAGCACCATCTCGGCAAAGGGGTTGGCAATGATCGTGTTGATCTGGGTTCGTGATGCTACCACCTGGTCAACTCCAGGGATCACCGCGCACCCACCGGCCAGGACGATATGATTGATCTGGTTGAACTGGGTCGACGTAAAGAAAAACTGGAGCGCCCGCGACAGTTCGAGCGCCAGAGCTTCCAGAAACGGCCTCAAGAGTTCCGTTTCATATTTTTCCGGCAGGTTGTTACGACGTTTCTCGGCTTCCGCCTCCTCGAAACTCATCCCGAAAAGACGCGCGACATCCTGCGTCAACTGGTTGCCCCCGAACGCCTGCTCGCGGGCGTAAAGCTGCTGGTCATTGCGGAACACCGTCAAGTTCATGACATTCGCCCCAATATCGACCAGCGCGATGATCTGTCCGCGTCCGCGGTCAGGGAGTTGCGCCTCGATTAACTGGAAGGCCGACAGAACAGCATAGGATTCGACGTCAAGCACACGTGGCCTGAGACCCGCCGACTCGGCAACGGCGACACGATCCTCCACCTTCTCCTTGCGCGACGCGGCAATCAGCACCTCGATCTCGTCCGGTGACGAGGGTGCCGGTCCAACGACTTGAAAATCAAGGTTAACCTCGTCGAGCGCAAACGGAATGTACTGGTTGGCCTCGGATTCCACCAGCACCTCGAGTTCCGTCTCGCGTTGCCCTGCCGCAACAATGATCTTCTTGGTGATCACATGCGAGGCCGGCAAGGCGATTGCCACCTGCCGCGTCGAGGTGGCCAGTTTCTTCCAGGCCCGCCTCACAGACTCCGCAGCAGCCTCGAGGTTGACGATATTGCCATCCGACACGACATCCCTCGGCAAAACCTCGATCGCATAACGCTCAACGCGGTAGCCCCCCTTGCCATCACTCGCCAGTTCGACCATCTTGACCGATGACGAACTGATATCAAGCCCGATCAACGAGCGCGTTTTGGGATTAAAGATCGAAAGATCAAGCTGCAAATCGCCACCCCTCGCTCAAAAAACCCTTGAATAAGTTACAGTTAGCGTGCTTATAGATATTCTACTTTAGATGCTAACAACAAGCTTCCAGCGTGTAAAGCGATTTCTGGAGCCGCTCCGGACGCAGTCGGCCATTGCCGCGCCCGGCGACACCGGCCGACCAATTCACGGCAGACAAGCGAGCCGTCCCGACCCATCCCGATTGACCGGTTTCCACCACCTTTGCCCAGCCGTTTGCTGAACGGAGCAGTGTAAGGCCGCCGCTCCCACAGTTCCCCGCCCTGGGCAGGAGAAACGTCGACCGCAACGACCAGTGGCCGCCAGAGTCCTTTTCCAGCCACGCTCCAATATAATGTCGGGTATTGGCCATTTTTGCTGGACGCCCTCTTGTCTTCCGCCCTGCGCTGGTTGCTTTATCCCCTTGTTGTCGTTTTCGGACTTGCCGCAATAGCCATTGCGATGGGTGTTGTTGTTCTCAGCCTGGCTTATCCGAACCTGCCGTCACTGGAGATTCTCACGGACTATCGTCCGAAAATCCCGTTGCGCGTCTACACTGCGGACGGCTATCTGCTCGGCGAGTTCGGTGAGGAACGGCGCGCGGTTGTCGACATCCAGAACGTCCCGGAGATCATGAAGCAGGCCATCCTGGCGGCAGAGGATGAGCGCTTTTATCAACATGGCGGCGTCGATACACTGGGTATACTGCGGGCGCTGCACGCCAACCTTCTGAGCGGGGGCAAGCGCCAGGGCGCATCGACGATCACCCAGCAGGTGGCCAAGAATTTCTTCCTGTCATCTGAAAAGACTTACACGCGCAAGTTCTACGAAGCCCTCCTGTCTTTCAAGATCGAAAACAACCTCAACAAGGACCAGATCCTCGAGCTTTACATCAACCAGATCTTTCTCGGGCAACGTGCCTATGGCTTTGCAGCCGCTGCCCAGATCTATTTTGGCAAGTCGATCAGCGATTTGAACCTCGCCGAAGCGGCAATGCTGGCCGGCCTGCCAAAGGCTCCCTCCGCTTACAACCCGGTGGTCAACCCGAAGCGGGCCCGGATCCGCCAGGAGTATGTGCTGCGCAGAATGCGCGAGCTCGGATTCATCTCCGAAGCGCAGCAGAACGCTGCGTTGGCACAAGCCCTGGTTATCCGGCGCGAAATCAACGGAACGCCGATTCACGCCGAGTTCGTCACCGAAATGGCACGTCAGATTGCCGCCGAGCAGTTTCCTGATGACGTTTACACGCGTGGTCTGAAAGTCTATACGACGATCCTCCGGGAGGATCAGGAAGCAGCCTACACCAGTCTGCGCCGAGGGGTTCTGGATTACGACCGCCGGCACGGCTACCGGGGAGCGGAGGCCTACGTCGACCTCGCTGACATCAAGTCCGAGCAGGACGAGGCACTCGACGAACTGCTGCTCGATTATCACGACGCAGAAGATCTGCAACCGGCCATCGTCCTGCAGGCGGATGCGAAAAAAGTGCGGGCCTACCGGCGCGGTGGCGATTTAATCACGATTAGCGGCGAAGGTCTCAAGTTCGCGGCCCGAATGATCGACGACCAGGCACCGCCGAACAAACGTCTGCGCCGCGGCGCAATCATCCGCGTCCAGGTCGAGGAAAAGAACAGTTGGCGAATCGTTCAATTACCCGAGGTCGAAGGGGCCTTGCTGGCTGCCGATCCGCATGATGGCTCCATACGCGCGCTGGTGGGTGGTTTCGACTTCCATCGCAACAAATTCAACCACGTGACCCAGGCCTGGCGACAACCCGGCTCGAGCTTCAAGCCTTTCATCTATTCGGGCGCGCTGGAAAGGGGCTTCACTCCGGCGTCGATCATCAACGACGAGCCAATCAGCTTCCCCGCGACGGTGACGGGCAGCCAGGCCTGGGAGCCAAAAAACTACGATGGCAAGTACGAAGGGCCAATGCGCATGCGCACCGCACTGGCAAAATCGAAGAACATGGTCTCGATCCGGCTCCTGCAGGCCAGCGGCGTACGCTTCGTGCAGGACTACATCACCCGCTTTGGCTTCGAGGCAAAAAGGCATCCGCCCTACCTCACAATGGCGCTTGGCGCCGGCTCGGTCACCCCCTGGGAGATGGTTACGGCCTACGCGGTATTCGCCAACGGCGGTTACCGCATCCGCCCCTATGTCGTGCGCGAGATACGCGACGACAAGAACCAGGTACTTGCACAGGCTGAACCGATTACTGCCGGCGAAGAGAGTCTGCGGGCCATCGACCCCCGCAACGCCTACCTGATGGACAGCATGCTGCGCGACGTCACCATTTATGGCACCGCTGCCCGTGCTTCGGCAATGCTCAAACGCCGCGATCTGGCCGGCAAGACCGGAACCACGAATGAACACGTCGACGCCTGGTTCTGCGGTTACCAGCAAACGGTCGTGGCCTGCTCATGGATCGGCTTCGACCAACCAAGAAACCTGGGCAAGGGAGAAACCGGGGGTACCGCCGCCCTGCCGGCCTGGATCAGTTACATGGCCAGGGCGCTGGGCAATACCCCTGAGTCGTTCCCCGCGATGCCCGAGGGAATCGTCGCCCTGCCCTCTGCGGCAAGCGGCAGGGGACCGGCCGAGGAGGTGTTCTACCGCGAGAACGCTCCTCTCGAACTCGAGCCACCTCCCCCCCTCGACGAACCGATGAGGGCGGAAGACTGAAATCAGCCCAATCGCCGCTCGAGGGCGAAGAGTTCCTCGGCGGTTTCCCGGTGACGAACCAGATGACACCGCGCACCGTCGACCATGACTTCTGCCGCCCGCGGCCGGGTATTGTAATTCGAGCTCATCGACATGCTGTACGCGCCGGCCGACATGATCGCCAGGAGGTCGCCGGAGGAGAGCGCCAGCTCTCGCCCGCGCCCCAGGAAATCGCCCGATTCACAGACCGGACCAACGATATCCCAAGGCAGGGCGACTCCTGACTGCAGCACCACCGGAACGATATCGTGCCAGGATCCGTACAGGGCGGGTCGCGCGAGGTCGTTCATGGCGGCGTCGACAATTGCGAAATTCTTCACCTCGCCCGGCTTCAGATACTCGACCCGGGTCAGCAGCAGACCCGCATTTCCAACCAAGCGGCGCCCCGGTTCGAGCAGGATGCGCAGTTGCCTTTGGCGCAACTTGTCGAGCATTGGCAGCAGGTAGTCCTTGACGCTTGGCGCCTCCTCATCGCGATAGCGAATACCGAGGCCACCACCAAGGTCGATGTGCTCCAGGACGATTCCCTCGGCGGCAAGGCCATCGACCAGCAGCAGAACCTTGTCGAGTGCTTCGGCGAACGGAGCGGCATCCATCAACTGCGAACCGATATGGCAATCGACACCACAGATCCGGACATTGTCCAGGCTTGCCGCCTGCCGGTAGAACGGCAGGGCAGCATCATAGGCGACGCCGAACTTGTTTTCCTTCAGGCCGGTCGAGACATAAGGATGCGTGCGCGCATCCACGTCGGGGTTGACGCGCAGGCTGATCGGCGCAGTCTTGCCCAAGCTGCCGGCGACAGCGTCGAGACGCTCAAGCTCGGCCGCGGACTCAACGTTGAAGCAGAGAATGCCTGCCGCCAACGCCAGCTCCATCTCGGCAGCAGTCTTGCCTACCCCGGAAAAGACAATCTGCCGCGGATCGGCCCCCACCGCCAGAACGCGCTTGAGTTCCCCTGCCGAAACGATGTCGAAGCCGGCACCGCGACGCGCAAAAACGTCCAGAACGGCTAGGTTGGAATTGGCTTTGACGGCATAACAAACCAGCGAGTCGAAACCGTCAAGTACCTGCTGAAACTCGTCAAGCGCTGTTTCCAGCGCGTGCCGCGAGTAGACCCAGCATGGCGTGCCATACCGGGTCGCAATGTCGAGCAGCGAGACCTCTTCGGCATACAGAGCGCCGTCCTTGCGTGTAAAATGACTCATCGGGCCGCTCCTCCCGGCGTGCTAGAATCCGACTCGCTGTCGGCACCGGTCGCCGGTGCAGCAACACTTGGCGCAGCCGGCTGGTTAGCGCCCGGTACGGTGGCGGGAAGTGTCTGCACTTTTGGGGGAAGTACGAGGCTGCCGCGATTGCCACAGCCGCCAAGCACGATGGTTGCCAGCAAGGCCGAAAGAAGAGATGGCCACATAGCTCGGTAGGTCGAAATCACGGATGTTAGCACAGATGAATGACGACGAGTTCAATGCGCTCGCTGATGCAGCATTGAGACAGATTGAAGCGGCGCTCGAGCAAAGCGGCGCCGAGCTCGATTTCGCGATGATCAGCGACCATGTTCTGGAGATCGAGTTTGCCGATCGCAGCAAGATGGTTGTCAACCGCCATGACGCCGCCAAGGAAATCTGGGTTGCTGGACACTCCGGCGGCTTTCATTATCGTTGGCAGGGGACCTCCTGGCGCGATACGCGAAGCGGCGCGGAACTACTCACGGCCCTTTCCGCGCTGATCTCGGAACAGGGCGGAAAACCTGTCTCGCTGCTTGGCTAGCAGAGTAGTTCATCGGCAAGCGCCGCTTTCCTGGAATGACTGGCATGCCTTAAGGCACATCGCCAGACGCGTGCCAGCAGACAAAGGGGGGATCACAATGACATCGGGCGGCCGCCCATCAGACCCGACCGATCTTACCACCTATCATGTTTCGGCCCCCTGAAAGAACTTGGGAAGAGGCAGTGCGCTGGCAGCGCGTCTCAAGAGAAGGCGGATGCCGCGTTTGAACCAGGAAAGGGCACTGCGATAGGCTTTGCGGACACTCCAATGGTTGGGGTCGGTCTGCTCACGGGCTTTATTTCAGTGGCGGTGGGATTGCAGCGGGCGTCCT
>NZ_JAEUOL010000055.1 GCF_016789985.1 Accumulibacter sp.
GCGCCATTTTGTCGACTCCTTCGAAGGTTTGGGTAAGAGTGCCCCGAAAGAATCACTTGGGATACAGGCCGGCTGGCTTCGCGCCGCGTTGCCGAGCCGCCCTCCGCTCTTCGGGCGCTACGCGCCCTCATCGCTGCGGGCCACACGGCAACGCCTTTCCAGCTCGAAGGAAATTTACAGAAAGCATGTTGCACTAACATGCCGAAAGGCGTTGAGCACAACTCAACAGGCCGTGGACCGTAATTCGTATCCCCCCCGCCACTATCTCTGATGCCGAAAGGCGTTGAGCACGGGTCCTTCCTGTGTCGTTTTTATCGGGAAATTGCACCGCCACTATCTCTGATGCCGAAAGGCGTTGAGCACCGGATCGTAGGCGGAAAGCAGGGCGCGGCGGAACGACCGCCACTATCTCTGATGCCGAAAGGCGTTGAGCACAATGATCGATTTGCCCTGGTCGATTCCGATCGGCTCCCGCCACTATCTCTGATGCCGAAAGGCGTTGAGCACGCGTCGATCACCAGTTCCGTGGCGGCGATCGAGCGTTCCGCCACTATCCCTGATGCCGAAAGGCGTTGAGCACTCGCCGTGAAACTGCCGACCAACCAAGGAGTTGAAAGCTGACGCTAGGTACTGGCCACCAGCGGCGCCAGACGAGTGCGCATCTTCTGCATCGCTTTGACTTCAATCTGGCGAATTCGCTCGGCTGAAACACCGAATTCTGCAGCGAGATCGTGCAGTGTTGCCGGGTCGTCTTCGGTCAACCAGCGCGCTTCCACGATGCGGCGGCTGCGCGGGTCGAGACCCGCCAGGGCAGCCTGCAGACCATCACCATGCAGGTGGGCGCGGGCGCGCGCTTCGAGCACCCGACCCGGCTCGCTTGCGGGGTCAGCCAGATAGGCGATCGGTGCGAACACCTCCTCATCGCCGCCCTCGCCCTCAAGCGCCAGATCGTGTCCCGACATGCGGGTATCCATTTCCAGCACGTCGCCGGGTTTGACGCTGAGCCGGTGCGCGATATCGCTAACCTGGGCCGGATTCAGTGTGTCGCTGCTGGCCTTCAGACTACGCAGATTGAAGAAGAGCTTGCGTTGCGCCTTGGTCGTGGCCACCTTCACCATGCGCCAGTTCCTGAGGACGTACTCATGGATCTCGGCCTTGATCCAGTGGATGGCGAACGAAACGAGCCGTACCCCCCGGCCCGGGTCGAACCGCTTGACCGCCTTCATCAGACCGATATTACCCTCCTGGATGAGGTCCGCGTGAGGCAGACCGTAACCCAGGTAGCCACGCGAAATGGCGACCACCAACCTGAGATGCGAAAGGACCAACTGCCGCGCCGCATCCAGATCATCCTCTTCGCGAAAGCGGGTGGCCAGATGAAACTCTTCCTCCTCGGTCAGCAACGGAAACTGTCGGACGGCCTGAATGTATGCATCGATACTACCGGCTGCCGATATCGTCGGAAAAGCCAGGGCTTGAGTCATGTGAATTGTTCCTCCTGCACGCCACTTCGTATGGACATTTTAGCACTCGCCGCATGAGAGTGCTAAAGATAGAAAAAGTTCGCACGTGCGACCGGACATTTGATCGCAAGGCAGAAACCCGGAAAGCGGTGCCGGCAGCCGACGCGTGGCAGTTTGCACTCACAAGAGGATCGCAATCGCTCCCTGTCAGTTCCCCAATGCCCCGGCGGAAAAAAGTTTTCCCGATGTGTAAGCATTTCGTGTGTATTCGCGTCTAAGCTGTGTCGGAACACGATTTGCAGCCCGACCGGTTCCGGCAGAGACCAACCACCCATAGGAGAAAACCATGTCAAAACAAATGTCTGGTGTTACCATCGCCGCTGCTGCGGCAGCCCTCTTCGCTGCCGGCACGATCGCCGCACCGAGCGTCTATGCAGCAGATGCTGCAACGGTCCGCTGTGCAGGGGTCAATTCCTGCAAGGGACATTCCGAGTGCAAGACAGCCAAGAGCGAGTGCAAGGGAACGAATTCCTGCAAGGGGCAGGGCTGGGTGAGCAAAGCCAGCGCCAAGGAATGCACCGACGCAGGTGGCAAGGTCGTCAAGTAAGCCTACCACTGCCGCGGTGAGTGACGACGCGGACTTCAGCAGCGGCGCCCCTCACCGCGCCAATTCGGAGCAGATACGATGCAGCAGACCGTCGAGGGTTTCGGCCTCGGGCTACGCAGCGAACACTATCGGGATTTTGTCGCCAGTCGACAGCCAGTTGACTGGCTTGAGATCATCTCGGAAAACTATCTTGTTCCCGGGGGGAAGCCGCTGCACTATCTTGACTGCATCCGCCGCGACTATCCAATGGTGATGCATGGTGTCTCCTTGTCCATCGGCGGCAGTGATGAACTGGACCGTTCGTACTTGCAACAACTGTGCACGCTGGCCAAGCGGATTCAACCAGCCTGGGTGTCTGATCACCTGTGCTGGACCGGCACGTCGGCGCTCAACCTGCATGACCTGCTGCCCCTGCCCTACACCGAGGAGTGCCTGCAGCACCTGCTACCGCGTGTGGCCCAGGTTCAGGATGCTCTCGGCCAGCCGCTGCTGCTGGAGAATGTTTCAAGTTATGTGCGTTACTGCGGCGACGAAATGAGCGAATGGGAGTTTCTCGCCGAATTGGTCCGGCGCGGCGGCTGCGAGCTGTTGCTCGACGTGAACAACGTCTACGTGAGCAGCACCAATCACGGTTTCGATGCGCGTGCCTTCATCGACGCACTGCCGATCGGCGCCATTCGTCAGATCCACCTTGCCGGGCATGAGGATCATGGCGATTACCTGATCGACACGCACGATCACCCAGTCTGTGACGCGGTCTGGGAGCTCTACGCTTATGCAATCCGCCGCTTGGGGCCCGTCCCGACGATGATCGAGCGCGATGACGATATTCCTCCACTACAGATGCTGCTCGGCGAACTCGACCAGGCGCGTCGAGTGGCACGGCGTGCCCGGGCTGTGCAGCGACAAGCCGCATGAACACCTTGGCGAAACTGCAGGAGCGTTGCCAACAGGCGATCCTCAACGGCTACCCGACACCCGGCCTGTTCTCTGAAGAGGGGGCAGAACTGGCCGGCGGTTTCCGGATCTACCTGCAGGCTTACCACACACGCTTGACCGCCGCTTTGAGCGACAATTTTCCCGTCTTTCAAACGGCACTTGGCGATGTTTCCTTCGACGCCTTGGCGCATGCGTATATTGACCAGCATCCCTCGCGTTTGCGTTCGATTCGCTGGTTCGGCGACTCGCTTGCCGACTTTCTTGCCGCCAACCTGCAGCTCGTGCCGCATCCCGCCCTGGTCGATCTGGCGCGCATGGACTGGGCAACACGCACGGCCTTCGATGCAGCCGATGCGCCGGCGATGCTCGTCAACGACCTCGCTGCACTCCGACCGGAGGAGTGGCCCTACAAGCGCTTCAGCCTCGTGCCATCGCTACAGCTGGTCGATCTGAACTGGCGTGTCGAGCCGATCTGGAAGGCGCTCGAGACCGACCCGGAAGGCGTCCACGACGCGCCGGAATATGGCCCACACACGCTTCTCGTCTGGCGTCCCAAGCTTGACTGCTGCTGGCGATCAGCCGACGCCACCGAAGCGTTAATCCTCCACGCCCTGCGCCAAGCGGCGACCTTTGCCGATTGTTGCACACTGATTGCCGAGGCCGGCGACCCGGACCCGGCCAGAATGGCAGCCGGCTTTCTGCAGCGCTGGATTGCCGAAGGGCTACTGGCCAGAAACTGACCACGCCATGACAATCACCGAACCAGCTTTCGTGAACGCGACCTGCCCGCTCTGTGGGGGCCGTTTTGTTTGTGGCGCCGTCGCCGGGCTCTCCTGCTGGTGCCTGCAGCAACCTGCTCTGCTGCGCGTCCCGGACCCTGCTGCAGGCTGTTATTGTCCGACCTGCCTGCAGCAGGTCAGCATCCTGACAAGGCCAGGCGCTCCGGCAACATGAGAATCGCGTCGCGGTTGCTCCACGAAAAGCACTTCGCGGCAGCGGACCGCCACGGCAGCCAACAGTAGCCGAGATGCTCGCCCTCAGCGAGCACGGCGGGCAAGGCTGTCGCTACCTGCAGTGAGAAGACGTGCTCGGTGTTGTAGCGCACACCCGGTGCGTAGCGGTGCCGCCACTCGCTGAAGATTTCGTATCGGTTGCTCAGTTGCCAATCGCGCAAATCCAGGTTGAGCGCCTTGATCCCGGTTTCCTCGGCCAGCTCGCGCAAAGCTGTGTCAGCCAAGCCTTCGCCCTCCTCCTGGCTACCGGTGACCGACTGCCAATAGCCGGGGTGGGTTGCCCGTTCGAGCAACAGTACCTGCAGATCCGGAGTGTGCACGACAACCAGCACCGATACCGGCCGTTTGTACTCGCTCATGCCAGCGTCGGAAGTGTCGCCCGCTCGTCAGCTCGCAGATCATAGAATACCCACAGTGGGTAGTCCTGCGAACGCCACTCGGCAATGGCGGCAGCGAACACCTCGTTGAGGGCGTCGAACGCTTCCGGTGCTGCCACAAGCAACCTCTCTGCATTGCGTATGATCAACATGTAACCCGCCGCTTCGCACCACGAGAAATCGGTCAGACAATCCTTCAGCGCATCAAGGTTTCGGCCGTACCAGTCGGGAAAATCGAGGTCTCGCCCGAGTCGTTCGAGTGCGCTGCCTATCGACCCGGCATCCTCCAGGTTGACGTCAAGACAGGCGAAACCGGCGACCCGGGCAGCCTGCTTCACGGCCTCCTGACCGTTCAGAGGCAGGCGGTAAACCCCGCTCTGTCGTGGGTTTTCGAGCAATGAGAGCAACTCATCCCGGCCCATGGCTATTCGCGTATCCTGCGGAAACTGAGGTAATGATCGTCGGTATAGTAGTACTCGCCGGAAGTGGCGACATCACCACTTCGCCCGGTTCCGGCAATGATGCGCCGGGCACCACGGTCTTGCCGGCCTGGGGTAGGCACCGTGTATTCGCGATAGTAACCGCGCGGCTGCAGCGGCAGGCGTTTCTCGAAGTTGCCGAAGCTGCTGCCATCCTTGCGTGGATACGGAAAAGGTCCACCCTGACGGATCAAGTGAAGGGTATGCGCGGCTTCGGGCGGCAGGGCGTCCAGAGTGACGCTCTGGAGATCTCGCGCCGCGCGCGCCTGGGCGAATCCGCTCAAGCCACCGGCCAGCAGGACCAGCAGGACCAGCCGGAGAAAAGCGATGACTTTCGGCACGGGCTAGCCTTGAGCGATCTGGACCTGCGTTTCGACTCGCTGGCGCAGGCGGATATGCAGTTCCCTCAACTGTTTTTCGTCTACGCCGCTCGGCGCATCGGTGAGCAGACACTGCACCCGTTGCGTTTTCGGAAAGGCGATTACATCACGGATCGACTCGGCACCGGCCATCATGGTCACGATGCGATCGAGACCGAAGGCCAGCCCGCCATGCGGTGGCGCGCCGTACTTCAGGGCCTCGAGCAGGAAGCCGAACTTCAACTGTGCCTCTTCATCCGAAATACCCAGTGCCTTGAAAACCTGTTCCTGCACTGCCGCGCGGTGGATCCGCACCGACCCACCGCCCAATTCGGAACCGTTCAGTGCCAGATCATACGCTTTGGCCAGGCAACGCCCCGGATCGCTGTCGAGCAGTGCCAGATGCTCGTCTTTCGGGCTGGTAAAGGGATGATGGCAGGCGGTCCAGCGCCGCTCGTCCTCGTCGTAGTCGAACATCGGGAAGTCCACGATCCACACTGGCTCCCACGAGCGGCCATTCAGGAAACCCTTCTCGTGACCGATCTTGACGCGCAGTGCGCCAAGAGCGTCGTTCACCACCTTGCGTCTGTCAGCGCCGAAAAAGATCAGGTCGCCCGAACAGGCAGCCGTGCGTTCGACGATCGCCTTCAGTGCGGGCGCATGCAAATTCTTGACGATTGGTGATTGCAGCCCGGATTCATTGAGCTGCGCCACATCGTTGACCTTGATGTAGGCCAGGCCGCGGGCGCCGTAAATGCCGACAAACTGGGTATAGGCGTCGATCTCGCCACGTGTCAGGCTGGCGCCGCCCGGGATGCGCAGTGCCGCGATGCGGCCACCCGGACTGTTTGCAACATTGGCGAAAACCTTGAATGACACGTCCTTCAGCACATCCGCCACTTCAACCAGTTCGAGGGTAACGCGCAAATCCGGCTTGTCCGAACCGTAGCGGTTCATCGCCTCAGTGTAACTGAGACGGGGAAATGGCTGCGGCAGGTCGGCCGCAATCACCTCCTTGAACACCATTCTGATCAGATTTTCCATGAGGTCGATGATCTGCCCCTCGTTCAGGAACGAAGTCTCGATGTCCACCTGGGTGAACTCCGGCTGGCGATCGGCTCGCAGATCCTCATCACGAAAGCACTTGGTAATCTGATAGTAACGATCAAAACCGGCAACCATCAGCAACTGTTTGAAAAGCTGTGGCGACTGGGGAAGGGCAAAGAACTGGCCGGGGTGGACACGCGACGGAACCAGGTAGTCGCGAGCGCCTTCCGGGGTACTCTTGGTGAGCATCGGGGTTTCGATGTCGATGAAGCCGGCGTCGTCGAGGAAGCGGCGGAAGGCACGCGTCGTCCTGTAGCGTAGTTGCAGATTCTTCTGCATCTGCGGCCGGCGCAGATCGATCACGCGGTGCAGCAAGCGGATGTTTTCGGACAGGTTCTCTTCGTCGAGCTGGAACGGTGGCGTTACCGATGGGTTGAGCACTTCCATCTCGTAACACAGAATCTCGATCTCGCCACTCGCAATGTTCGGGTTGACCGTGCCCGGCGGCCGTGCTCGAACGCGACCGCTGACGCGCAGGCAGAACTCGCTGCGCACCGACTCGGCAATCCCGAACATCAGCGGACGATCCGGATCGCAGACAACCTGGGCGATCCCCTCACGGTCACGCAGGTCAACGAAAATCACGCCGCCATGGTCGCGACGCCGATGCGCCCAGCCGCAAAGGGTTACCTCCTGGCCGATGAGGCGTGCATCAACTTGTCCACAATAGTGAGTTCGCATACGGTCTTCCGAGTTAGCTGGGGCCGTTGATGGCCACCGTCCCGGCGCTCCCCACTCTCGGTGGTTGTGCCGGTGGAGTCACCACACCCATTGAAATGACATACTTCAACGCCGTGTCGACGCTCATCTCGAGTTCGATCACCTCTGATTTCGGCAGCATCAGAAAAAACCCCGAAGTCGGATTCGGTGTCGTCGGCACATAAACGCTGACGTACTCGCCGCTCAGATGGCGCAATACTTCGCCGCCCGGCTGACCGGTGAGAAAGGCGATGGTCCACGCGCCACGACGCGGATACTCGATCAGCAGTGCTCTGCGGAAGGCATTGCCGGACGAGGAAAACAGGGTATCTGACACCTGCTTGACGCTGTTGTAGATCGAATTGACGACAGGGATGCGCGCCAGCAGCCGCTCCCACCATACTACCAGTCGCTGCCCGATGAAATTGGCGGCGAGCAGACCGGTCAGGACAATGATCAGCAGGGTCAGGATCGCCCCGACCCCCGGAATGTCGAAGCCCAGAACATTGCGCGGATGAATCGTTTCAGGCAACAGGCGCAAGGACTGATCCATAGTGCCGACGATCAGGGTCAGCACCCAGGCGGTAATCGCCAGGGGCACCCAGATCAGCAGCCCGGTGATGAAGTAGCGTTTGATCAGTTGCCGGCGCACGCACTGGCTCCGTTGGCGCCAGAAGAGCTTGGTGCACTTTCTGCGCCTGACGCGCCCTCGCCAGGCGGCACGCTTGCGGCCGCCGGTGCGCCTTCGTTCGCCGATGGTCGCTGGCTGTTACCGCCCTTGAAGTCGGTGGCGTACCAGCCGCTACCCTTCAATTGAAACCCGGCGGCCGTCAACTGCTTGACATAGGAGGCCCGACCGCACTGCGGGCAGTTATCCAATGGCTGATCGCTGAGTTTTTGCAGGTGATCCTTCGCAAAACCACAGGAGGCGCAGCGATAGGCGTAAATCGGCATGACTAACCTTCAGAAAGCACAGGAAAAAGAGCGATTATACGCGAACCGGGAGCAGGTTGGCCGGCCACTCCGAGCAGGCGGTTCGATCAGCGGGAAAGCTGCCCGCAGTTAAAGGAGACCTATGTAGGCGCGCGTCAGCGGCTTGCCCCAGAACAGCGCGAGCAATCCGGCGGCAGCCAGGTAGGGACCGAAAGGAATCGGGACGTGTCGCCCGCGCTTGGCAAGGACGATCAGTGCAATGCCCACGAGGGCCCCGAGCAAGGACGAGGCCAGGATGGTGAGCGGCAGCATTTCCCAGCCCAGCCAGGCACCCAGCGCAGCGAGCAGCTTGAAATCCCCGTAACCCATGCCCTCCTTGCCTGTAGCAAGCTTGAATGCCCAATAGACCAGCCACAACGAGAGATAGCCGGCGGCGGCGCCGAGCACGGCAGATTGCAGGTCGGCGAAGGTCCCGGCCACATTGAACAGCAAACCAGCCCAGAGTAGCAGCAAGGTGATCGAATCCGGCAGCAACTGGGTATCGAAGTCAATGGCGGTGAGCGCGATCAGACACCAGATCACGAACATCGCCCCGACGGCGGCCCAACTGTAGCCAAAATGAAACGCGGCGAAGGCACACAGGAGCGCACTGCTCGCTTCAACCAGAGGATAGCGCACCGAGATCGGCGCCGCGCAGGCCGCGCAACGGCCACGCAACAGCAGCCAGCTAAGCAGCGGAACATTCTCGAACGCGGTGATGCCATGACCACAGGCTGGACATCGTGAGCGCGGCCGGAGTAGCGAAAAGGCTTCCTCTGCCGGCATGCTCTCGCCACGCAGTTCAGCACAATGCTGGCGCCAGTCACGTTCGATCATCCGTGGCACGCGGTGGATGACGACGTTGAGAAAACTGCCCACCATGAGTCCGAGGACTCCGCTGAGGACGATGAACAGGGTCGGGTCCAGCTCGGCAGCAGCCAAGACGTCCGACATTATCCGACCACAGCACCCAACTTGAAGATCGGCAGATACATGGCGATAACCATCCCCCCAATCAGCACGCCGAGAACGACCATGATCATCGGCTCCATCAGGCTGGCCAACGCCTCGACTGCGTCGTCGACCTCCTGCTCATAGAAGTCGGCCACTTTGCTGAGCATTGAATCGAGCGCACCGGATTCCTCCCCGATCGCCACCATCTGGTTCACCATGTTCGGAAAGAGTTGGGTGTTCTGCATCGCCGTGGTGAGACTGGTACCGGTACTCACCTCGCTCTGGATCAACCGTGTCCCCGCCTTGTAAACGTAGTTGCCGGCCGCCCCGCCGACGGACTCGAGCGACTCGACCAGGGGAACTCCGGCAGCGAACATGGTCGCCAATGTCCGTGTCCAGCGGGCAATCACTGCCTTGCGAATGATCTCGCCAAAAACCGGCAAGCGCAGGAAGAGCCGGTCGAATGCCATCTGCATTTTCTCCGATCGCTTCCAGGTATAGAAAAAGGCGTAGGTCGAAAGTCCCGCACCACCAAACACCGCCCACCAGTATTCCACGACGAAATCGGACATCGCGATGACCACCAGAGTGGGGGTCGGCAGATCGGCTCCGAAGCTCTTGAACACTTCCTTGAAAGCCGGAATCACGAAGATCATGATGACCGCCGTGATGATGAAGGCAACCACAATGATCGCTACCGGGTAGAACAGGGCAGCCTTGATCTTGGACTTGATGGCAACCATCTTCTCCTTGTAGCTGGCCAGGCGGTCAAGGAGTGTTTCGAGGATGCCGGCCTGTTCGCCCGCTCCGACCAGGTTGCAGTAAAGCGCATCGAATTGCAGAGGGTACTTGCGGAAGGCCTGCGAGAGCGAACTGCCGGTTTCGACGTCGGCCTTGATATCCAGGAGCAGCTTGCCCACGGCCGGATTGTCATGCCCGCGACCAACGATTTCGAAGGTTTGCAGCAAGGGCACACCCGCCTTCATCATGGTCGCCAGTTGCCGCGTGAACAGTGTGATGTCCTTGTCGGTGATCTGCCGGCCACCTCTGAAGTGCTGCCGGGAAATCTTGCTGACCAGAATTCCCTGGCGCCGCAGGGTGGCTTGCACGACGGTCTGGCTGGAGGCACGCTGCTCACCGCGTACGACCTTCCCTGCCTTGTTCTTCCCCTCCCATAGAAAAACGAACTCCTTGACTTCAGACGAAATTTTTCTGCCGGTTTTTGCTGCAGTCGCCATTCTGTCCTCTTCTTCAAGCGTTGGTGCTGCCGAGTACCTCGTCAAGAGAGGTCAGCCCTTGCATGACCTTGAGCAAGCCGGCCCGGCGGAGGTCAATGACCCCGTCTTTGCGTGCCTGCGTCGCGATGTCACGCTCGGTTCCGTTCGCCATGATGATGCGTTGCATCGCCTCGGTTACCGGCATCACCTCGTACAGGCCAACCCGGCCCTTGTAGCCGCTGCCCTTGCAACGATCGCATTCCCCCGGACCGAACAGCGTCCATGTTCCATCAAGATCGTTCTCTTCGAATCCCGCATTAAGCAATGTCTCGGCGGGCGTGTCGAGCGGCTTCTTGCAGGTACACAAGCGGCGAACCAGTCGCTGCGCGCTAATCAGCAGGATGCTCGACGCCAGATTGAAGGTCGGGATACCCATGTTCATCAAGCGGGTCAGGGTTGCCGGAGCATCGTTGGTATGTAGCGTGGAGAGCACCATGTGGCCGGTCTGCGCTGCCTTGATCGCAATCTCCGCTGTCTCGATGTCACGAATCTCGCCAACCATGATGATATCGGGGTCCTGGCGAAGGAAGGCCTTGAGGGCCACGGGAAACGTCAATCCTGCCTTGTCATCGACGTTGACCTGATTGATGCCCGGCAACGGTATCTCGGCAGGATCTTCGGCCGTCGCGATGTTGACCCCCGGACGGTTGAGAATGTTCAGACAGGTATAAAGAGAAACCGTCTTCCCCGAACCGGTGGGTCCGGTTACCAGAATCATTCCGTAAGGCCGGTGGATGGCTTCGAGCAACACAGCCTTCTGGTCCGCTTCGTAGCCCAGCACATCGATGCCCTGGCTGGCCGTCGCCGGGTCGAGAATCCGCAGGACGATCTTCTCGCCGTACATCGTCGGCAGGGTACTGACGCGGAAGTCGATCGACCGGCTCTTCGACAGCACCAGGCGCATGCGCCCATCCTGCGGCACGCGCTTTTCGGCAATGTTCAGGCGCGAAATCACCTTGATCCGCGAAGCAATCTTCTCCTTGATGACCAGCGGTGGCGCCGCCACTTCACGCAAAACCCCGTCGGTCCGGAAACGAATACGATAGTTTTTCTCGTACGGCTCGAAATGGATGTCCGAGGCGCCTTCGCCGATGGCGTCAAGCATCATCTTCTGAATGAATCTGACGACGGGTGCGTCATCGACTTCCAGGCCCGCCGCATCGTCCACCTTCTCGGCCGCCTGCTCGTCCGTAAACTCGAGGTTGATGTCGTCACTCGACAGGTTGCGCAAAGCATCCTCGGTCGACTCCGACAGCTTGGTGACCAGGGGTGAAAGCTTGTTTTCCTCAACCACGACCGGATCAACCGCCAAGCCGGTCTGAAAGCGAATCTCGTCGAGTGCCCGCAGGTTGGTGGGATCGGCAATGGCGATTGCCAACCGGTTGCCGCGCTTGTGCAATGGCACGACGCGGTGGTTGGCGATCAGCTTTCGATCGATCGCGTTTTTCTGGATGTTGGCATCGTCAAACGCAGCCAGATCAAGCAGAGGGTATCCGAACTTGTCGGAAGCAAAGCGCGCCAGTTCGAGAAAGCTCGCCTTCTTGGCACTCACCACCTCTTCAAGCAGCGATGTCTTCTTCGCCGCCGCCTGGGCAAGCAGCACCTCGGCCTCCGCCTCTTTGAGCCGGCCAGCTTGTACCAATGCACGGGCGAAGCCACTAAGCGGCGATTGTTGCGGATTGGCTGCCATTTTTCGCGATCGGACCTTCCAACGCGTTGTGGACCGTCAAGCTCCAACTATAGCGAGAGCTCGTCCGATGATGCATTGACTGGCGGTTTTTGTAAAGAAGCGCGGCCGTCAGTACGTCGGGCAGACGATGGCTGCATCGTGCGGCCTCGCTCGCGGATGAGCAGACACCGCCACTACCGTCACAACGCGGCCGGCTACAGAGCGACCGAACCTGGAGCGCTACTTGCTCGCCGCGTCGACCACCACCAAGGCAGTCATGTCAACAACGCGGCGCACGGAGGAGGTGGGGGCCAGCACGTGCACCGGGCGCGCCGCGCCCAACAGGATCGGACCGACCGAAATACCCTCCCCGCCGGTCATCTTGAGCAGATTGTACGAGATGTTGGCGGCATCGAGATTGGGCATCACCAGCACGTTCGCCTCTCCCGTAAGCGGCGAGTCGGGGTCTGATTGTTTGCGTATCGCTTCGCTGAGCGCACTCTCGCCGTGCATCTCGCCGTCCACTTCAAGCTCCGGCGCCCGCGCACGAACCAACGCCATGGCCTTGGCCATCTTGCAAGCCGAAACACTTTGCGACGAGCCGAAGTTCGAATGCGACAACATCGCGACCTTGGGCCTGATCTTGAAGCGCCGCACCGCATCCACCGCCATCAACGCGATATCGGCCAGTTGCTCGGCATCCGGCTCTTCGTTCACATGCGTGTCACAAAGGAACAGGGCACGACCCGGCAGCAGCAGATGGGTCATGGCTGCCAGCGTGGTGCAACCCGGTGCCCGGCCGATGATCTCGTCCACCTGGCGCAAATGGTGAGCGAAGCGGCCGGAAAGCCCGCAAATCATCCCATCTGCGTAGCCAAGGCGAACCAGAATGGCACCGATGATGGTGTTGTCATTGCGCAGGCGCGTCTTGGCGATGTCGATGGTCACACCGTGTCGCTTGCGCAGTTCATGATAGGCGGTCCAGCATTCACGGTAGCGGTGGTCGCTGTTCGGATCAACCACCTCGAGCTGCGTCCCGATACGTAACTTGGAACCGATCCTCTCCAGACGTGCCGCGATCACATCGGGCCGACCAATCAGGATGGGTCTGGTCAGCCCTTCGTTGAGAATCGTCTGCGCGGCGCGCAGCATCCGTTCGTCCTCACCATCGGGGTAAACAATGCGCGTTTTCCGC
>NZ_JAEUOL010000093.1 GCF_016789985.1 Accumulibacter sp.
GACGATCATCCGGCCTTGCTGGAGCTGCACGCCGGAGTAGTTGCGAGCGGGCTGGAAGGTGTCGCGAGAGATCTGGGTTTTCATGGGCTATGTCCTATCTCGGTTGCGGTGGAGCGCAGACCAGGCTCGCATCGGGGGCGAGCACCGCCTCGATGCCCACCGGCAGAAAATCCTTGAGCTTTTCGATCAGCGCACGTTCACGCAGCGTGTAGGCGAACACGTGGCAGGCACCCATCTCGCCGCCGTCCTCGGCGCCGAAACGCAGACGATCGTCGGCGGTGGGGTGCAGCACGGCACACCCCGCTTCGCCGAATTCGGTGTTCCAGAAGATGGGGGTCAGCGTCGAACAGCTCGCCGCGTGCACGCGCAGCATCGAGCGCCGCCCCTGGGCGATCCAGCGCGGATCGTTGGCCAGCGACGGATCGGACGAATCGGCGGGCAGCGGCAGGTAGGGCAGGCGCGAGTAGCGGATGCAGCCACCCGCCGGTACGTCATTGTCGAGCAGGTCCTTGTGCGGTGCTGGCAGAAGGATGGAGTCGCTGAGCTGCAGGCGCTCGCAGACGAGGCGCTCGAGAACCGTCACGAACTCCATGCTGACCAGGCTGCGCGGCGCCAGCAGGCGCTTGAACAGGCAGGCCTGCGCGGTGACCACCGGCCGTGCGGCATCGACGGTGTGCATGTAAAGTTCGCGGAAGGCGCAGCCGGCGGCGGCGACACGGCCTGCGCCGACTTCCAGCCGGTTGTCGAACCAGAGGTTGGCGAAGCTCCAGTCGAACACGCCGTTCAGTTCAACGACGCCGCGGATGCGCACCGGCGCATCGCCGACCCCGCTGAGCGCGCGGCTGTCGGCTGTGTTGACCAGGGTCAGGGGCAGCGCGGCGGGCAGGGGCTGGCCGCCGAGCACGGCGTCGCGGATGACCGTCCACTGGACGCTCGCCGCTTGTGGGGCGAAGAAACCCGCGAAAGGTGGTGCATGCAGCACGACCCGCCGCGGGTGGGCGTGGCCGTGGCCGGCCGCATCCGGCGTGCGCAGGTCGGCGGTGCGTGCCGTGACGTCCTGGAAGCTGCGCGGGAAACAGGGAACACCATGTGGCCACTTCTGCCGCCACGGCACCACCCTGCCGGCGAAGCTGGAAGTCTTGCTGGCCGGGCTGTCGGCATCGGCACGGATCGCTCGCGAAGCGTGCCGGAAGTCCACACTGCCTGCCGGAAGCCCCGGATGCTCGACGCGCTGCAGGCGGAAGCGGCGGTCGAAGCGGCCATCCGGCTCACCATAAACACTCTCCGGCAGCAGGGTGAAACCGGCCCAGGGAGTCGTCGCCAGTTTGCGGAAACCTTCGCGGATCTCCACCTCGATGCCGGCGATGCGTTCGGCGATCTCCTCGACCGCCAGTGGCGTACCCTTGCGTTGTCGCCAGGCAATGGCGTGGCCGATCTCGGCGCGGCGACCCGCCTCGAGCGGTGCGATCAGTTGCACGTCGAGCAACTGCGCGAGGTAGGGCAGCACCCAGGGTTGGCAACCGCGCGCCAGGCCTTCGGCATCGGCTGCTCCCTCCTGCTCGGGGAAGATGTCGTAGTAGCGCTGCAGTTGGCTACGGTAGAGGGCATCGAGCAGATCGCCCCAGGCCGTGCAGAGGCGTGCCAGATCGCCGGGAGAACGGCTGCCGTCGGGGAACTCGCTGGTATTGTCGCGTTCCCGGAAGACCTCCGGCAATTGCCGGTAGAGCAGGGTGGCGAAGTCCATCGGCCGGGTGCTCATAAGCTGAAGTCCTCCACACGTACCTCGATGTCGGCGACGCTCGCCAGGTGCACGCACTGCCGGGGCAGCGGGTGCACCGAGAGCACGCGGCCGTTCGCATCGAGCGCCAGCCGCCGTACGCTGGCGGCCACGGGAGTATCGATCAGGATCTCGACATCGCTGTTCTCGACGCCGGTCACCGCATCGGCGACGCCATAGGCTTCGCCACGGTAGAGCGCCTGTCCGAGTCGACGCCTGGCGAGGGCGAAGGCCGCGGCCAGGGCGTCGACCACTGCGGCGCGCACGGTTTCGCGGTCGAAAGCCTCGGGCCGCACGCGAATCGTCGCCCTGAGGCGAATGGCAACCGGCTGGTAGGCGCTGACCAGCACCTGCACGCCGGGCAGTGTGTGCGCCAGCAGGAAGGCTTCGAGACTTGACCTGAGCGCCGGCGTGAAGCTGCCACCTCCGGCCGGTACCACCACCACTTCGACCTTCTCGCGTTGGCCGCGCCCGGTTGGCAGGCGGAAAGCGCTGGCCTGGGCGACGCCGGCATTGGCACGGACCAGCGCGGCGTAGTCGGAGAGCGATACCGCGCGCTCCAGGGCCAGCAGGGCCGATGCTGCATTTTCGCGCAGCGCGGCGACCGATTCGCGTTCGCCGCCACCGGAGGCCGCCACCGGTTGGCGCACCGCGGCAAGCAGCGGGTCCGGATGGACCGGCCTGAGCAGACTGCCGGCCGCCAGATTGCCGGCCGCGCCGACGCCCTGGCGGTAGGTGACAAGGACATTGTTGCCACCGGTCGGCAGGCGGCGGCCGTTTCGCCCGTCGCCAAATTCGATCCACAGCTTGCCGTCCTCGCTCTGGCGAACCTGGTAATGCGCTTCGGCAGGAGCGGAATCGCGCAGGCTGGCGCGCTGCGTCCACACTTCGCCGGCCACGCTGACCACCAGATCGGCACGTACCCCGGCCGGCATCGCCGGGTCGGGCACGAAGCTCACATCGCTGAGATCGAGCAGGAAGCGCTGGCTATTGATGGCGCCATTGCCGCTACCCAGGACGCGGGCCGGTTTGGTCTCGCCATGCGCCGCCAGCGCGATGTTGGCCGAGAGACGCAGGTTGCCCAAGGTGCTGCCTTTGGGCGGCAGGTCGGCGAGCTGCAACCAGGATGCTTCCCCGGGCGGCGACAGCTCGCTGACGCGCGTCGACACCACCGCCGTGCCGTTGTCGACGAGCAACAGACGTCCAGGACGCAGCGCTGCCGGCAGGCTGGCGAGCGGAATCCGGGTGTCGCTGATCGGCGTCTGATTGAGCGTCGCGTCGAGCAGGCCGCCAATCTCGCCGAAATGCCCGAAGACACGGCTGCTTTCGAGATAGAACGGACCGTCGCCACGGTCTTCCCAACCGGCCACGGTTTCGAGTCGGGCGAGCGCGTTCTCGGTATCGACGCTGACGTGGCGCAGCCTGGCCCAGGCCAGGCTGCCGCCGCGCGCGACGACTGCAAGGTCGCCGGGAGCCAGCTTCTTCGGTTGTTCGACCACGATCGGTTCGCTCAACCGCCCGTCGTCGCTCTTCTGCAGGAAGGTATCCGGTTGCCACGGGCCGGGCGAACGGGGTGCCACCAGCAGGGCCTGCGGATTGTCCAGACCGAGCGGCTGGCCGCTGGCGGTACGGTCCTCGGCCGGTGACCAGGTCAGCGTCATCGCGGTGTAGCCGGCCAGTAGCTGTGCGCGCTGGCTGTCACCGGCGGGCGGGAAGTAATCGGCGTTGATGCATTCGTACACCGGCAGATATTCGCGCAAAGGGGATCCTGCGTGGCGGATGTCGGCCAGCCAGCGTCCGTTCAGCCAGCTCCAGTCGCCGGCGACGTAAAGCGTGCGCACGCTCCAGCCGGCACGTGGTGGGCTGATGCTGGGTGGGGGAATCAGGCGGCGGTTGCCGCCGAGATGGGCGATCGGTACGGTGATCGGCGTCATTAGCGTGCTGTTGGCGAGATCGACCTCGCCGAGCGCTTCGTGGAAGATGACATGCTCGCCTTGCACCGCCTTGATGCGGCGATAGAGCGGTTTGGTTTCGGGCCGCCCGATGGCCACTAGATCGCCGGCACGCAGACCTTCGAGACTGCCGGCCAGGCGCAGGCTGCGGCCGACCTCGGCGCCGGTGGTACGCGGTCCGATCGCCCGCAACCTGTCCTTGGGCATCAGGTGGCAACGGGTGAATCCGCGCAGGAAGCCGTCCTGGCGCGACACAGGCGGCGCCAGATGGACCGTCGTGCTGTTCTCGCCGATATGCACGCCGACGATCAGGTGCGCCTGCAGGTGGCCGTCGCGCTCGTCCTCAAGCAGCAGCGGCTCACCGGTCCTGAGCTTGTCGAGCTTTCCGGCGAGGGTCAGCGTGGCGCCACTGAGCCGGAGCGGGTTGCGGTTCCAGTCCTTGGGGCGCAGTTCGTTCAGGCTCGCGTCGCCATCGAGATCGGTGAGCGTTTCGAAGATCAGCGGTTTGCCGCCGTCTGGCGGCGTATGCTTGACTTGAAAACCGGCGGCCAGTTTGCCCACGGTCCCGGCCTTGTAGTCCATTGCCAGCTCGGTAAAGGCGGAGGCGGGCGGGTGCGGGGCGTAGCCGAGCATCGCGGTCAGCCGGCGCAGGCTCTCCCATTGGGTGGCGGTGCCCAGCCAGCCCTCATTGGCGAGGGCGTCGAGCGACTCAGTCAGCACATGGCTGGCGCGTGCGAAACCACGGGTGAGCTGCCACAGCAGGTCATCCGGGTTGCGTTGGTAGACCGCTTCCATCGCCTCCTTTGACACGGCGTCTTCGGCGGCGCTTGCCGGCCACTGCGGGAAATCGGTCGCCAGCCGTGTGCGCATTCGTTCGAGAAATACCGCAGCGTTGCCATCGACATAGCGCACGCGGTCGAGGCCGGCACGGTTCCAGCGGGTCAGGTCGCGTGCCATGTCAGC
>NZ_JAEUOL010000106.1 GCF_016789985.1 Accumulibacter sp.
GGAGCAACGCACGCGGCGGCTGATGGCGGCTGCAGTGGCCGCCTCCGCACGGGGCTTCCCAGAACCGGTGCTGCGTCACCCATAGCCGCAAGCCTGGGGCGTTCGAATCGGCCAACCGCACTTCGATTTCGTCGTAGCCCCCGTAGGCTTGACTCACCGGTTCGGCTGCGAAGGGCTCGTCACAGGCCGCGCATCGCTCCGGCCAATGATCGAGCACGGCGTCGACGGTCAGCTTCTGGGTTCGGCCAAACCCGGGCGCGCCCGGCTGCCGACCCGGGCGACGCGCCGCAGGGGTCGCCGCGCCGGGAGGCGCTTTTGCCAGCGCAGCGCCGTCGTCGCTCGCCTCAAGCGCCTCTCCGTTCGTTGGCCACGGTCGTCGGCGGATCCGCAGGCGCACGGTCCGTCGGCGGATCACGCTCCGCGGCCCCACGGGGTTGGCGATAGACCGAATCGCTTCCGGGCGGACGCGAACTGTTGCGGGAGTCTTGGTTCAATCGGTCCCGCGCCTCCTTGAGGTCAGCCAGCAGGCGCTCCGCCAACCGCCGCAACGCCTCTTCCTCAAGCCGCGATAGAGCATCGCGGTCGAGTTGGCGAAGATCGTGGTCGGTCAGATGCATGGCACGACGGGCTGGGCTGTGGGCAACGGCGCTCAGTCTAATGCAACCCATGCTCAGTTCCCAAAAATCGCAGGTGGTTTCTCAGCTTACATCGGTAAGCTGTTGAGAAAAAAAATGGGGCCGATTGTCTGATCGCCCACGACGGCATGCGCACCGCCGCGCAGCGGTCACGAGCTCCGTCGTTCGTCCGCAGGCACGGCCGCGGCGGCGGCTGGCCAATCGGCGGGGAGGGGGAGTGAACGGTTACACTTCAACGGATGCCGCGCGCGGCCGGAATCTTGAGAAGCCTGGCGGTTTTGAGGAGACCTTCGTCGAGGGTCAGAACCTTGTCTGCCCCCTGGTTCCTGGCAATGGCCAGATGCAGGGCATCGCCGCCGCGCAAGCCTGAGTCGAATTGGGCGAGCAAGGTTCTGGCCAGGTCGTAGTCGACTGCGCTTGGTAGCCAGACCTGACAAGATTCCTGAACCAGCACCTCGAACTCCGCGATGACCGCTTCTGCCGTCTGGGTACTGAAGTGTTTCATCCGCACTTCCCGGGCCACCAAACTGCAAAACTCGACGCGCGTCCATTGGCTGACTGCCAGACTGCCGGCCGCTTGTTTCGCCAGGAAGGCCTCGACCTGGAGACTCGCGTCCTCATTCAACACCAAAGGGGCGACGAAACTGGTGTCCAGGTAGAGCATCTCAGCGCTCTTCGTCGCGCAGGCTGCGAATCAAGGTCGCGGAAGGCTGCTCAAGACGTGGCAACTGGGCGCGAAACTGCGCGCGCGAGGCAAGCTGAACTTTCGTCTTTTCAACCCCGCACAGGCGAACGATAGGTTGCCCGTGTCGGGTAATGACCACTTCTTCGCCTCCGGCGACCTGGGTAACGAGTTCGCTAAAATGGGCTTTGGCTTCCGCCAGACTGACTGTACGCATGACCCTCTCCTGGTTGGTCATAAAACTGGTCAAATCATACGACGGCGGATGCCACTTGCAAAGCGGCCAGGAGTAGACACCCCGCACGTTGGCGCGGTGCCGAGACTCGGTGCTTGCTACTGGGAGAACGACACGATATCGTCGGGGTCGCGCGCTCGATAAGCAGCATCAGCCGAAAACGATCGCGCGAAGCCAGCCTGACCTGGTCGCCAAAACGAATAGTCATTGCAGCGTCCGTGCGGATCGGCTCATCCGCCGCGCCTCGGCGTCGATGGCCCGGTCCACCTGGGCGGCCCGCCGGGTCCGCACCATGGCCCGCCCGAGGCCTGCCGCCAGCAAATAGGCCACCACTTCCGGAACGAAGAGCACCATGCCGATATCGCCGCCGAGAATAGCCCGGTCAGGAACACTGCCGACAGCAGCACGAAATCCCAGGGGCGGACCAGTGAGGGCGCATCGGTGCGCGCGTAGTTGATCCTTCACCGTAGTGCCTTGAGCACCTGTCGTTCCGGGCACCTGGCGTCCCGGGTGTTTTGTTGTCGATAGCGGCGCGGCCCATGGCTTGACCATGGTGCCGGCCCCGCCCTCGCGCTCGACGTGGGGCTGGGGTGGTGCGCCCGGGCATCGTCCGCCCCGAGCGGCGATGCCATGGACGGTGGCCCGACCACCGGTGCCTTGAGCACCTCGCTGCCGGCGCTCGCACGATGTTGCGACCGCCTTGGTCCTTCCCCTCTCTCGCGCCTCTTTCAGGCCACGAATGACGCCGACTCCGCGGAGCCGGCGTTTCGAGTTCCTTCCCGTCGCACTCACGCACTGACCTCGGTCAGCCGTGGGCTGCCCACTCCGGTGCGGCGGCACGGCCCGCGTGAACGGCATTGCGCGTCCGTCGCGGAACGAGCGTTGCCAGTCAGGCCGGCGATGGGGAACGAGTTCGCGGTGCCGCTCGGGCACCGGTCCGGAGGTCACGCCTCCGGGGTTGCCCCGGGTTCCTCGAGAACCTGGTTCGCTCCGGCGAACGCCACATTGCGCCCGACGCATGCTGGCCGGCGATCACTTTTACGCCCCTCAGCGCCGCCCTCGCTCCGGCGATGACGGCAAACACTGGCCTGGCATCGGCGCCCGGAACCCTCCGATGCACGAACACCCAGGTTCCACCAAATCGACGAATGGAAAGAAGGAAAGATGCCATGGACAAGCAACGCAACGGACGGAACAACCGCTCCACCCCGCCACACGGCCGGCGCCGTGGGCAGGCGCGCATCTACGAGCAACCCGCGCTGGACGACATGCCCTTGAATCCCAAGCGCAGCGGCTACGTGCTGCAGCTGATCCTGCAGGAGTAGAACTGGCAGCACAGCAGCAAACCCAATGGGGTGACCTCGGTGAGCTGGATGTTCATCTGCACCAGAGCCTTCTGCATGCGCTGCACCCAACTCGCCTGCTCGGTCAGCAGCACCTCGCGCTGACGGGCCACGGCACGGATGACACAAACGTCGGCCGACGGACGAAACGCCGCACGCAACAACCCGTGACTCATCAGCTTCTGCAGCCATTGGCAATCCTGCACGTCGCTCTTGCGCCCCGGCACGTATTTGACCTGCCGCGCATCAACCAGCCAGACCTTCAGGCCGCGCTGCTCC
>NZ_JAEUOL010000125.1 GCF_016789985.1 Accumulibacter sp.
GTGTCCGCAAAGCCTATCGCAGTGCCCTTTCCTGGTTCAAACGCGGCATCCGCCTTCTCTTGAGACGCGCTGCCAGCGCACTGCCTCTTCCCAAGTTCTTTCAGGGGGCCGAAACATGATAGGTGGTAAGTTGGCCGTACCGCACGGGTTTCGAGCAAGTTGATAATGCTGTAGAATCACTCGCTTTCCGTGCGCGCAGAGGTGGCAGGACAGCGCGACTGCAACCACGGATCTGGTGTCGGTGGAGACTTCCGATGCGCTGTCGGTTGGCCTGTGGGTGTCATGCGGATACCGTGCAGGGCGCCAGTGGCATCGCGATTTCTCCTGCTTTCGAACGATTGCTCGAACAGCCGGACGGTTTTTGCATCGTTGCCTTGCCTGTCAGCACAGCATTGTCTGCAGGCATCGGGGTCGCTGTCGACCGAGTCACCTTCCAGTCACCTTTCAGCCCGTATCACAAGGATTCTTAATGGAAACGAACGCTGCTGCTAACATTGAGGCACCCACCGCAGGCGCTCTGGAGCGCCGTATTGACCTGTCGGTGGCGATCGCCGAACTAGATCAGGACGTCGATCAACGGCTCAGGCGCCTGGGCAAGAACATGAAACTGCCGGGTTTCCGCCCCGGCAAGGTGCCGGCCAGCATCGTCAGACAGCAGTACGGCGAGCAGGCTCGCCTCGACGCGCTCCAGGAAGCGCTGGGCCGTTTGTTCGGCGAGGCGGTCACGGCGCAGCAATTGCGTGTCGCCGGGACGCCGAAGATCGAGTCCAAGAGCAGTAACGACACGCATATCGAGTTTTCGGCGACTTTTGAAGTTTACCCGGATATCACCCTGAACGATCTGGCCGAGGTCGAGGTGGAGCGCCCGGTGCTTGAGGTCGGCTCGGCCGAGGTTGACAGCACGCTCGATATTTTGCGCAGACAACGCGTTCGTTACGAGCCGGTCGATCGCCCGGCAGCCCTCGCAGACCGAGTAAGCATCGACTTCCTTGGCAAGAAGGATGGTGAGCCTTTCGCTGGCGGCCAGGGCAAGGATTACCGTTTCGTTCTCGGTGAGGGCAAGATGCTTTCCGACTTCGAGAGTGCGGTAATCGGTACGCGTCCTGGTGAAACCAAGTCCTTCGACATGACCTTTCCCGCCGAGTACTTCTCCAAGGATCTGGCCGGTCAATCGGTCACCTTCGAGGTTTCGGTCAAGGAAGTTGGCGAGCCGATTCTGCCTGAACTCGACGCGGATTTCGCCAAGGCGCTCGGGGTCGAGGATGGCGACCTGGCGAAGATGCGTGCCGAGGTCGAGGCGAACCTTCGGCGCGAGGTCAAGAAACGCCTGCAGGGAAAAATTACCGGACAGGTGATGGACGCTCTGCTGCAGGCCAACCCGATTGAGGTGCCTGGGGTGTTGATTCAGCGGGAAATCGAGCGTCTGATGCAGGTTGCGCGCCAGGACATGGAACAGCGCGGCATGAAGGTGAAGGACCTGCCGATGCAGCCCGAATGGTTTGCCGATCAGGCCCGGAGACGGGTCTCCATCGGTCTCATCCTGTCGGAAATCGTGAAACGGAATGACCTGCAGGCCAGGCCGGCGCAGGTGAAAGAGCTGGTTCAGGACGCGGCGCAGAGCTACGATCAACCGGAAGAGGTCGTCCGCTGGTACTATGCCAAGCCGGAGCGCCTCGCGGACCTCGAGGGCGCGGCGATCGAGGCGAATGTGGTGAGTTGGGTACTGGAGCAGGTCAAGGTGCTGGACAAGCCGGTGGCTTTTGCCGAATTGATGGGACAACAGTCCTGAACGGTAAACACGTAAATTCTCGAGGCAAGGGAAAGCAAAATGGGTACTGACCACGGCAGCAGCTGGGATCCACGGGCGCTTGGCCTGGTCCCCATGGTGATCGAGCAGAGTGGTCGTGGCGAACGCGCCTACGATATCTACTCTCGCCTGCTCAAGGAACGGGTCGTGTTCCTGGTGGGCCCGGTCAACGACGTGACGGCGAATCTGGTGGTGGCGCAGTTGCTCTTCCTGGAAGCCGAGAATCCGGACAAGGACATCCACTTCTACATCAACTCGCCAGGCGGCTCGGTGTCGGCGGGCCTCTCGATTTATGACACCATGCAGTTCGTCAAGCCCGACGTCTCGACACTGTGCATGGGGCAGGCATGTTCGATGGGAGCCTTCCTGTTGAGCGCCGGTGCCCGCGGCAAACGTTTTGCCCTGCCCAACTCGCGGATGATGATCCACCAGCCGATGGGAGGTTTCCAGGGGCAGGCATCGGATATCGCGATACACGCCAAGGAGATCCTTTCCTTGCGTGCCAAGCTGAACGAAATCATGGCCCACCACACCGGGCAGGCGATCGAGCGGATCGAGCGCGATACCGATCGCGACAACTTCCTTTCCGCGCAGGAAGCGGTCGATTATGGGCTGATCGACAAGGTACTGGCCAATCGGGATGCGGTTTGACGCTGCATCCGGACGACCTCGACCGGTTTGAGAGTGAGGTAGGACGACATGTCGGAAAAGAAAAGTGGCACGGAAAAACTTCTCTATTGCTCGTTCTGTGGCAAGAGCCAGCATGAGGTGAAGAAGCTCATTGCCGGGCCGTCGGTATTCATCTGTGATGAGTGCATCGATCTCTGCAATGACATCGTTCGCGACGAGATTGCCGGGGAACCGGGTGGCAAGGGTGGCAAGGCCGACTTGCCGACCCCCAGGGAGATCTCGGCTCTGCTGGATCAGTACGTGATTGGCCAGGATCAGGCGAAGCGAATTCTCTCGGTGGCGGTTTACAACCATTACAAGAGGCTACGCCACTTCAGCAAGTCGAGCGATGAGGTTGAGCTGGCGAAGAGCAACATCCTGCTCATCGGCCCGACTGGATCGGGCAAGACCCTGCTTGCGCAGACGCTTGCCCGGATGCTGGATGTGCCGTTCGTGATGGCCGATGCGACAACGCTTACCGAAGCAGGCTATGTCGGGGAAGATGTCGAGAACATCATCCAGAAGTTGTTGCAGAAGGCGGATTACGATACCGAGAAGGCGCAGCGCGGCATCGTCTATATTGACGAGATCGACAAGATCTCGCGCAAGTCGGATAACCCCTCGATTACCCGTGACGTGTCCGGAGAGGGCGTGCAGCAGGCGCTGCTCAAGCTGATCGAAGGTACGGTGGCCTCGGTGCCGCCGCAGGGGGGGCGCAAGCATCCGAACCAGGACTTCGTTCAGGTCGACACCACCAACATCCTGTTCATCTGTGGCGGTGCGTTCGACGGCCTCGAAAAGGTCATCCGTAACCGCTCCGAACGAGGCGGCATGGGCTTTTCGGCCGAGGTGAAGAGCAAGGACAACAAGCGCGAGATCGGCGAGATCCTGCGCAGCGTCGAACCCGAGGATCTGATCAAGTTCGGGCTGATTCCCGAGCTGATCGGTCGCCTGCCGGTGATCGCGACGCTGGAGGAGTTGTCTGCCGCAGCTTTGGTGCAGATCCTCGTCGAACCCCGGAACGCGCTGGTCAAGCAGTATCAGAAGCTGTTCGCGATGGAGGGAGTGGCGCTCGAAATACGCACCGCTGCGATGATGGCGATTGCCCGGAAAGCTCTGGAGCGGAAGACCGGTGCACGTGGCCTACGTTCCATCCTCGAAGCCGTGCTGCTCGATACCATGTACGAACTTCCAGGAATGGAGAATGTCTCAGAGGTCGTCATTGACGAGGGTGTGATCGTTGGTGATGCTCGCCCGTTGCTGATTTACGCCGATCAGCCGAAGGTTTCTGGCGGCAACTGATGTGCTGTCCGTCAGCGGCGCGGCTTGAAATATGGGTTCTTGCCGCCATCTGCGGGATGAACCTTTACCTATAGGGCACAATCGATGTCTGCATCTCCCAAGCTGTCTGCCGAGCCGGTCGAACTGCCATTGTTGCCATTGCGCGATGTTGTAGTCTTCCCGCACATGGTGATTCCATTGTTTGTCGGCCGCCCGAAGTCGATCAGGGCTCTCGAAGTGGCGATGCAGGCCGGCAAGAGCATCCTTCTGGTGGCTCAGAAGTCAGCCGTCAAGGACGAACCGGAGGCGGAGGATTTGTACTGCGTTGGCTGTCTGGCAAATATCCTGCAGATGTTGAAGCTCCCCGACGGTACCGTGAAGGTGCTCGTCGAAGGCGAGCAGCGCGCCCGCCTTGAAACGATCGAAGCGCGCCAGGAGATGTTCTTTGCAGCGGCGCGTCCGGTGCTCGCCGAGGATGGCGTCAACCACGAGGTCGAGGCGCTGCGTCGTGCGGTGATCGCGCAGTTCGACCAGTACGTCAAGCTCAACAAGAAAATTCCACCGGAAATCCTGACCTCGATCGCCGGCATAGAAGAGGCCGGGCGTCTGGCAGATACCATTGCCGCACATCTGCCGCTGAAGCTGGAGCAGAAGCAGGAAATACTCGAGATGCTCGACGTGCGCGCGCGCATCGAGCGCCTGCTGGCACAACTCGAAGCGGAGATCGACATTCTGCAGGTCGAAAAGCGTATCCGTGGTCGCGTCAAGCGCCAGATGGAGAAAAGCCAGCGCGAGTATTACCTCAACGAGCAGGTCAAGGCGATTCAGAAGGAACTCGGCGAGGGCGAGGATGGTGCCGACCTGGAGGAACTCGACCGCAAGGTCAAGGCGGCGGGCATGAGCAAGGAGGGGCTGGCCAAGGCGCAGGCCGAGTTCAGAAAACTCCGCCTGATGTCGCCGATGTCGGCTGAAGCGACAGTGGTGCGCAACTTCATCGAAACCCTGATCGCCCTGCCTTGGCGCAAGCGGACGCGCATCAGCAAGGATCTGGCGGCAGCCGGCAAGATCCTCGACGCAGATCACTGGGGTCTGGAAAAGGTCAAGGAGCGCATCATCGAGTACCTTGCCGTGCAGCAGCGGGTTGATCGTCTCAAGGCGCCGATCCTTTGCCTGGTCGGCCCTCCCGGGGTTGGCAAGACCTCGCTTGGGCAGTCGATAGCGCGTGCCACCGGACGCAAGTTCGTTCGCATGAGTTTGGGCGGCGTGCGCGACGAAGCGGAAATCCGTGGTCATCGGCGGACCTACATCGGTTCGATGCCGGGCAAAATTCTGCAGAACATGAGCAAGATCGGTGTCAAGAACCCGCTCTTCCTGCTTGATGAAGTAGACAAGATGGGTCAGGATTTTCGTGGTGACCCGAGTTCGGCGCTGCTTGAGGTGCTCGATCCGGAACAGAATTCGACCTTCGTCGACCACTATGTCGAGGTCGAGTACGATCTCTCGGAGGTGATGTTTGTCGCCACCGCGAACACGCTGAATATTCCACCTCCCTTGCTAGATCGCATGGAGGTGATCCGGCTATCGGGCTACACGGAAGACGAAAAGGTCAATATCGCTCAGCGTTACCTGTTGCCCAAACAGATGAAGAACAACGGGCTGAAGACAACCGAACTGACGGTCGCCGAAAGCGCCTTGCGCGATATCGTCCGCTACTACACCCGCGAGGCGGGGGTTCGCTCGCTCGAACGTGATATCTCGAAAATCTGCCGCAAGGTGGTCAAGACGCTGTTGCTCCGCAGGAGCCAGGGTAAGGTTGCGGTCAGCGCGCGCAATCTGGACAAGTTCCTCGGTGTGCGTCGTTACAACTTCGGGGTAGCCGAGCGGGAGAATCAGATCGGTCAGGTGACGGGTCTGGCATGGACGGAGGTGGGTGGAGAGCTGTTGACCATCGAATCGGTGGTGTTGCCCGGCAAAGGCAAGACGACGACTACCGGCAAGCTCGGCGAGGTCATGCAGGAATCGGTCCAGGCAGCATTGTCGGTGGTGCGCAAGCGCGCCCAGTCGCTGGGCATCGACCACGACTTCTACCAGAAGAGCGACATCCACATTCATCTCCCCGAAGGAGCGATCCCGAAGGATGGTCCGTCGGCAGGGGTGGGAATCTGCACCGCGCTGGTGTCGGTACTTACCGGAATACCCGTGCGCTGCGATGTGGCGATGACCGGCGAGATCACCTTGCGGGGGGAGGTCCTGCCGATTGGTGGGCTGAAGGAAAAACTTCTCGCGGCTGTGCGCGGCGGGCTGGCCAGGGTCCTGATTCCCGAGGAGAATGTCAGGGACCTGGCCGACATCCCGGACAACATCAAGAACAAGCTGGAGATCATCCCGGTCCGCTGGATCGATCAGGTGCTCGAGCACGCGCTGGAGCGCAAGCCGGAACCGTCCGCCGAGGTGGTGGGGGAGCCGACGGTACCGGTCGTACCTGCGGGCAGTGCCGAGGGTGCGGGCGCAACGACCGTGATCACCCATTGAGAGGAGCAGTTCGCGCGGCGTGCCCATTTCTTGGGGGGTAGCTGTGTGGCAATTGCTTCGACCGAGGGCGGAGGGGATTCCATTCTGGCCAAGTCGTATCGGATGCGGTAGACTTGCGCCTCTGCCTTGGTCGCCAAAGGGTGCTTAGCTCAGTTGGTAGAGCGCTAGCCTTACAAGCTGGATGTCGGCGGTTCGAGCCCGTCAGCACCCACCAGGAAGTGCCAGAGGAGTTCTGCAGCGCATTTTGGAGTGGTAGTTCAGTTGGTTAGAATACCGGCCTGTCACGCCGGGGGTCGCGGGTTCGAGCCCCGTCCACTCCGCCATTGACGAAGGGCGAACGCAAGTTCGCCTTTTTTGTTATTGCTTCAATGTTCCAGCGAGTTAGCGGGCTACCATCATGTTTTTTGACGCAGTTCGTAACAACAAGCGAGTTGTCCAGATCTTTCTTGCCTTGATCGCGCTGCCTTTTGCATTCTGGGGCGTTGACTCTTACGTTCGAGGCTCTGGCGCTGGCGCCGATCTTGCCAGCGTCGGTGACTCCAAGATTACCTTGCCGCAGTTTGACCAGGCTTGGCGGGTTCAGCAGGATCGCATGCGCCAGGTGCTGGGGGAGAATTTTCGTCCCGAGTCGATGAATACCCCGGCAGCGCGGCTTGCGGTCCTCAACTCACTGATTGATCAGCGCCTACTGCTTCTTGAAGCGGCCAAGGGCCAGCTCGGCGCGAGCGACGAGCAACTCCGCGAGGTGATCAGCAAGATTCCCGCGTTGCAGGAAAATGGGCAGTTCTCGATGTCCCGCTATGAGGCGGCGCTGGCCGCTCAAGGGATGTCGCAAGCACAGTTCGAACGACAGGTTCGTCAGGATCTGACGCTGCAGCAATTTGTCGGGGCGATTGGCGATACCGGCATTGCCGGGAACACGGTAGCGGAGCGCATCCTGCGCATACAAACCGAGGAAAGGCAGGTCGCCGAAGTCCGCATCATGCCGGCGCAGTTCTCTGACCAGATCAGGATCGAGGCGTCTGCTGTCAGGAAGTACTACGATGGGAACAGCAAACAGTTCGAAGTTCCGGAACAGGCCAGGGTTGAGTACACGGTCCTCTCGCTCGATGGTTTGATGGGGCAACTCGTGGTGAGCGATGGCGAGGTGAAGGCCTGGTACGAAAGTCACCAGGATCGCTATCAGCAGGCCGAGGAGAGGCGCGCCAGTCACATCTTGATCACGGTCAATGACGATGTGGACCAGAGCAAGGCCAGGGTCAAGGCAGAGGAGGTGCTCAAGGAGGTTCACAAGTCGCCGGAGCGATTCGCCGAACTGGCCAGAAAACATTCGCAGGACCCCGGTTCGGCCGAGAAAGGCGGTGACCTTGGTTTCATCGGTCGTGGAATGATGGTCAAGCCGTTTGAGGAAGCCGTGTTCAAGTTGCGCGTGAACGAGGTCTCGGGGTTGGTTCAGTCGGAATTCGGCTATCACATCATCAGGCTGACCGGCGTCAAGCCGGGGAAGCAGCGCACGCTGGCCGAAGTACGCTTGGAGATCGAGGATGAGCTGAAGCGGCAAACCGCCACCCGCCGATTCGCCGAAGAAGCCGAGGCATTCAGCAATCTGGTCTATGAACAGCCGGATAGCCTGCAGCCGGCCGCCGGTCGCTTCAAGCTGACGCTTCGGGAATCCGGTTGGCTGCCGCGCAGCCCGGCTCCGGAGGTGCTTTCGACGCTGGGTCAACTGGGCAATCAGAAAGTGCTGACGGCGGTGTTTTCGGAAGACTCGCTCAAGAACAAGCGAAATACCGAAGTGGTCGAGATCGCACCCAACACGCTGCTGGCAGCACGCGTGATCGAGTACCGGCCGGCCAGTCTGAAACCCTTTGAAACCGTCCAATCCCAGATCGAAGCGGCCCTCAAGGCCCGGGAAGCGGCGGAGTTGGTCCGTTCGTCGGGTGAAGCCAAGTTGCGCGAGTTGCAGCAGGGTGGCGACGACAAGGTCGCCTGGGCTCAGGTCAGGAGCGTTTCCCGTCAGGATGCGCGACAGTTGCCAGCCGCAGCGCTCCAGGCGGTCTTTGCCGCCAAGGTGGATAAGCTGCCGGCGTACGTGGGCGCCGAGGTGGGTGGCGGATCTTATGCACTTTACAAGATAATGAAGGTCAGTCAGCCGGAAAAGCTCGACGCCAATCGGCGCCAGGCCCTACAGCGCGAGTACAGTACGATTCTTGGCCAGGAAGATTTCGCTGCTTATCTTGCCGGTCTGCGGCAGCGCTACAAGATCGACATCAATACAGCGGCGCTCGAACGCAAGGATCGTTAGTCGCTTGTGTTTGGCGAACGCCTGAGTATTGCGGCTATGCCCGCCCGCCGGAAGCGGGCGAAGAAAAACCCCGCTGCGGCGGGGTTTTTCCTGGGTTTGACCACAGCTTGGCGCGGTCGGGAAACTACATGTCCATGCCGCCCATGCCGCCCATGCCGCCCATGCCGCCGCCCATGCCGCCGCCCATCGGGGGCTTCTCCTCGGCCAGTTCGGCGACCATGCAATCGGTCGTCAGCATCAGGCCGGCGATCGAAGCCGCGTTTTGTAGTGCGGTACGGGTCACCTTGGTGGGATCGAGAACGCCCATTTCGACCAGGTCGCCGTAGTCACCGGTGGCCGCGTTGTAGCCGAAATTGCCGCTACCCTGCAGCACGGCATTGACGACCACCGAGGGCTCGTCACCGGCGTTGGCGACGATCTCGCGCAGCGGCTGTTCCATCGCTCGCAGCACGATCTTGATGCCGGCATCCTGGTCGTGGTTGTCACCCTTGAGTGCAGCCAGCCCGGCACGAGCGCGCAGCAGGGCGACACCACCGCCGGGAACGATGCCTTCCTCGACGGCTGCGCGGGTGGCGTGCAGTGCGTCTTCAACGCGCGCCTTCTTCTCCTTCATTTCGACTTCGGTGGCTGCGCCAACCTTGATCAGGGCAACACCTCCGGCGAGCTTGGCGACGCGTTCCTGCAGCTTCTCCTTGTCGTAGTCGCTGGTAGCGGTTTCGATCTGTGCACGGATCTGCTTGACGCGCGCCTCGATACTCGTGCTGATGCCGGCTCCGTCGATGATGGTGGTGTTTTCCTTGCCGATCTCGATGCGCTTGGCCTGCCCGAGGTCAGCCAGCGTGGCTTTCTCCAGGGTCAGCCCGACTTCCTCGGCGATGACTTGGCCGCCAGTCAGGATGGCGATGTCTTCGAGCATGGCTTTGCGGCGGTCGCCAAATCCCGGTGCCTTGACCGCGCAGGTCTTCAGGATGCCGCGGATGTTGTTCACCACCAGGGTGGCGAGTGCTTCGCCGTCGACATCCTCGGCGACAATCAGCAGCGGACGGCTGGCCTTGGCCACTTGTTCGAGGATCGGCAGCAGATCGCGAATGTTCGAGATTTTCTTGTCGAAGATCAGAACGTACGGACTTTCCAGGATCGCATTCTGCTTCTCGTTGTTGTTGATGAAATAGGGGCTGAGGTAACCACGGTCGAACTGCATGCCTTCGACGACGTCGAGTTCGTTGTTCAGCGACTTGCCGTCTTCGACAGTGATGACGCCTTCCTTGCCGACCTTGTCCATTGCCTTGGCGATGATGTCGCCAATGTCGGCGTCGGCGTTGGCCGAAATGGCGCCCACCTGAGCGATCTCCTTGCTGGTCGAGCAGGGCTTGGAGAGGCTCTTCAGTTCTTCGACAGTCGCGACAACTGCCTTGTCGATGCCGCGTTTGAGGTCCATCGGGTTCATCCCGGCGGCAACGTACTTCATGCCTTCGCGGACGATGGATTGGGCCAGCACAGTCGCGGTTGTGGTGCCGTCGCCGGCAATGTCGGAAGTCTTGGAGGCGACTTCCTTCAGCATCTGGGCCCCCATGTTGGCGAACTTGTCCTTGAGTTCGATTTCCTTGGCGACCGAAACCCCGTCCTTGGTCACGGTCGGCGAACCGTACGAACGCTCGAGTACAACATTGCGGCCTTTCGGGCCCAGGGTGATCTTGACTGCGTCGGCAAGGATGTTCACGCCCTCGACCATGCGAGCGCGTGCGCTGTCGCCAAACTTGACGTCTTTAGCTGCCATAGAGAACTCCTAAATTTCTTTAATGGTTTGATTCGGAATTAAAAGCTTGTGTGGCGTGGGCGCTCGGTGGAGTCGCCTTCGGGAGCAGCGATCGATTGGCTATGCCTCGATCACGCCCATGATGTCTTCTTCACGCATGACCAGCAGCTCCTCGCCGTCAACTTTGACGGTTTGGCCGGCGTACTTGCCGAACAAGACCCGGTCTCCGACCTTGACTGCGAGGGCGCGCACGCTGCCATCTTCAAGGATCTTGCCATTGCCAACGGCGCGAATCTCACCTTGGTCAGGCTTCTCAGCGGCGGTATCCGGAATGACGATACCGGAGGCGGTCCTGCGCTCCTCTTCAAGACGTTTGACGATCACGCGATCATGCAACGGACGAATCTTCATGCAATTTCTCCTAATTTAAGAATACGTACGAACATCAGCTAGCCGATGAGGCACAGCGCCCGGAGCAGGGTGCTCGTCAAAGCCCTATTATTAGCACTCATCACTAACGAGTGCTAATAATAGGGCCGAGTTGCCCCGATTTCAAGGGGCGGTTGCTGCGTTACTTAGTGGCCCAGTGTTCACGGGGGGTCGAGCCTTCCGGCTGCCGCTCACCAACAACGCGGCCGAACGGGGTGGGGAAATCGGTTCCGGGCGACGGCGGACAGCTTGCCGCGTGCTACCCGAATCCGTCAAAATGGTTTATATTGCGCCGCAACAGACGCCACGTCCACTTCCACCCATGACCCGACAACGAAGCGGGGGACGCTTCCAGCGGCGTTGCGTCCCACTCCGGCCATCGCGACGATGTGCCAGCCGAGCGACCCCCGGTTTTCGCAGACTAACCGGCGCTGGGCGCACCGGCCACCGCGGCGTAGCTGCGGCCGACCCGGAAAATGTGACCTCGCTGCTTGTGCGGTAAACACCAGGAGCATTTCATGAAACCAGCCAACCCATCCCTGCTGAGCCGAATCTCGCTCGCTTTCGGCACCTTTTTCTCGATCCTCTCCGATGGCCATTTCGCCGCTCGCGTGCAGACCCTGCGTGCAGGCGAGCAGCGCGCCGAACCCTCGACGCCACCGCCGGCTGCCGCTCGGCCCGCCGCCCCACCACTGGTTGAAGCGGCGCCGGACGGCGCGCTGCAACTGCTCGGCCTGTTGCAGCGTGAAGCGCGCTTCATCGACTTCATCCAGGAAGACGTCGCTGCCTATGGCGATGCCGACATTGGTGCCGCTGCGCGCGTCGTCCATGAGGGATGTCGCAAGGTACTGCGCGACAACTTCACGATCGTTCCGGTGCGCAACGAGGTAGAAGGCAGCCGCGTGACGCTGCCGGCCGGATTCGACGCCGCAGCGCTCCGCGTCACCGGCAATGTCGTCGGCCAGCCGCCGTTCACCGGCAGTCTCACCCACCGCGGCTGGCGAGTCAGCGAAACCCGCCTGCCCAGACTCGCCGGCGGTCACGACCTGCGCATCGTTGCTGCAGCGGAGGTGGAACTGTGAGCGAGCCAAAGTTCTCCATCGGCATCGACCTCGGCACCACCCACTGTGCGCTCTCCTATGTGGATATCGGCGCCTGCGACGGCGAACAGGTCAGCCAGCAGGTACTGTCCATTCCGCAGTTGACTGCACCGGGTTCGGTCGAAGCGCTCGGCCTGCTGCCCTCTTTCATCTACCTGCCGCACGCCAGCGAACTGGCAACCGGCGATCTCAGCCTGCCGTGGACCGCCGAGCAGGACTACGCGGTCGGCGACATGGCCCGCAGCCGTGGTGCGGCAACGCCGATCCGCCTGGTCTCGAGTGCCAAGAGCTGGCTCTGTCACGCCGGCGTCGACCGGCGCGCGGCGATCCTGCCCAACGACGCACCGCCGGAAGTGGCACGTCTGTCACCGCTCGAAGCCTCGTTGCGCTACCTGGCTCATCTGCGTGCCGCCTGGGATCACGCGCAACCGGACGCACCGTTCAGCGAGCAGGAGATCGTCGTCACCATCCCCGCCTCCTTCGACCCGGCAGCACGCGATCTGACCGCCGAAGCGGCGCGCAGCGCCGGTTGCGAGCGGATGATCCTGCTCGAGGAGCCGCAGGCAGCGCTCTACAGTTGGATCGAGAAAAGTGCCGGGGGCTGGCGCAAGCAGGTACGACCCGGCGACATCATTCTGGTCGTCGACGTCGGTGGTGGCACCAGCGACTTCTCGCTGATTGCGGTGCTCGAACGCGCCGGGAGCCTCGAGTTGCACCGGGTAGCGGTGGGCGAGCACATCCTGCTCGGCGGCGACAACATGGACCTGGCGCTGGCCTATGCCGTCGCCGGCAAGCTGTCGGCGCAGGGCAGCAAGCTCGACGCCTGGCAATTACGCGTGCTGACCCACGCCTGCCGCTCGGCCAAGGAGGCGCTGCTCAGCAATCCCGAACTGGCCGAGGTGCCGCTGGTCATCGCCAGCCGTGGTGCCAAGCTGATCGGAGGTTCGATCCGCAGCGAGCTAACGCGTGCCGAACTCGTCACCACCCTGCTCGACGGCTTCTTCCCGCCGGCGGCGATTGCCGATCGCCCGCAGGGGCGCGGGCGTGCCGGCCTGACCCAGCTCGGCCTACCCTACGCCCAAGACGCCGCCGTCACCCGCCACCTGGCTGCCTTCCTTGCCCGCCAGGTGGCGGCGACGGCCGATCTCGAAGGCTTCAGCAGCCAGTTGCCAGCAGACGCCACCTTCCTCCACCCGACCGCCGTGCTGTTCAACGGTGGCGTCTTCAAATCGGAACTGCTCGCCGAGCGGACGCTGTCTACGGTCAATTCCTGGCTTGTCGCCGAGGTTGCACCGGCCGCGCGCCTGCTCGAAGGCGCCGACCTCGACCTTGCCGTTGCCCGCGGCGCCGCCTATTACAGCTATGTCCGGCGCGGCCAGGGTGTGCGCATCCGGGGCGGCACGGCGCGTGCCTATTACGTTGCCGTCGAGTCGGTGATGCCCGCCGTACCCGGCATGCAGCCACCGGTGCAGGCGCTCTGCCTGGCACCCTTCGGAATGGAGGAAGGCACCGAGGCGGCCCTGTCGGCCCTCGAGTTCGGTCTGGTGGTCGGCGAGCAGGTGCGTTTCCGTTTCTTCGGCTCATCGGTTCGCCGTCAGGACCAGGTCGGCACGCTGCTCGACGACTGGGAACCCGACGAACTGCAGGAGCTCGACGAAATTCAGACCACCCTGCCGAGCGACGGCCGCGCCGCCGGTGAAGTGGTGCGTGTCCGGCTGCACGCGCGCGTCACCGAGGCCGGCACGCTCGAACTCGAAGCGCTGCCGCACGATGGCCCGCAGCGCTGGAAGGTCGAGTTCGACGTGCGCGCCGGGGCCAGCGACTGAGTCGCCATCAACATGGCATGGCGCTTGACTTGGCATCGCGGCACCGTATAATGCGCACTTTCCTGGAGTCGCGTGCAGTTCGGCGTTGATGCAGGCGCGTAGCTCAGCTGGTTAGAGCACCACCTTGACATGGTGGGGGTCGTTGGTTCGAGTCCAATCGCGCCTACCAGACGCTTTGCTGGTCAGTCCGTGGCCGGAAAAGCATCTGGCCAACACGCGCCACAACGCGTGTCGCCTGCAAGTCTGTCCAAGCCGCCCGCGGGCGGCTTTTTCGTTGGCCGGTCAGTGATGTCCCGCGCCTTCGGGAAGATCGAGCCGATCGCCTCGAGCTATGCCCCCAGCCCACAATGCGCTAACATGGCCAGCGCTTGGCGGTCGTTCGCTGTCCCCGCCCGATCGGGAAACACCGTTCCCGAAACCGGATCGAAAGCCAGGGAGCCGGTCTGGACACCTCGCGGGGTGGACGCACATGGCCGCGACGAAACCGCTCGGGCGCTTCGCCGGTGGTCGTTGACTGTCAGCAAGTAGAGGAGTGAAGAATATGGACAAGCCCACTGGACCAAGCAACGAATTGACCGAGGCCTCCCTGCTGTCGGCTGGAGAGGATCAGTACATGTCTCCCGGGCAACTCGCCTACTTTCGCCGGCGCCTGCTGGCCGACGAGCAGGCACTGCTTTCCGCGGTCAAGGAGACCGCCGGCCACCTGCAGGCAACCGAAACGAGTTCTGACTGGAATGACCGGGCGAGCGCCGAGGAAGAGCACACGCTCGAGTTGCGCGTCCGCGACCGGGAAAGGAAACTGCTGCAGAAGATCCGCGAGGCGTTGAAGCGCATCGATGAAGGAAACTACGGCTGGTGTGAGGAAACCGGCGAAGCGATCGGCATCGCGCGGCTGCTGGCGCGGCCGACGGCTGCCTTGTGCCTCGAAGCCCAGGAGCGTCGCGAGCAGACGAAGCGTCGCTTCGGCTGAACGCCATGCCTCTGCTGTCCGTGCCATGCCGGCAACCACCTGCGGTGCACCGCCGACGGCTGGGCGCCGAGCCACTCGTCGACGGAAGATGCGGAACACAGGTATGAGAACGCGCAAACAGATGTCCACGCCGGGCGATCTCGCGGCAGGGCATCCGCCAACCCTGGCCACCGTCCTGTTCGCCGACATTTGCGGCAGCACGCGCTTGTTCGAGGAGTACGGCGATTGGCAGGCGAGACAGATCGAGAGCAGGATTCTCGAAACCCTCAAGGCCAGGACCGTGGAGTTCGACGGAAGTGTGATCAAGACGATTGGCGACGAGATCATGTGCCGCTTCGCCGATGCAGCGCGCGCCTTCGCGGCTGCCTGCGAGATGCACCGGGCGATCAAGGACGATCTTTCCCTGCTCGAGTTCGACATCGCGGTGAAGATCGGTCTGCAACATGGACCCGTGCTGGTCGAAGCGGACGACCTCTTCGGGGATGCGGTCAATGTTGCATCGCGCATGGTTTCGCTGGCCAAGGCCGATCAGATCATCACCACGCGCGAGACGGCGCGCCGCCTGCCCGAAGACCTGCAACAGATGACCCGCAGTCTCGGCCGGTCGCGCGTCCGTGGCAAGCTGGACGAACTGGAGATCGTCGAGGTGATCTGGCAGGAGCCGGGCAGCGTCACCCAGGTGGTCAGCCTCGAGCAACACGACGAGTTGCGCCGCCAACTGTTCGCCAGGCTGCTCCTCGAGTATCAGGGCAAGAGTCATCAGGTGCTACCCGGCGCCCAGCCCTTCACCATCGGGCGTGGCGAGCGTAATGATCTGGTGGTGGACCAGGATCTGGTTTCCCGCACTCACGCCGATATCGAGTTCCGCCAAGGCAAGTTCATTCTGGTTGACGGCAGCACCAACGGTACCTACCTGCTGCTCGACAACGGCGCCCGTTTCTTCGTCCAGCGAGAGGAGTTCACACTGCATGACCAGGGAGTGATCTGCCTCGGGCAGGCGGTGGCCGAGGGTGACCTCCACCTGATCCGTTTCCGCTGCGCGCAGCCCTGACACCCGGGCCGCGTACCCTGGCGGCGTATCGTCCGGCGCAGTAGTGCTCCCACCTCTGTTGGCAACAAATAGAACTGTCCGGTTTTGTAGCACATGAATTGTCCGCCCTGATCGGGGGGGACCGACGCAGCCACCTTCGAGTTCGGAGGCATGACGTTGCCGGCTTGGTCATAGTGGGCCAGCTTGCGCGGGCCATGCAGGCTTGCCGGGGTGTTGTCGATACGGCGTGGCATCGTCACCTTGGCCCGCGCGGAGTAGCAGCGATGACAATCAGCCGGGATCTGCCGTGTCATTCCGTCGAAGCTGACGCCGTTGTCGTTGCCGACGGTGCGCTCGAGACGTTCGCCCAGGACGTCGCCGAGCGGGCCACCAGTCGAGCCGACGAAGGCGCTGCCTTCTTCCATGGCCGGCTGCATGAACTCGGCGTTGAACGCCGGCGGATAGACTTCGGTCAGGTGGCGGTTGGCACCCGCCCTGTCGGTGATCCCGTTAGTGCAACATACTTTCTGTAAATTTCCTCCGAGCTGGAAAGGCGTTGCCGTGTTGCCCGCAGCGATGCGGGCGCGTAGCGCCCGAAGTGCGGAGGGCGGCTCGGCAACGCGGCGCGAAGCCAGCCGGCCTGTATCCCAAGTGATTCTTTCGGGGCACTCTTACCCAAACCTTCGAAGGAGTCGACAAAATGGCGCAACGCGTCGAGCATCACCCCCTGGACGCCGCTTTTGCGG
>NZ_JAEUOL010000131.1 GCF_016789985.1 Accumulibacter sp.
GCCCTCCGCTCTTCGGGCGCTACGCGCCCTCATCGCTGCGGGCAACTCGGCAACGCCTTTCCAGCTCGAAGGAAATTTACAGAAAGCATGTTGCACTAACTCGCCGTGCGACCCGGATCAGTGGCTTTCCCGGGCAGCAGTTGTTCAATTCGCTCCCACTGGTCATCTCGTCGCATCTTTCGATCCATCCCGACTCCACGCAAAAGTCAGGATATAATCAAATTTCAATGGCCGTGAACAGCCCATTGCTAGGCCATTGATTGTTAAAACTTTTTCAACAAAGCTTCGATTTGTCATTTGAGCGTCCGCGTGAATGAGAACAGCCCTTGGGTGAGCGAGCGCAGAATTGGGGCTTAATCAGACCTTCCATACCAGACGCGCATGCCACAAGAACCACAACACTCCCAGCCCTCTGTGCTTCCGCTGGGCGTCGCTTCCGTTGTCAGTCTGGCCGTTGGACTCCTCTACGTCCTGCTTGGCTCCGAGAGCGCTTTGCTCATGCTCTTTCTTGTTGGCTTGGGCTATGCCTTCGGTCTGGTTATCTTGGCGTGCCTACTCGTAATGCTTTGGCGCGTGGTTGACGACAAGACTCGCACTCTTGAACGTGGTGCAATTGCGACCGTCGCGTATCTGTGTGTGTGGCTTGCCGCGGTCGGCCTCGGCCCGATCGATCACAGTGCGCTCATCTACGCAGTCGCCTTCTTGAGTTCGTTTGTGCACTTCGCCATCTGCTGGTTCCTAATCTCGCGCGCGTCGCATCTCCGGAAGACGTAGCCGCACTCCGCTGAGGAACAACACAACCTCAAGTCCAGAGTCGCGCTCAAAGACATGAGTCAAACACCTGCAAATGTACCGGCTCGGATTGTCTGGACACGGTATTGCAACTCAGGCCACCTTTCGCATGGGATAAGCCTGACGGGCTTCGAGGGGTGACATGAAGCCCAGTTTTTCGAGACGCCAAGGGCGATTGTAGCGATCCTCGAACGCGGCGACGGCGGCGCGCACCTCCTCGACGTTCCTGAAGAGGCGGCCGTGAATGACCGGCTCCTTCAGCGTCCGATTGAATCGCTCGACGACGCGGTTGGTTTGCGGCTCGGCGACGAAGGCGAAGCTCGGCGCGATGCCCGAGAACTTGACCTGGTTGAGGAAGTCGTCGGCGGGGTATGGCGTGCCGTTGTCCCTGCGCCGGATCAAGCCGCGCCCGGCATCGGCGCCGATGGCGCCGAACTCGTCCTTGAGGCTCTGGGCAATCGGTTGCAAGGCTGCGAAGCGATTGCCGATCTTGACCGCAGGGATGCCGACACAATAGGCATCGCAGTGATCGACCGCCGAAAACACCCAGTCCCAGCCCTCGTCGACCGTCTCGATGCGGCGGCCGTCGGTGCCCCACCTCTCGTTCGGACGGTCGCTGGGGATGATCCCGTCGGGCAGGTTCGGCGCGCCCTGGAGTCGGCAATGCGGCGAGCGTAACGGGGGCTCGCGCATCAGGCGCAACACGCGGCTGCGGCCGACGCGAAGGCCACGCAGGAGGCGCCGGCGCGTCCAGACCTTGCGGTGACCCTCGCCGGTCAAGGGCGAGGCCCCCAGGTCGGCCTGGATGGCGGCGAGGAGATCGGCGTCCGGGACTTTCGGTTTCGGCCCGCGCCGCGTCGGGTGCAGCGGCACGACCTTGACCGCTTGCCGCGGCTCCTGGGCGTAGATCGTCGAGCGGGGGATTTCGAGCCCCCGGCAGACCCGTTCCAGGCCGTCGGGCTTGCCGACGCCTGCGGCGGTCTCGCGGCTCATCGCGACGACCTCCGGCCGACCCAAGGGGGCTTCGCCCGCCTTTCCTTCTGCAGGATTTCGACTTCCATGACCCGTTCGCCGATGCGCCGCTTGGCCTCGTCGAGCGGCCGCTCGACCGGATCGTTCTCCCGTTCCTTGCGGCCGGCGTCGATGCCCGCCAGCGCCCGGTCGCGCCAGCCTGCGAGCTGGTCTATCGGCACCGATCCCTCCCGTGAGATCGCATCTACCGGATCACCGCGCAACCGGCGCAGCACGACTTCCTGCTGCCGGCCCGCCGACCACCGCTTCACTTCGGCAGCCGCGCCGGCTCGCCTCCAGTCGCGATACCCGCTCCTTCCAGAGACCCCGCCGCAACCCTCCCTGCATCCTTCTTCTTCAGCATTTCCAGCCCCTTTCTCTTGACACGGGTTTACCCCAAATTCCTGTCCAGAAAAATCGGGGCCGGGGCACGCATGGATAACGTGAGCATCGTGGTGGAGGACCTTGATGCCACGATTGCCTTCTTCATCGAACTCGGCCTTGTGCTGGAAGGGCGCATGCCTATCGAAGGAGATTGGGCTGGCCGCGTCACTGGAGTGCGCGATCAACGAGTCGAGATCGCGATGATGCGAACGCCCGACGGACACAGCCGCATTGATCTCTCGCGATTCGATGCCCCAGGCGGCCCCTGAACTTAAACTACAAGGGTTTCCCCAAAACTCGCAAGTACCCTGACGATTTTTAGTTCATCACTTTTTTCTGGTAACGGTTCGATTCCACAGCGCGTAGTGAAGAAGATGGCGGACTGCGAAACGACAACCGGTCATGTTGGGCAGGGTGCCCGGACTCTGATGAAAGATGCGCGCCGGGGCCTCGATCGTTGGTCGGGAATGACCGCCTCCCCTGGAATTGATCACCACCCCGCCGCTGCTTTACTGGCCGGGGGCGAGGCCGATCCAGGCAGCCACCTGACGGCCGATCTTGAAATCATGACCGCCGCCGATACTGGCGAGCAGGGCGCTGGTGGTGTTCGGGCCGATCCCCGGCAAAGGTCATCAACCGTTTGCTGAGCGCATCCTCCCGCGCAGCCTTGGCGAGGATCCGGCCGTAGTCCTCGGGCAGCAAGCCCATCGACGTGGGCCAGCAGGTCGCCAACGCACTGGCGGGCATCGCCGGGCAGGTTCTTCCAGGGGCAGCGCGATGTCGCGACGCAGGTTGGTCACCTTTTGCGGCAGGACGATGCCGAATTCCGAAATCAGGTTGCGCAGGCGGTTGTCGGTGGCCGTGCGCTCTTCGACGAAGCCTTGCCGGGTGCGATGCAGGGCGAGGATGATCTGCCGGGGTGCTTCCTTGAGCGGGACGAAGCGCATGGCCGGTCGTGTAACGGCTTCACGGATCGCCACCGCATCGGCCGCGTCGTTCTTGCCGCGCTTGCCGCTCATCCGACAGGGGCTGACGAACTTGGGCACCATCAGCCGCACGCTTGGCCGTGCTGGTGGAACAGCCGCGCCCAGTGGTGCGCGCCGGAGCAGGCTTCGCTGCCGATGACGCAGGGCGGCAGCCGGGCGATCAGCAGCAGCAGATGCTCGCGCGATACTTTCGGCCTGACCAGCGCCGGTTTGCCGTGATCATCAACGCCAGGCACGGCAAAGACGTTCCTGGCCAGATCGATGCCTGCGGTGATCATGCTCACGGACTTCCCCTTGCGTGGTTTTGATGTGATCGCGAAATCTCCTCTTGGCACTCGTTGCCGTTCGCGGCTTCCGCCGCAGCCTCGGGACGGGGAGGTCCCTTTCATTCGTTACCGTGAAAGCCCATCGCTGAAGTGACGTGACCATACCTGCCGACAAGCAGCATTGTTTGAACAGCCGCTGGGCCCGACCCCAGGTGTTCAGCGGCGAATCAGTGTGCGGCGCTGGCCGCTGGTGGGTTGTGGCTGGGCCACTTGCCGATGGCCCGGAGTTGCTTGATCCAGCGTG
>NZ_JAEUOL010000187.1 GCF_016789985.1 Accumulibacter sp.
GGCAAGCTTCCAGGCGGCCATCAGGATCGGGAAATTCCACGGGATGATCTGCCCGACCACCCCGAGCGGTTCGTGGAAATGATAGGCGACGGTATGCTCGTCGATCTCGCTGATGCCCCCCTCCTGGGCGCGCAGGCAGCCGGCGAAGTAGCGGAAGTGGTCGATGGTGAGCGGAATGTCGGCGTTCAGCGTTTCACGGATCGGCTTGCCGTTATCCACCGTCTCGGCGTAGGCAAGCATTTCCAGATTGGCTTCCAGACGGTCGGCAATCCTGAGCAGCAGGTTGGCACGATCGGCCGCGGCGGTTCGTCCCCAGCGGTCGGCCGCGGCATGCGCCGCGTCGAGCGCCAGTTCGATGTCCTCGGCCGTCGAGCGGGCCACTTGGGTATAGGGTTTGCCGGTGATCGGGGTGATGACGTCAAAGTACTGGCCCTTGACCGGGGCAACCCAGTTGCCACCGATGAAGTTCTCGTAACGGGCCTGGTAGGCGATTCTGGCACCAGCGGTGCCGGGAGCAGTGTAGGCCATCTTGTCTCCTCATTATGGGTAGTTGATGAAGGCGTGTGCCGCGCCGGCCAGTTCTCCCATCCCGCCGGGTGCCGGCACCACTCGATCAGTATAGCCCACTGATCCAGTCGAGCTTTCAATCCGCGCCGGGCGGCCAGGGCCGGCGCACCGCGCTCCACCCGACCGGTGCCTGCCCGGCTCGCCGGTTCTCATGGCTCATCCGGCGCCCGCAGCGTCAGGCGAAGGTCCAGGATTCCGCGATCGGCCCCGGTGCTCAGGGTGAAACCGAAATGCCGCGCCAGACGCTGCATGCGCAGGTTGCCGTCGAGCGTCTCGCCACGCAACTCAACGATACCGCGGCCGCGGCAGTAGGCGATCAGGCTCTGCAGCAACAGCCTCCCGAGCCCCTGGCCCTTGATCGGCGAAGCGACGACGATCGCGAAGTCGGCGAGCGCACTGCCCGGGTCGACCACGGCACGCACCTCGCCGAGCGAACGCTCGACGCCATCGCTCCCCCGCTCGATGGCGACCAGCGCCATTTCGCGGTCGTAGTCGATCTGCGAGAAACGGGCCAGTCGTGCGCGCGGCAGGTTCCTGACCGACTCGAAGAAGCGCATGCGCGAATCCTCTGGAGCCAGCGAGTTGAGCAGTTCGCCGAGCGTGTTCTCATCCTCCGGGCGAATCGGCCGGATCAGCAGCCTGCCGCCCTGCCAATCGACGGTTTGCTCCAGCTCCTTCGGATAGGGGCAAATCGCAAAGCCACGCAGGCCGGGCTTGCCGGCTCCCGGCACGAGGTCGATGCGGGCGCCCAGCACGACCACGCCGGAAGCCTCGACGTGCAGCGGATCGAGTTCGACGCCGCTCAACTCGTCGATGTCGGTGAGCAGTTGCGACAGACGAACCAGCGCATTGCTGGCGGCGGCCTGCAGTGCTGGCCGCTCGCCTTCCGCGAGACTGTCGGCAAAGCCGCTGCGGGCAACCAGATCGCCGGCCAGCATCAGATTGAGGGGTGGCAGGGCAACCACCGGACGGCCGTCACGATGCCCGGAAGCGCTCGCCGGAGCCAGGAAGATCACCGGACCGAACACCGGATCGCTGGCCACACCAAAGCGCAACGCAGGCGCGCCGCTGCGCGCCGCGCTCGGGCGCAGTCGATAGCCGCTAGCGCGGCTGCCGGGCCGCTGTCGGCGCGCACGGTTGCGCAGCCCACGCGCCGCGAGCCGGATTTCGGCCGGCGAGCGCAGTCCCGCCGCGACCAATGCCAGGCTCACCCCTTCGCTGAACACCAGAATGAGATCGACCGGATAGCCGATCTCGCCGGCGGTGCGGATCGCCGCATCGATGCTGCCCGCCACGGCGTACTCACCAACGGCAAAACCATAGGCCTGCAGCAGGCGGCGGGCCTGACGGGTCGACAGCTTCGCGGCCCCGGCGGCGATCGCCTCGCCGACCGCGCTGCGCGCCGCCTCGACGTCCGGCGAAAACCCTTCGGTCAGCGACGGTGGCATCTGCATCAGCAGGCTGCGGTTGCGCCGGTAATTGACCACCCCCTGGAAAACCGCGATCGCCCTTTCCGGCGACTCATGACTCAGCACCCCGTGCGCCGCGGCGATTCTCTGCGCTTCCAGCATCGCAGCTCCGCCAACCCAGCAGGTGAAGATGTTGCGCTCGGTTTGCCGGGACACCTCGCAGATCGCCGCGGCCACTTCGGCGCTCGGCGCGAACGGGGAAGGCGAGCAGACGGTCAGCACGCTTTCCGTCTCGTTGTCGGCGAGCACGGTCGCCAAGGCCTCTCCCCAGTGAGCGGGCGTGATGTCTGCCGGCAGGGCCAACGGATTGGACAGCGTCGACCGGGTCTGCAGCAGTCCATCGAGGCGCTTCACGGTGGCTTCCGAAAGGTGGCCCAAGGTTCCGCCGGAACGCAGCAGCGTTTCGCCGGCGATCCGCCCGAGGCCGTGGCCATTGGCCAGAATGGTCAGTCGCTCGCCGCCCAGCGGACGCACTCGCGCCATCGCCTCGACCGCTTCGAACAGATCGCCGAGTGTAGCGATGCTCACCCAGCCGGCGCGGCGCAGGGCCGCCTCGTAAACCTGTCCGGCGGTGAACGGGGCACCGATCGGATTACTGCCGGTCACCGGTCGGCCACGCAGAGTGATCACCGGCTTGTTGCGCGCGGCGGCGCGCGCCGCCGACATGAACTTGCGCCCGGCCGAGACCTCCTCGAACTGCACCAGGATCGACCTGGTGTCCGGATCCGCCGCCAGCCAGTCGAGCACATCGGCCAGATCGACATCGAGACAGGCCCCGAGGTGCAGCACCGTCGAAAAACCGATTCCCTTGCTGTGGGCGCGATCGAGCACCGCAGCGGTGATCGCCGTCGACTGTGCCACCAGAGCGATCTTGCCCGGCTTGATCGGCACCGGCGCGGCGCTGGCGTCAAGGCCTCGAGCCGGCACGACCAGACCACCGCTCCCCGGACCGAGCACCCGGATCAGATACGGCTGGGCGGCTTCGAGAATCGCCGTACGTGCCGCCGCAATCTGTTTGCGATTCATCCTGTGCCACATCCACGGCCCGACGATCACCGCGCGCGTGCCGCGCGCACCGAGTTGACCGATGATCGAGGGAACATTGTCCAGCGACGCACAAATAATCGCCAGATCGGGTACCACCGCCAGTTCGCCGAGACGGACATCGTCGCCCAGGTAGAACAGCGAGCGCTTGCGGGCGCTGACCGACATCACCGGACCACTGAAACTGCCGGCCTCGAGATTGGCCAACACCACCTCGGCGTAGCGGCTCGGCTCGTCCGGCTCGGCGACCACCGCCACCGATGCGGGATGGAACAGGAATTCGAGGTTTCGGACAGTCATGATTGCCTGCGATGGATGGTCTCGACGTCATTCTGCCGGGGGCGCCCCGTCATCACCCTGCGCCACCGGGAGAACGATGGTCCTAGTGTGCCACGTCCGGCCCCGCCACCTCAATCCAACGTGACGAGCAGCGTGCATTGGCCCACGGTAGGCATGCCGACGGTGACGGCGATCGAGAACTTGCTATTTCGCTGCTGCTTTGCATAATGAATAGAGGTAAGAGTCGTTGGTAGGCAGTTTGGCGCATTCAAGAGTTTCTGCCGGGGGGCTTTATGGTTAAGGCATCGGATGAACGGAGTTTCACCAAGTCGCTCTTCTTCGGCGATATCCAGGAGGACATGGTGTTCCCTTATCCTACCCTCGACGAAGAGAATATGGCACGGTTGGCCATGATCCTGGACTCGCTGCGCACATTCGCGCAGGACAAGATTGACCCCAAGAAGATCGATCACGAAGCCTGCCTGCCGAGAGAAGTCGTCAGCGGCATCAAGGATCTGGGTTTGATGGGCATGCAGACCCCCATGGAATATGGCGGGCTGGATCTCGACACGATGTCCTATGCGCGGATCATGCAGGAACTGGCGACCTACGACAATTCGGTCGCCGTGTTCGTGGGCGGGCATCAGTCGATTGGCATGAAGGCGCTGCTGCTGTTCGGAACGGAGGAACAGAGGACGAAATATCTGCCAAAGCTGGCCAGCGGCGAACACATCGCGGCGTTCGCGCTTACCGAGGCTACAGCCGGCAGCGATGTGCAAGGCATGAAAACCAGGGCCGTGATGAACGAGGACGGCAGCTACACGCTCAACGGCAGCAAGATCTGGATCACCAATGGCGGCTTGGCCGATTTGATCACGGTGTTCGCCAAACTGAAATGCATCAAGAACGGGGAAGAGAAAGAGCGCATCACAGCTTTCATTGTTGAGAAGTCCATGGGCTTCAAGGCCGGGCCGCCTGACGAAAAGATGGGCCAAAAGGGAGCCAACACGGCCTCGATCTATCTCGACAACGTGCGTGTGCCGGCCGAAAACGTGCTGGGGGAACTCGGGAATGGTTTCAAGATCGCGATGGAGGTCTTGAACAATGGGCGCCTAGGGCTGGCCTCGGGTTGCGTAGGCACGGCCAAATATGCACTCAAGCTGGCCGTCGACCATGCTGAGGAACGTAAGCAGTTTGGCAGGAAGATCGGCGAGTTCGGCATGATTCAGCAGAAGTTCGGCGAAATGATCCTGGGCATCTACGCGATGGAGAGCATCGTCTACCTGACCGCCGGGATGGTGGATCGCGGGGTAAAGGATTTCTCGATGGAGTCCTCGATTTGCAAAGCCTACAACACCGAGATGCTGTGGAACATCGTGAATCATGCTCTGCAGATCGCTTCCGGTGACGGTTATCTGAAGAAACATCCGTACGAGCGGTTGCTGCGCGATTCCCGCGTCAATATGATTTTCGAAGGGACCAACGAAATTCAGCGCATGTTTATTGCTCTGAGCGGAATGGAGGGACCGGGCCAAAAGCTGGCCCAGCTGGCCAGGGCCTTCAAGGATCCAATCGGCGAGATGGGCGTGATCTACGATTATGTCGCCACCAAGGTCAGCCACACGGTGAACGCCGATCGACTCACGCGGTCCGATCCGCTGTTAAAGGACGAGGCTGTGGGCTTCGAGGAGGGCGTGAAGGCGTTTGCGGCCACCGTAGAAGCCGCCTTGCGCAAGTACGGCAAGCACATCATAGACGAACAGTTCCTTCAGAAACGCCTGGCCGAAATCGCAATGAACCTCTATGTACAAGTAGCTTGTGTCGCCCGCGCCACGGCGCAACTTCATGCGCTGGGACCAGAGAAGGCACAGATGGAGATGCGTCTGTGCAAGGCTGTCTGTCGTAAGGCATGCCACACCGCGAACCAGTTGCTCAAGGTCTGCGACGCTAACGACGACGATGAGATCAGGAAGATCGCGAATTTCACCTATGAAAGTGGCGGGTATTTTTGCCCACTGCATTAGTTCTACTTTGTCAGATTCCCGAAGACTCTTCTGCCGCCGTCATCTGATATAATGCAACACATTGTTTTCAATAATACTTTTTGGGTTGATCATGAACATGACGGCCTCAATATGTCGACTGCATTGCCTTGCTGGTCGCTTCGATCGAAGGCAAGCTTGATGCACACTTCTCCCCGTTTGCCGAACGCTTCGCATCCGCCACGCGCAGCGTCGCGGACAGCGCGAAGCGCTACCTGCGTGGCCTCTATCAGGCCCGGCGCCGGAACATGGAGTGCATGGCCGAGGTCGTCGCCGGCAGCGACTATCAGCGGATCCAGCACATGCTGAGTGTCTCGGACTGGGATCACGCCGGCGTCCTGCGCCAGGTCGCGCTCGAGGCCGAGGCGTACTTTCCCAAAGGTGGCCGGGCGCTGGTCATTGACGAGAGCGGCTTTGCCAAGAAGGGCGAATGCTCGGCCGGCGTCGGCCGGCAATGGAACGGTCGGCTGGGCAAGGTCGACAACTGCCAGGTCGGCGTCTTTGCCGCACTCGCTCAGCGGGAGACGGCGTGCCTGATCGACGCCGAGCTCTTCCTGCCCGAGGACTGGGCCAACGATCCGGAACGCTGTGCCCAAGCGGGGATTCCGGAGGAAGCGAGGGTTTATCGGAGCAAGGCCGGAATTGCCCTGGGCCTGATCCGGCGCGCCCGGCGCCCTAGCCTGAGCTTCGACTGGGTCGCCGCCGATGGCGGTTACGGGCACCTGCCGTGGTTCCTGACCGAACTGGATGACGAGGGCGAGCGCTTTCTCCTCGAGGTCCCTTCCGACCAGACGATCTATCTCGACGATCCGGCGCCGACACGGCCCGAGCGCCCAGGCCGGGGCCGTGCCCCGATGCGCCTGACGAGCACGGCGATACCCACGGACGTCACGACGTGGGCGTCGGCCCAACCGGCCCACGCCTGGCGCCGGATGAAGCTGCGCGACGGCGAGAAGGGCGAGGTGGTCGCCGAGTTCTTGGCGCGGCGCGTGTTCGTCTGGGACGGCCGCGCGCCCCACGCTCGCCACTGGCATCTGCTCGTCCGGCGCGAGATCGGCGGCGACAAGCTCAAGTTCTGCCTGTCGAACGCCAAGCCGTCGGCCTCGCTGCGCCAACTGGTCTTGATGCAGGCATCGCGCCACTTCGTCGAGCGGGCCTTCGAGGACGCCAAGAGCGCCTGCGGCATGGCCGAGTACCAGGTGCGCGGCTGGCTCGCCTGGCATCACCACAGGGCGCTGGTGCTGATCGCCCATCTGTTCCTCGCCAAGGAACGGCTCGCGCTGCGTGACACCCACCACCTCCTCTCCTGTCTCGACGTTGTCGAGAGGCTGCGCCACAAGCTGCCGTCCAAAATCGACTCCGATGCCGACCTCGTCAGCTCGATCGCGGAACGACATCGGCGACGATTCGACGCCGCCAAACACCACTACGAGAAGCATGGCCTTACTCCACCAGCATCATTCGGCGAGGGAATCTGACAAAGTAGAATTAAGCAGCGCTGACTCGCTTTACTATCCAGTTCGAGGAACGCATTCCTCTCAAGAAACAGAACTGAAGGCGACCGTTTTCATGCGGCTGCCTGCAACGGGTCAATCTGGAAACCGAGCGCGGCGGCGCGGCGCTTGAGTGCGGCGATATTTCGTTGGCGCTGTTGTTCTTCGTAGCGCTGTTGTCCC
>NZ_JAEUOL010000214.1 GCF_016789985.1 Accumulibacter sp.
GTCCTGGCATGCGGCGCGCCAGGATTTCGGCGCCAAGGCGGTCTTCGACAACCTCAATGCACTGGCCGCCTATGTCGCTACCAACCCCCTTCTCGACCCCGGTTCGTCCTACAAGATCAACCGCACCTTGGAAATCGACAAGATCAAGCGACCGATCGGCCGTTGGCTCCTGGCTGCAACGGCCACCACTCGCCGCCTCAAGCCCATCCTCGAGGAAATCGTGCTCAACCTCCAGAAGTTCGTCCCCAATCGCTCCCAACCGCGAAAACCGCAGCCGAAACCGCACCTGTCGCACGCTTATAAGTGACTATGCTTATATGCTAACTTGTGAGGATTGGTGCTGGCGCGGCGGGCAGAAAAAAAACCAACCGGGAAGGGTTGGGTTTTCGAATTGGTGGTGATGGGTGGAATTGAACCACCGACCTATGGGTTATGAATCCATCGCTCTAACCGACTGAGCTACATCACCGTAGGGGCTGCGATTATAGGACCCGGGCGCCTGTGCGGTCAACCTGGCGCACAGGTCGCGCACTCCTCGATAGCGTCGCGACGTATCCGAGGTCGAGCAGGCACCTACCTCGGGACAATGTCGAACAGATGGTGTCCGGAAAACATATCAATTAAGAATCAATCTGATAGAAGACATAATCACCTCTTCTTCGATATCAGCCATCGATCTGGCCAGCCGCTGAGTGCGAGTTCCGGATGGACTGTCTGCGCATATCCTTATACCCAATTCACACGGGACGAGGTCACGCGCGAACTGAAGGCCGATGGCACAGTCCGTGACGCGCGGCAGTCCGAGCCAGATGGTTTTCACGCCGGGTTCTCCGTCGCCCTTGCGTCCGAGGAATCCGCCGCACATCGCTACCCGTCGCGGGACCTCATTCAGAGCAGGCATGTCAGCCGGCGGCTTCTGCTTGTTCAGGAAGTCGGCCGCACGCCATTCATCCTGGTGAAAGAAGAGATCCGCCGGAAATCGGGACAGGTGCGGCCGAATCGCATCAGGACAGCAATGCGCCAGGCAACGATCAGGTACAGCGCGATGGTGCGCTGCAGCCTGTCGATCGTGCCCAGTTGCCGGGCCTCGATCCGGCAGCCGTTCTTGAGGATGTGGAAGAAGGGCGCGATCTCCCGGCGTGCCCGATAGCCGCTGACGCTGACCTCCAGTACCTCGCACCGCTCCGCCAGCGCAAAGCGCCTGTCTGTTCAAGCAGCCATTCAGGCGTACTTCACAGAACCTTCCTCGCAAAGTACGCCGTCGCTTTTTTATGATTTCAAGCTCCCGCTTGAGCCGGATGTTCTCGACACGCAATCGTGACAACTCGATTTCTCCCGCACCCACGGCCTTCGTTCCCGTCAGCCGAGCTTGCCTGCCGCGGCTGTCCTGACCCAGTTGCGCAGGGTCTGCTCGACTAGCCCCAGGTCCTCGGCAACCGTACTGACGTTCCGCCGATCCTTCACACGTCTCACCGCCGGTTCACTGAACCCGGTCGTGTAGGCCTGCTTCGCTATCTTCATCGCGTGCTTATCCGGTTAACTCCCAAGCTTACTGGATGTAGTGGGTGGTGATTTTGTGGCGTAGAGCTCGGCATAGGTCGGTGCGGTGACGTCGCCGGCGATACCGAGCAGAGAGAGGAAGGCGTTGAAAGGAGAGAAGCGGCGGTTGAAGCGGAAGGTGAATTCGTTGAGATAGGCTGGTAGATGCTGCGGGCTGACCCCGTGATGGGTGCCGCGCAGCCAGGTTTTGAGATTGGAGAACACGAGGAGAATGATCGGCAGGAAGGTCTCGGCAACTTGCATGTCGCCCCGCTCCGCGACGGCTGTGTGGGAATAGCCGTGCTCGCTCAATTTTGCATAACCGCTCCAGTCGTCGGTGATGATGGTGGTGCCGGGAGCCACGTTGCCATCGATGAAGCCACCGAGCGACTGGGCGCTTCGGTCAGAAACCAAGGCGAGTCGAACACGACCGGCGTACCTCCCGGTCTTCCGCTTGTTGAGGCTACTGGTACGTTTACGCTGCCGAACCTCGACCGCACCGGCCACGAGGACCCTGTCGTGGACGCCACGCCCCTTACCGCGGGTACGCCCACCAACATAGGTTTCATCAGCCTCGACGACTTCTTCGGATTTGCCTCCGATTCGGTCTTGGTCGGGGCGAACCATTCCCGCCCGCAGCTTATGGAGTATCTGGAAGGCTGTCTCATAGCGCGACCGGCCGAGTTGCCGCGGGAACTGCACCGCCGACATGCCAGGCGTTTGGCTGGCAACCAGGGACGCCGCCCAAAACCATACCGACAACGGCGTATGCGTGCGATCCCTGACGGTGCCGGCAGTGAGGCTCGTGTCGCGGTTGCAATGACGACACCGGAAAACGCCGGGGCGATTGGCAAAGCGGTACGGCTCACCGGGCGAGCCACAGTGGTCACAGATGAACCCATCACTCCACCGAGCGCGCTCAAGGTAGGACGCGCATGCCGCTTCGTCCGGGAACCGTCGCTGAAACTCTGGCAGCGAGCGCGGGAACGGCCAATCGCCTCTGTCAAGCACGTCGATAACCATGGTCGCCCCAGATTGGCGCAGATGCTCCACATCCTACCGGTAGTGCGTCTGGGAGACAACCGGATAAGCACG
>NZ_JAEUOL010000219.1 GCF_016789985.1 Accumulibacter sp.
CGCACGACGTCGGTAATCACTTCCTCGTGCGTCGGACCAATGACGAAATCGCGCTGATGCCGATCCTTGCAGCGCAGGAGTTCGGGACCGTACTTCTCCCAGCGTCCGGATTCCTGCCACAGTTCGGCCGGTTGCACGGCCGGCATGGAAAGCTCGATCGCCCCGGCGCGATCCATCTCCTCACGCACGATCTTCTCCACTTTGCGCACGACACGCAGCCCGACGGGCATCCAGGTATAGATGCCGCCCGCCAGGCGTTTGATCATTCCAGCGCGCAGCATGAGCTTGTGGCTGATGACCTCAGCATCAGCGGGAGCCTCTTTCAGCGTTGACACAAAGAACCGGGAAGTACGCATCGCGATCAGGGCAGTAAAAAGTAAGACGCGATTTTACTGGACAGAAGGACAAACGACGAAACCTCCGGGCAGCCGAACGAGAATTTTTGCGCAGCTTGCGACCGCAGCACGCCAGACCGCACCTCTCCCCGGGAAGCCGTACCCGACCATGCCCCTCGGCGGGAGAGAGAGGAGCCGCCCTGCCGGCACGCTTTGCAAGCCCGACGAAATGTGGAAAAATGCGCTCAACTAATCGATTTGCAGGATTTGGCAATGCTTGACCGTGAAGGCTATCGCCCGAACGTCGGCATCATTCTTTGTAACGCCAGAAACGAGGTCTTCTGGGGCAAGCGTATCCGAGAACATTCATGGCAGTTCCCGCAAGGCGGCATCAAGCGGGGCGAGACGCCCGAACAGGCGATGTACCGGGAATTACATGAGGAGATCGGCCTGCTGCCCGAGCATGTGCACGTGCTTGGCCGTACCAAGGACTGGTTGCGTTACGACGTGCCGACCCACTGGGTAAGAAGAGAATGGCGTGGCAGCTACCGGGGACAGAAACAGATATGGTTCCTGCTCCGCCTGATCGGCCGCGACTGCGACGTTTCCTTGCGCGCCTGCGACCATCCGGAGTTCGATGCGTGGCGCTGGAATACCTACTGGGTATCGCTTGATGCGGTCATCGAATTCAAACGTCGGGTCTATGAACAGGCATTGAATGAACTGGCCCGCTTCCTGAATGCCGATCATCGTCGCACCCGCCAACCTTCGACACCACATCAGGTGCCGCCGAAGCCCGGGATCACCGGGCAGGAATGATGATGACTGGCCCGTCTGCCACGTCAACTCCCGGGGTGAGAAGCCAGGTGTTGGTTGCAGCCGGGCTGCGACCATTGGTACTGGCCCTGTGCCTGGTGCTTCCCTCGCCGACTTGGGCCGCCGCGGTCGACCGCGACTTCGAGGAGAAGCGCGAACCGGAAAGCGAAGTGCAACTGCCGCCCTTTCCGCAGCCCGAAAACCTGATTCCGTTCACGGTCAGCGCGACGACCAACAACCAGTTCCTGATCGACGGCGCTTCATTGAGCGTCAGCGACGATGGCGTGGTGCGCTACACACTGGTGATCATCAGCCCTGCCGGCGCCCAGAACGTGAGTTACGAAGCGATCAGATGCCAGACTGCCGAACGGCGTCTTTACGCCCTGGGCCGCTCCGACCAGACATGGGTTAAGGCGCGCAACGATCAGTGGACGCGAATTCGTGAAAATACGCTGAACCGGCACCATGCTGCGCTGCATGCGGAGTATTTCTGCCCGATCGGAATTAACCTTCTGACTCCCGACGAAATACGCACCACGCTGCGCCGTGGCGGCCACCCTGCGCTCGGCAAGCACTAGTGTAGTGTTGCATTCTTGTGTGAACCTATTTGGACTTCACTTCTCCAATCTGCGTCGCGTGCAGATGGAGATTCAGATGCGGGTTGCCCCGAAGATGGTGTTGTCCGAAGAGGAGCGTGGTGAGTTGACCAGACTGGCACGTTCGAGGCGCGCGAGCGTACGGCTGGCACAGCGTGCGCAGATTGTGCTGCTGGCCGCCGATGGGATGCGAAACAAGGAGATCGCGGATCAGTTGGGAATTGGCCGCGTACAGGTTTCGCGTTGGCGGGGGCGTTACGCGCAATCGCGGCTGGCAGGAATTGAGCGCGACTTGCCGCGTGGCGCGCCGCCGGCGAAGGTGGACGTGACGCGACGGGTGGAACTGACGACGCAGAGCCCTCCTGCCGCGGCGACGCACTGGAGCACCCGCAAGATGGCTGCCGAACTGGGCGTCAGCGCGGCCAGCGTCTCGCGCCACTGGCGTGCCAATGGCCTGAAGCCGCACCTGGTGCGTGGCTTCAAGGTCTCGCGCGACCCCAGGTTCGTCGAGAAACTCGAAGATATCGTTGGTCTGTACATGTCGCCACCCGAGCATGCGCTGGTGTTGTGCTGCGACGAGAAAAGCCAGGTACAGGCACTCGACCGTACGCAGCCCGGGCTCCCACTGAAGAAGGGGCGTGCGGCTACCATGACCCACGATTACAAGCGCAACGGCACGACGACGCTGTTCGCCGCGCTCAACGTGCTGGACGGTCGCGTGATTGCGCAGTGCGAGCAGCAACACCGCCACACCGAGTGGCTCAAGTTCCTGCGCAAGATCGATCGCGAAACACCGAAGGACAAAGCGCTGCACCTGATCGCCGACAACTACGCCACCCACAAGCATCCCGTCGTGCAGGAATGGTTGGCCAAGCCTCCGCGGATTCAGATGCATTTCACCCCTACCTCGGCCTCCTGGTTGAACATGGTCGAGCGCTTCTTCCGCGATATCACGACCGAACGACTGCGTCGCGGCGTGTTCAACCCGTGTCCCCGCGTTGGTCACCGCTATCGACGACTACATCGCCCATCACAACACCAAGCCCAAACCGTTTATCTGGACCCAAAGCGCTCGCGACATCCTCCAGAAGGTCATCCGCGCCAACAGCCGTTTAAGTTCTAAACAGAATGCAACACTACACTAGCGCGACTCACCTCAGATTCTAATGATCAGCGACCGCTTCATCGTCGAGTTCGACAAGGCGTTGCGCACTCTTTTCGCGCCCGCGCAGACCATGCGCGAGGTGCCCGGCAGCGGGAAACCGGAGGGGGGGTTGTCGGCAGCCGAGAAAGCACATGCCGGCGCCCTGATGCGCGTCAACCACGTTGGTGAAGTGTGTGCGCAGGCACTCTACCAGGGACAGGCGCTGACCTGTCGCGACCCTGTGATCCGGCAAGCCTTGGCCCAAGCTGCGGCGGAGGAGACCGAACATCTCGCGTGGACCGAGCGCCGCGTGGCTGAACTGGGTAGCCGAACGAGCCTTCTGAATCCGCTGTGGTATGCCGGCGCGCTGACCATCGGAATCACCGCCGGCACCCTGGGAGACCCCTGGAGCCTGGGCTTTCTGGCCGAAACCGAGAGACAGGTCGAAGCCCATCTTGATCACCACCTCAACGAACTGCCGACGCAGGACGCTCGTTCACGTGCGATCGTCGCGCAAATGCGGCTCGACGAGATCGCGCATGCCGAAACCGCAGCCCTGCTTGGCGCTCGCCAACTGCCAGCAGCAGCGATCTTCGCGATGCGGATTGCGGCACGAACCATGACACGCGCCGCCTACTATATCTAGGCTTCGACGATCTCGAAATCGTGCGAAATGGCTGCGGTCTTGCCCAGCATGATCGAGGCCGAGCAGTACTTTTCCTTGGACAACTCGATCGCCCGCGCCACCGTGTCCGGCTTGAGCTGTTTGCCGATCACCCGAAAATGGAAATGAATGCGGGTGAAGATTCTGGGCTCCTCCTCGGCACGTTCTGCCTTCAGGCTCACTTCGCAGCCCGTGACCGCCTGACGCCCTTTCTTCAGAATCAGAACCACATCATAAGCGGTACAGCCGCCGGTTCCAGCCAGCAACAATTCCATCGGTCGTGGCGCCAGATTGCGCCCACCGGCCTCCGGAGCCCCATCCATCACGACGACATGATTGCTGCCCGTCTCGGCAAGAAAGGACATCCCTGCTCCAGTCCACTTCACCTTGCATTCCATATGCGTCTTCCATTCTCCAGAACAGCATCGAGCAGCCGTCAGCCTAAGCAGTCAAACTCGGACCACCTACACAGGGCTGGGCGGCAGAGCCCCCTGCCAAGTCCACGCCCCGGCTCCGTGATCGACCGTACCTGAGGGTTCGCCCAACGTGAAGCGGTCTCGCGTCTTGCACAGCAATTGTAGCCCGAAGTGCGTAAAACAACGCAAATCCCGGTGCTGCGTCGCAGCATCATGAACTGTCAGACGTTTCTCACTGCCGAAATCAAACATTACATATTGTGCAATATAGTCCAAAATATGTACCCAATATGCCGAATATTAGTATGATTTGATCTTTCATCTGTCTTATGGCGCACGCCCACCAAGAAAAATGGCGCGATGCACAAAAAATACTTGACCTTCGACGTAGGAGGAGTCATAATGCTCCCAACGTAACGACTTGCAGCGAGGTTCTTCCAAGCTACAACCCTTGTCTCCTCCACCCTCCTCCTTTGGTGTGGATTTAGCGCGGCTCCAAGTAGCCGCGCTTTTTTTGCCTGCACGCAAGACTCGCTGATGTTGAGACAGCGATCGCGGGTTACCCCTTGCCTGTGTTGGGTGGGGGCTTGGCCCTTGACGGCTGTACGCCCAGGTTGTTCTCGTCGTAAGGCGAGCGGTCGTCGGTTCAGGGCCAACTGCGAGCGATGGCTCGGCCTGACCAAGCGGTGGCGAGCCGACGAAGGACGGCGGCGAACAAAGCCGCGATTGCCCGCGAGGGCAGCACTCCGGGCAACCTCATCCCGGGTTACCCCGCTCAGCAAACTGAAGTTGGCCCCTTTTCGTGGACACGTTACCCTTGTGAAGGAAGGAGTCCACGATGCCCAAGACAAGACCACCGTACCCGGCGGAATTCCGGCAGCAGATCGTCGAACTCGCGCAAGCGGGAAGAACGCCTGGGGAA
>NZ_JAEUOL010000244.1 GCF_016789985.1 Accumulibacter sp.
GCTCTCGTACTGGTGGGACATGGCATAGGCCTGGACCTGAGTCATGAAATCCATCGTCACAACGACGATGATCAACAGCGAAGTGCCACCGAAGTAAAAGGGCACGTTCCATTTCAGGATCAGAAACTCCGGCAGCAGACACACGACGGTGATGTAGCCGGCACCCACCAGAGTCAGGCGCATCAGGATCTTGTCAATGTAACGCGCCGTCTGATCACCCGGCCGAATGCCGGGTACGAACGCACCGCTCCGCTTCAGGTTATCTGCCGTTTCCTTGGAGTTGAAAACCAGCGCCGTGTAGAAGAAACAGAAGAAAATGATCGCTGCTGCATAGAGCATCACATAAATCGGTTGCCCTGGAGACAAGGCACCGGCAATGTCCTTCAGCCAGCGCATCGACTCTCCCGAGCCAAACCAGCCCGCAACCGTCCCGGGAAAAAGAATGATCGACGAGGCAAAAATCGGCGGAATGACGCCCGCCATGTTCAGTTTGAGCGGCAGGTGCGAACTCTGGCCACCATAGATCTTGTTGCCCACCTGCCGTTTGGCATAGTTAACCAGGATCTTGCGCTGACCTCGTTCGACAAAAACCACAAAGGCAGTCACCAAAACCACCAGGACGCTGATCACGATCGCCGTCAGCGGATGCATCGCACCGGTGCGAACCAGTTCGAGGAGACCACCGATCGCATTGGGCAAACCCGCCGCAATACCGGCAAAGATGATGATCGAGATGCCGTTACCCAAGCCACGCTCGGTCACCTGTTCACCCAGCCACATCAGGAACATCGTTCCGGTCACCAGGGTGGTGACCGTCACCAGGCGGAACATCATTCCGGGTTCGAGCACCAGTCCCGGTTGCGACTCCACCGCCACCGCGATGCCGATACCTTGAAAGAGTGCCAGGAACACCGTACCGTAGCGGGTGTACTGGGTAATCTTGCGGCGTCCCGCCTCGCCCTCTTTTTTCAGACCCTCGAGCTGAGGGCTGGCATGAGTCATCAACTGCATGATGATCGATGCCGAGATGTACGGCATGATCCCCAGAGCGAAAATGGTGAAGCGCGAGAGCGCGCCACCGGAAAACATGTTGAACATGCCGAGGATGCCGCCCTGCTGCTGGTTGAACAACTCGCTCAGCACACGGGCATCGATTCCCGGCACAGGTATATGCGCGCCGATCCGGTACACCACCAGCGCGCCGAGCAGGAACCAGAGCCGGCGCTTCAGATCGCCGAACTTGCCGCCCTTGCTGACCGTGTTCGAACTAGTTGCCAAGTAAGCTCACCCTTGCCTGCCGCTATTCCGCAACGCTGCCGCCGGCGGCTTCGATTGCGGCGCGCGCGCCGGCCGTTGCACCAATCCCGCGCAGGACCACCTTGCGCTCGATCCCGCCCGAGAGCACCACCTTTGCCGACAGGGCATGCTGTGACACGAGATTCGCCTGAATCAGGGTTGCCAGGTCGATCTCGTCAACGGGAAGTCGCGCGATCTCCGACAGGCGCACCTCGAAGTTCCGCTCGCGAGTCATCGACTTGAAACCACGCTTCGGCAGGCGCCGCTGCAGCGGCATCTGTCCGCCCTCGAAACCCACCTTGTGAAACCCACCGGCGCGCGACTTCTGACCCTTGTGGCCACGCCCGCAGGTCTTGCCGAAACCCGAGCCAATGCCACGCCCGACCCGCTTCCTGGCCGGCCGTGCACCTTCGGCACCTTGCACGTCATTCAATTCCATCTTGACCCTCACACTTCAGGAGGTAGGACACCTTGTTGATCATTCCGCGAACCGCAGGCGTATCCTCGAGGACCGAACTGCTGTTCAGGCGACGGAGCCCCAAGCCGCGGACGGTCGCCCGGTGCGATGCCTTGGTTCCGATCAGGCTCCTGACCAGCGTCACTTTCACTGTCTTTTCAGCCATCTCTTCCTTACCCCATGATCTCGGCGATGGATTTTCCACGCTTGGCTGCCACTTCGGCAGGCGTGGTCATTGCACGCAGGCCGTTGATCGTCGCGCGCACAATGTTGTACGGGTTGGTCGAGCCATGCGCCTTGGCGACCACGTTGGTCATTCCAATGACGTCGAAAACCGCCCGCATCGCGCCACCCGCGATAATGCCGGTTCCCTCCGGAGCCGGCTGCATCATCACCCGTGAAGCGCCGTGGTGCCCGACAACGGTATGCTGCAGGGTACCGTTCCTGAGACTCACCTTGATCAGGCTGCGGCGCGCTTCTTCCATCGCCTTCTGCACGGCCACCGGCACTTCACGCGACTTGCCCTTGCCCATGCCGACACGCCCGTCCCCGTCCCCGACGACGGTCAGCGCCGCGAAACCGAGAATCCGACCACCCTTGACCACTTTGGTCACCCGGTTGATCGAAATCATCTTCTCGCGCATGCCGTCGTCCGGCTTGTCAGCTTGCTGTGGTTTTCTGCTTTGCGGTTTAGCCATTGTTTACTCCAATTCCCTGCTCAGCGTTCAGAACTTGAGACCGGCTTCACGCGCCGCATCCGCCAGAGCCTTGATCCGCCCGTGGTAGCGAAAGCCGGCACGATCAAACGAAACCTGCTCGATCCCCGCCTTGCGGGCGCGCTCGGCGATCAACAGGCCAATCGTTTTGGCGGCACTGACATCGCCCCCGTTCGGCAGCATCTTGCGCACCTCCGGCTCGAGCGACGAAGCAGCGGCCAACACTCTGGAGCCACAGGGCGAAATCACCTGAGCGTAGATGTGGCAGTTGCTGCGGTGCACCGACAAGCGCACTGTTTTCAGTTCGGCAATCTTGGCCCGGGTCTTGCGGGCCCTGCGCAAACGCGCCTGTTTCTTGTCAATCATCTGAGCACCCTTACTTTTTCTTCTTCGTTTCCTTGATCACGACGACCTCGTCGGCATACCGGACACCCTTTCCCTTATAGGGTTCGGGTTTGCGATAGGCTCGAACCTCTGCCGCGACCTGGCCAACGAGCTGACGGTCAACTCCCTTGATCACGATCTCGGTTTGTGTCGGCGTCGCGGCGGTGATTCCCGGCGGCAGCCTGTAGGCCACCGGATGCGAGAAGCCGAGCGTCAGGTTGAGCGTGTCACCCTGCGCCTGCGCACGATAACCGACCCCAACCAGACTGAGCTTGCGCTCGAAGCCAGTGCTTACGCCGCTGACCATGTTGGCGACGACCGCGCGCATCGTTCCCGACAGGGCGTCACTCTCGGCCACTCCTGCGACCGGTATGCACAACAGGCTGCCGCCCTCTTCCGCAACGCTCACCGCCGGGTGGGAGGCAAACTCAAGGACGCCAAGTGGCCCCTTGACCGAAATCCGCTCGGCCGAGATGGCGACCGAAACACCTTGCGGCAGAACGATTGGTTTCTTTGCAACGCGGGACATGGCTACCTCTTAGGCGACGAAGCAGAGCACTTCGCCACCGACGTGGCTGGCGCGGGCTTTGCGGTCGGTCATAACACCCCTGGGAGTCGACACGATGGCCACCCCAAGCCCATTCATGACCAGCGGGATATCACCGACCCCCCGGTAGATGCGGAGGCCCGGACGCGAAACACGATCGATCCGCTCAATGACCGGCCGGCCCGCATAGTACTTCAGAACGATTTCGAGAACCGGCTTGCCGTTATTCGGGCTGACCGCATAATCCTCGACGTAACCTTCGTCCTTCAACACCTGGGCGATGGCGATTTTGACCTTCGAAGACGGCATGGCGACAGAAGCCTTGCTTGCCATCTGGGCATTTCGGATGCGGGTCAGCATGTCGCTGATCGGATC
>NZ_JAEUOL010000256.1 GCF_016789985.1 Accumulibacter sp.
CTCCACCCGGCTGACCAAGGGCGAGGAATATCCCGACCAAGGCCAGGACTACTTCGAGGAACGCTACCGCGAAAGAGTCGTCCGACAACTCTCCCAGCGCGCCGAAAAACTCGGCCTAAAACTCATCACCATTCCAGAAACAGTGCGAACGAACCATTACTAATCAATTACTTGGGGTGTTTCTTGAGAGGCGTCACCGCGGCTCCGATCGCAGTGTCACCGTCCAGCCGGCACCACCGGCAGCGCGCTCAAGACGCGAGTTCGGCTCACGAGATGCAAAGTCCTCGGCGGCGTCACGGGTCGCAAATTTATGGACGGCCAAGTCAGCGTACCCGGGTGCCCGTGCGGAACCGAGATACCTCTCACCAAAAGTTGGATGTCCGTGACCGCAAGCCCCACACCCTGTGCAGATTATCCATCCACAACCGGTACATTCAAAATCGGAGGTACTGTCGAGGGTAGCCTTGCAGCCCCAACAAGAGGGTTGGCGATTGGTTCGCTGCGTGGAAAGACCGGCTCGCCTGACGGAAATTTGATCCGCGTCAATCCCGCGGGCTGAAAGGAATTCTTGATGCTTCCGCACAATTGTAAGCCGAATTCGCTCAAGATTCTCTGGCGTATCGAGTGCACGTCGAAGCTTATCTATCACATCGTCAATCGATGATCCGTTCACGCGTGCCAATGATCCGGAGCCCTTCCAAGACCAGGCAGCACCAGCAAAACCATCAGCCTTCTTCACGGCGACCAGCTGACATCCGCGATAGACCCGTATTAACCGTTCCCTGCTCATCGGATCGAATCTCCTGACACCAAAACGAATAGCGTTTATCTGCCGCGCCGAAAGCGTTCGGCCTTACCGTTGTTGCATCCGCGGCAGATAAACCTCATTGGACCGAAGCGCCTCGACGGCGGTACTTATGGGGATTGTAAGCGTCCCGTGCCACCGGTCAAGTCACGGGCAAGACCCAGACGGCTGGGCCAGAGGCAGACGGGGGGCGTCCCGCCGCTCGCGAGCAGGTGACTGGAGCGAACCAGACACTCCCACCGACGGCGAGCGGCGCGGAAATGGAGCCTTCGGCGAGCCGGCGACGCGCCACCCCCTGGCAGGCGGAACTGCCATCGCCCATAGGGAGCCCCTTGCCAAACACCAGCCGTTTTCATGGCGGGCCACGAACCGAGGTGCCCGGCGGCGTCGCCAGGTGCAGCGGCGGCATCACCGCCGTCGGGACGAACCGTCCCGCGCCGCAGTGGGGACAGCGCGCCCACTCCGCTCGGCCGACGCGCTGCAGGAAGTCCTCCACCGTCGCTGTGATCACCGCATCAGGTGCCGGTACCGACAAGGCCTGCCGCGCCAGCGCCAGCTTCGTCGCCTTCGCCGCCGGCGCCAGCAGGCCGTAGTGCCGAATCCGCTTGAAGCCGCTCGGCAGCACGTGCCGCAGGAAGCGCTCGATGAACTCCGCCGCCGGCAGCTGGAGCACGCGTTTGCCCGGCGTCGCGCGCACGCGAAAACGGACCGTCGTCTCGTCCATGGCGACGAGACGCTCGTTCGAGATCGCCACGCGAAGGGTGTAACGACCGAGGTATTCGACGACCTGCTCTGGCCCGCCGAGCGGCTGCTTCGCGTAGACCACCCAGTCGTGCGCGTAGAGCTGCTGACGCAGAGCCAGCCAGAGCTTCTCGTCGGCCAGCGATTCCGCCAAGCGCTGGCCCGGGCCTCGGGCCTCGCTCAGAGCCGCGATGAACTTGCCGCGGAAGACCGGTGACAGCGCCCGGACCGGAAACAGGAAGCCGCGCTTCGGCGACCGCCATTCGCCCTCGGGCGTCAACGCTCCACCGGCGACGAGGGCGTGCACCTGCACATGCCGCGCGAGATCCTGCTTCCAGGTGTGCAGGATCAGCGAGAACGCCAGCTTTCCTCCCAGCCAGCGCGGGTTGGCACCGAATTCGGTGAGCGTGGCCGCCGCCGCGCCGAAGAGCATCTCGTAGATCACCCGCGGACGTTGTCCGACCAGCGCGTGCAGCGCATGCGGCAGGGTGAACACCAGATGAAAATACGGCACCGGCAACAGCTCCTGGCGCCGTTTCGCCAGCCAGTCCTCCTTGGCCCGGGTCTGGCACTGCGGGCAGTGCCGGTTGCGGCACGAGTGATACACGTGGCGCGTCACCCCGCAGCAATCACAGGTCTCGACGTGGCCGCCAAGCACAGCGGTCCGACAGGCGACGATCGCCCGCCAGACCTTGGCCTTGGCCGACGACAGAACCTGGTTGGCGAGGTACGCCGGCCCATGCCGGCGGAAGACCTCAGCCAGGGTCACTGGCGAGAACTCAACCGAGCGGGGCGAGCACCTCCAGGGGCGAGGGGTTGCCGGTCAGCTTCGAGCGCGCCAGATGCAGGTGGCGCGAGGTCGTCGACAGATGACCGTGGCCGAGGAGTCGGCCGATGCTGTAGAGATCGACACCGGCTTCGAGCAGGTGCGTGGCGAAGGCGTGGCGCCGACCGTGGATGCCGCCTTCAGGGGCGATGCCGGCGGCGTTGCGCGCCGCGTAGTAGATCCGCTGCGCGGTCTGGATCTCGATGGGACCCGTGCCGGCCCGGTTCGGGAACAGCCATCGCTGCGGCCGGGTGTCACGCCAGTAGGTCCGCAGGGTGGCGAACAGACGCGGCGACAGCAGCCTGTAGCGATCCTTGCCGCCCTTGCCCTGGCGCACCTTGAGGCACAGGCGATCGGCGGCGCTTTCGATGTCTCCCACCTGCAGGTCGCAGAACTCGGATACCCGCAAGCCGGCGGCGTAGGTGGTAATCAACAGCGTGCGTCCGCGCAGGGTTCGTGCCGCGTCGATCAGGCTTGCGACCTCTTCGCGCGACAGGATCTGCGGCAGGCGCTTGGGCACCTTCGCCATCGGGATGTCGAAACCGGCTTCCGGGCGACCGAGCACCCGCCGGTAGAGGAAGCGCAACGCACACGATGCCTGGTTGACACTGGCGTAGGCCAGCTTGCGGTCACGAATCAGGTGCAGCAGGTAGGCCGGGACTTCCTCGACGCGCAGCTCGGCTGGCGATCGATGGTAGAACATCGCCAGTTCCGTCACCGCGCCGAGATAGGTTTCCTGCGTCCGTGCCGCCATTCCCCGCAGGCACATGGCGTTGCTCATGCGTTCACGTAGCTCACTCATGACTCTCTCCTCGATGGCTGCGGGGACGTCCCCCGCAGCGAGGAGGATCGAGGATTTGCAGGCGGCGTGGGAAGCAAGCCGCGGACCCGTCAGGGTGAGGACGAAAGCGAATCCAGGGGGCGACAGCGAGAAGAGAAGGAGCAGTGGACGGCGGTGGGGTGCCTACACCAGCGCGAAGTGCTTTAGTTCAACGACAGCATAAGTACCTCTCCTGAGGCCTAACCGGGATTTCTCTCCCCTGCAGCCTTGAGCTTGGTGGCGTGAATCCTGCTCGCCTGACGGCGATCCAGCATCTGTCGCTTGCGCTTAGCGACGATTCCTTACAAAATACTTTAACTAAGGTGAGTTGTTTATTGTTTTGCCAGAAAGAATTGATTTCTTGTCCTGCTGCAGGAGTGGCCCATAAGTCCTTGTCGCCATTGAGAAATGTAGTGGTATACCCCTTGCTTTAGCCGAATCTTTCGCTTAAAGTGGTAACAAGTGGTACAAAGTGGGAAGTTTGCCCTCTCGGCGTTTGCAAAGCAAGGGAAGAGCTGGTCGGATGTTTCAGGGTGCGGCTGCGTTAAGTCTTGATGCCAAAGGCAGGCTCGCCATCCCGGCGCGCCACCGGGAGGCGCTCGCTTCCGCCGCCAACGGCCGGCTGGTGTTGACCGCTCATCCGCATCGTTGCCTTCTGCTGTATCCCGAGCCGGCCTGGGAACCGATTCGCGACCGGGTGTTGGCCGCTTCGAGCTTCAACCCGCATTCGGCCATGATCAAGCGCCTGCTGGTCGGTCATGCACGTGATGAGGAAATGGATGCAACCGGTCGTCTGTTGATCGCGCCTGAATTGCGCCAGTTTGCACAACTCGACAAGCAGGTCTGGCTGGTCGGTCAGGGAAGTCACTTCGAGATCTGGTCTGACGTCGGCTGGCAGCAACAGCAGGAGGCTGTCTTCGCCCTTGGCGACCAGTGCCTGCCACCCGGTCTCGAAGATCTGGCTCTGTGAGCGTGCTGTCGCAGCATCAGACCGTCCTGTTGCGGGAGGCGGTCGATGCGCTGGAAATCAAGCCCGCTGGAATTTATATCGACGGCACTTTCGGTCGCGGTGGTCACTCTCTGGCCATTCTCGAACGACTTGGTCCCAAGGGTCGTCTGCTGGCGCTCGATCGTGATCCGCAGGCGGTGGCCGTAGGCTGTGCCATAGGGGATCAGAGGCTGCTCGTCATGCATCAATCCTTCGGAGATCTGGCGTGTGCCCTGCAGCGGGCGGGTTTTTCCGTCGGGGACGGGGTGGACGGAATTCTGCTCGATATTGGTGTTTCTTCGCCGCAGCTCGATGACGGTCAGCGGGGCTTCAGCTTTCGTCACGACGCCCCGCTCGATATGCGGATGGATACAACGCAAGGCGAAACGGCGGCACAGTGGCTCCTGCGGGCCAGCGCGCAGGAGATCACGGAGGTCATAAGGAACTATGGTGAAGAACGGTTTGCTTTCCAGATTGCAAAGAAGATTGTGGCTGCTCGGGGAGAACGGCCGCTTGCAACCACGGGGGAGCTCGCCGCGCTTGTACGCGCGACCGTGCGGACCCGTGAGCCCGGCCAGGATGCGGCGACGCGTACCTTTCAAGCTCTACGGATTCATATCAATCAAGAGCTCGAACAACTCGCGCTAGTGTTGCCGCAAGCAATGGCCGCCCTCAAACAGGGCGGGCGCCTGGTGGTGATCAGCTTTCACTCGCTCGAGGACCGCATCGTGAAGCGCTTCCTGCGCGACGAGGCCGAGCCTGATCATGCCCCCAGGCGACTCCCGCTGCGCACAGACGAACTGCCCCAGCCGAAGCTTCGTCTGGTCGGTAAGCCGCGCCGGGCGAGCACCGCCGAAGTGGCGGCCAATCCGCGGGCGCGCAGCGCCGTGATGCGGGTAGCGGAAAAACTGACGCGCGAGGCTGCCTGAGATGGTTCGTCTGAACGTCATCCTGCTGCTTGCCCTGGTGTTCTGCAGCCTCGGTGTGGTCACGGCACAGCACAAGGCGCGCAAGATCTTCCAGGCGCTTGAAGCAGAGCAGGAGCATGCGCGGCAACTTGAGGTCGAGTTCGGCCAATTGCAACTGGAACTGTCGACCTGGGGAGCGGCGCCGCGGATCGAGAAGATTGCCCGTGAGAAGCTCAAGATGAACACGCCGGAAACCGGCCAGGTGATCACCTCGACGTCGACTGGAGGAGCATCGCGATGATGCGTTTCAAGGGAAAAGTGGCGCACAAGTTCGCCGAAAGCCCGCTGCTGCAGATGCGCCTGCCCACCTGGCGCTCGCGGCTCATGGGTCTGCTGATCCTTGGCTCGTTTGGCATGCTGATCGGCCGTGCGTTCTATCTGCAGGTTCTCAACAACGACTTCCTGCAGGAGAAGGGCGAGTCACGCTACCGGCGCGATATCGAAATCAGTGCTTCGCGCGGCAAGATCGCCGATCGGCACGGCGATGTACTGGCCATCTCGACGCCGATGAAGTCGGTCTGGGCGGTTCCGCAGGTAACCAAGCTCACCCCCGAACAGACCGTTCAGCTGGCATCCCTGCTCGAGATGGACGCCCGCCAGTTGACGCAGAAGCTGAGCACCGAGAAGACCTTCGTCTTTCTTCGCCGCCAGATACCGCCGGCGGTGGCCGACCGGATTGCCGCACTCAAGTTGCCGGGCATTGGCCAGGACAAGGAGTATCGCCGCTTCTATCCGACCGGCGAGATGACGGCGCACATGGTCGGCTTCACCGGCGTCGACGACAGGGGACTTGAAGGTGTGGAGCTGGCGTTTCACGGGCAACTGCTCGGACAACCCGGCAGCCGCAGCGTCATCAAGGATCGTCGTGGCCAGATCGTCGAGGACGTCGGCTCGATCAAGCAGCCGCAGGACGGCAAGGAGATTCGCCTGGCGCTCGATTCGAAGATCCAGTATCTGGCGTACAG
>NZ_JAEUOL010000257.1 GCF_016789985.1 Accumulibacter sp.
CGGTTCCGCCAGTGCTCTTGCCTGTTCGCCCGCCCCGCTGGCCGCCACGGCGACCGCGTAGTGCGCTTCGGCGAGGCCGATAAAGGGCGCACAGACCTTGCTGACCAGTTGCAGAACGGCCTGGCGGTCGGGGTTGCGCGCGAACATGCGGTTGAGTGCCAGAAGATTGGCCGGCAGGGCTTCCTTGTCCGCCTGCAGCATGCTGATCAACTGTGGCGCCAGGCCATCGAGTTGATTGGACATGACCAGCACGCCGATCAGCACCTGCTGGGCGCGCTTCGAATCGGGCTGCACCTCGACCCAGAGCCGGGCGAGTTGCAGCACCAGGTCGACCCGACGTACGTGACCGGCGATTTCGACGGCGCGCTCGATGATCGCCGGGTCGCGCGTGCGCTGCGCGAGGTCGGCGTAGGCCTGGCTGGCGAACTCCTTCTTGCCGCGCTGCAGCGCCACTTCGGCGAGCAACACCTGATACACCACCTGTCCGCTCAGTTCCGGGTTCTGGCTGTCATCGGGCACCGGCGCGAACGGCGCGGCCTTGCGTGCGGCACGCGTCGACGTCGGTTGCTTGGCGGCGGCTGTCTCGTCGGCAGCCAGCACCGGTACGCCGAAGGCGAGCACCAGCGGGGCGCAGAGGAGAATATTCTTGATCGGTTTCATGGTTTCCTTGCCGGCGGCGAACAGTTGCGCGAACTGACGGGTGGTTTGCGTCATAATCCGTTCGCGCATGTTATGGACTTTTCGCGGTAGCAGCAATGCCAGAACTTCCCGAAGTCGAAGTGAGCCGTCAGGGACTACTCCCCCATCTGTCCGGCGAGTGCATCGTCGGTGCTGTCGTGCGCACCCCGAAACTGCGTCAAGAGATCCCCGCCGGACTGGGTTCGCGCCTCGCCGGCCTGCGGGTGGACGCCATCCTGCGGCGTGGCAAGTATCTTCTCTTCGATTGCCAGAGCCGCGCTGGGGGTGGCTGGCTGATCCTTCATCTGGGCATGTCCGGCAGCCTGCGCCTGGTGCCACCGGACACGCCCGCCAAACCGCATGACCATGTCGACCTGCTGTTCACCGGGACGGTTCTCCGCCTGCGCGACCCGCGCCGTTTCGGCGCACTGCTCTGGCACGAAGGTGCCGCGGTCGAGACTCATCCCGCGCTGTTCGCGCTCGGCATCGAGCCGCTGTCGGACGGCTTCGATGGCGACTGGTTGTACGCCGCGACGCGCCGCCGCCATGGCCCGATCAAACCCTTGCTGATGGATAGCCATCTGGTGGTGGGTATTGGCAACATCTACGCAGTCGAGAGCCTGCATCAGGCTGGGATCTCGCCCAGGCGGGCGGCAGATCGGATCAGTCGCGAGCGTTACCGCGGGCTCGCCGAAGCCATTCGTTCCACCCTGCGGACGTCGATCGCAGCCGGGGGAAGCACTGTGCGCGACTACGTGCACAGTGATGGCGGTGCTGGGTGCTTCCAGCTCGGTTGTGCGGTGTATGGCCGGGCCGGCGAAGCGTGTCCGCGTTGCGCGGGGACGGTGCGCGTGATTCGCCAGGCGGGCCGCTCCACCTTCTACTGCCCGCGCTGCCAGAATTGAACTGCGCTGTGCCAGGCTGCTGATTGGAAGGAGCTTTGTGATAGAGTGAAAATACCGAATCTTGGCCTGGAAAGCTGACATGACGCTCGCTCAACACTTTGCCGCCTACAGCGAATGGCGTGCACGGATCTCCGGGGTCCTCGATAAGTTTGCCGGCTGGCTGTCCGACAATGAGCTGACCGACGCCCAGATCGATCGCCGGATCGTTCAATTGCTCGACAAGTTGCGCGAGGATCGCTTGCAGGTGGCATTCGTCGCCGAGTTTTCGCGTGGCAAGTCGGAGTTGATCAACGCCATCTTCTTTGCTGCCTACGGCAACCGCGTTCTGCCCTCGACCGCGGGGCGCACGACGATGTGCCCGACCGAACTGATGTTCGAAAAGGCCAAGGCACCGTCGATCGAGTTACTGCCGATCGAGAGCCGCGAGTCGAAGGCCAGCATCAGCGAGTACAAGCGCTATCCCGACGAATGGGAAACCGTGCTGATCGACACGACGTCGGCCGAGGCCATGCAGGATGCGCTGCGGCATGTCAGTGACGTCATCCGGGTCGCTCCCGCGGTTGCCCAGACGCTTGGTTTTACCCTGAACGACGGCGATACGGCGGTGTTTCGGGTGGACGAAGACGGTACGGTCGAAATCCCGCGCTGGCGTCATGCGGTGATCAATTTTCCCCATCCGCTGCTCGAACAGGGGCTGGTCATTCTCGACACGCCCGGTTTGAACGCGATCGGCACCGAGCCTGAACTGACGCTGTCCCTGCTGCCCAACGCGCATGCGGTGCTCTTCATTCTGGCGGCCGACACCGGTGTCACACAGTCCGACCTGACCGTCTGGCGTGAGCACATCGGGACCCCGGGCGGACGCCGAAAGGGCCGCATCATCGTCCTCAACAAGATCGACAGTCTATGGGACGAGCTCAAGTCGGCAGAGGAAATCGATGCCGAGATCACCCGGCAGGTGGATACCTGCGCATGGACGCTCGACCTGCCGGAGAACCAGATCTTCCCGGTCTCGGCACAGAAGGCACTGGTCGCCAAAATCAACGGCGATGCCGAACTGCTCGCGCGCAGCCGCTTGTCGGAACTCGAGGCGGCACTCTCGGAGGAGCTGATTCCGGCCAAGCAGGAAATCGTTCGCGACGGGCTGGAGACCGAGTTTGCGGATTGCTATCAGCGTACGCGCAGCCTGCTTGAATCGCGTCTCGCCGGGTTACGCGAACAGGTGACCGAACTGACCGAACTGCGCGGCAAGAACAAGGGCGTCGTCGAGTACATGATGGGCAAGGTGCGGGTGGAAAAGGAGGAGTTCGAATCCGGCCTGCAGCGCTACTACGCGGTGCGCAGCGTCTTCTCGCAACTGACCAACAACCTCTTCGCGCACCTCGGGCTCGATTCCCTCCGCCTGTTGAGCACGACGACCCGTGAAGCGATGGTCAACGCCACCTTCTCGAAGACCTTGTCGGCGGCCATGAAGCATTTCTTCGATGTCGCGCGTGGCAACCTCGCCAGGTCGGACAGCGAGGTGACGGAAATCCTGACCATGATGGAGGCAATCTACAAGAAGTTCGCCGTGGAACATGGCCTGAAGCTGGGCGCACCCATCGGCTTTTCTCTGATGCGTTACGAGAAGGAGATCGATCGCCTCGATCAATGGTGCAAGACCCACATCAACAGCATGTTCCAGCTGTTGACCCACGAGAAGAGCCAGGTGACGCAGCGCTTCTTCGAGGAGGTGGCGGTGCAGGTGCGCAAGACTTTCGAACGTGCCAACCGCGACGCCGAATCGTGGCTGAAAGCGATCATGGCGCCGATGGAGATCCAGATTCGCGAACACCAGATACAGCTCAAGCGGCGGCTGGAGAGCATCAAACGCATCCACCAGGCGACCGATACGCTCGAGGAACGCATCGAGGAACTGCAGCATGTCGAGGACAAGCTGCTTCTGCAGATCCAGTCGCTCGGCAAGATCGGCAGCAATTTCAACGATGTGCTGCGCCAGACGGTGAGTGTCGAGGTGTTGCGCAACGCCGCCTGAGCGAATGGCCGGTCAGTCCGCCGCTGGTCCGGGCCGCTTGCTTCCACAGCGCGCACACGTGCTTCGTCGAGTCGAGGCCTGCTGTCTGGCCGATGCATCGGTCGCCGGAGCCCGGCAAGGTGAGCAGCAGGATACGATCGGGGTCGATGCCCTGCGCGACCCGGTGTGCCGGGGCACTGGTCCTGCCCGAACCGGCACCGGCGATGATCAGCAGTATCACTCGTCGATCGGCGAAAAAAGCCGTTCGATATCCGGCAGGAAGCCCAGACCAGTGGAGTGGCCCAGCCGTAGCTCGGCATCGACGATGCTCGGCGTCGCTCCGGTATCGCGGGTGAACCAGTGGCAAGTTGCCAGTCCGTGCGCGAGCCGGTTGTCCAGCGCAGCGGCGAGGTGGGCGGCGGCCCGCAGGCCGCAGGCGCTGTCGAGACTGCTGGTGACGACGCAGTCGAGGCCGCCGTTGGTCGCGCGCTGCGCCAGGGCAAGCGCCGGCAGCAGGCCGCCGGCGCGGGCCGGCTTGATGACCAGCCGGTGAACGGTGTAACGGTGCGCGATAAATCGCCATCCATGTGCGCGATATTTGCGACGCCTGAATATTGCGTGACACGTAATTAAATTGCGTATACGACTGATCTAACGCTGTGTGTCCACTGCTTCCAGCTGTTTTTGTCGCACGTTGGGCATCTTCTTTGCCTCCAGCAGCCGCAGGCACTTCGGGCACGTCACTTCCTCGTCTAGGTGTCGGCTGTGATGCGCACGACGTTGGTGCCGTCGGCGACGAGGAGTGCGCGTTTGCCTTGTCCGACGACGATGCCGCTGCCGCTGGCGGTCTTGAGGGTGGTCGTGTAGGGGCCTGAGGTGTTGCAGTAAACGAGGCCTTCCCAGTGGTTGGGCACGTAGACGTTGCGGTTGCCGGTGAGGGCGCCAGTGATGGACAGGTAGCGGGCGCGGGCCTGGGCGGCGGTGAGGGTGACGTTGGCGCCGGTGACGGTGATCGACGTCTTGCTGGTGAGATGCTCGGGTTGCACCCAGGCGCGGTCGTCGGTGTAGCTGGTCACGGTTGAGGCGCCGCAGACGACGGTGTACAAAGGGATCGATCCTGCCGTGTAGCCCGTCGTGTTGCTGCTCACCGTGCCGGATCGATCCGACTCGATATAGTTCGTGACACTTCCGGAGAGCGTCAGAGAGCCGTTGACGATCGCACTCAGGACGCCGTCCACCAACAGGGTGCCCCCGTAGTAGCCCCAGGTCAGACCGGAGCAGACCGATCCGCGGCGGCCGAAAATCATCGCCGGACTGGCCGCGTCGGCCAGCTCGTTGACCGCTGTCTCCTTGCCCGCCTGCGCGGAGAACAGTAAATCGAGAATCGTTGTGCTGTTGGCCACGGAATGATTACCTCGTTATTTCGGTGGTCAGCGGATAACCGAGACCGACCGTGGTTGAATACTGATAAATCCGCAAATGAAGTGTTGCCTGATTACTGCCAAAATCAGTTATTTGTTGCGCGCTGGTATAGGCAGCGAAGGTAGCGCTGCTGATAATCGTGCGCAGGATCGCCGAATAAGTGAGGTCCCAGGGCCTCGGCACTCGGATGACATCTTCCCTTGGGTCATACCCGAGGAAGGAAAATCGTTTACATTCATGAGCTTATGCCGATAGCTTGTAAACCCTATCGACATCAGGTCTACTCTCGTCTTTTGGGCGACCGAAATG
>NZ_JAEUOL010000032.1 GCF_016789985.1 Accumulibacter sp.
GAGAGCTTGCCCTGGGCGACAGCCATGGCACCCATCAGGGAGAGCAGTGCTCGGGTTCCGCCAAGCAGCAGTCGTTGGTCCTGCGCTACCAGCCCATTCCAGTAACGCTCGCTCACCACCTTGCCGTCGCGCAGCACTAACAGGCCATCGGCATACAAGCGCGTGGCCAAGAGGAACCCAATATCGCGCGGCTGCTGATCGAGCGGGTCGCGGGCCTTAAGCTTGTCGAGCTCGATTTGTCGAGAAGCAGGGTGGAGCATCTGGGCTGTTCCTGTCGCCGTGATCTTCAGCGAAGGCATGAAGCGGCCGAATGACTGCAAGCCGATGCGCAGATTTTCAGGTGCCAACCAGTTGTCCTGGTCGATCCATGGGCCGAGATCCTTGGTGCTCCTGGGGACCGACTCGATGACACACTCCTCTGCCGCATGCAGTGGCCACGCCCAAGACACCATCAACGCCAGCAATGGCAGCCAGTGCTTCATCGTGGGCCCTCGGGAAGCTGCGTGCTCCGTTGATTGCGAAAGCGCATTGTGGCCTCACGGACGACATCGTTCAGGTTTCTGTGGATGGCCTGACGCCCGCGCAACCAACTGGCGTCGGAGAACTCCCCGACCAGGGAGGCGTCGAGCAGTTGCAGCCATGCGGAACAGCCAAGTTCGCGGGCATCCTCGACTAACACCGCGAGCAGTTCACGGGCGATCTGCCGGAGAGGGACTTGCCGCAGCCCAATCGGATCCGAGATCTGCCCATCGAAACCATAGCGGCACGCCTGAAACTTGTTGTAGCGGGCAACATACAGATGCCGTTGGGTGTCGAGTGCGGGTCGAGTTCGCAAGAGATAGCGTACCAGGCTTTGCGCCAAGGCCGCCAGGGCTGCGGCGTGCTCGACCGTTAGTGGCGTATCGCAAACGCGGATTTCCACGGTGCCGAATTCGGGCTTCGGACGAACATCCCAATAGAGATCCTTGATGCTGCGAGCGATGCCACAGGCCTGCAGAAAGGAAAAGTGTTCAATGAACTCTGCCCAGTCACGCAAGGCCGGGCATTGCCCACTCAAGGGGAAAGCCGAGACGGCGTTCAGACGAGCGGACTGGAACAGTGTGTCTTCGCCATCGACGAACGGTGACGACGCCGACAGCGCAATGAAGATCGGCACATAGGGTCCCAGAGCCTGCGTCATCCAGATCGCGTCGTCACCGGATGTGCAACCGACGTGAATGTGCTGGCCAAAGACCGTGAACTGTTTGGCCAGGTAGCCATAACGGTGGTAGATCTCATCAAAGCGATCACCTGGACAAATCCGGCGCTCCGCCCAGCGATGGAAGGGGTGCGTGCCGCCGCCGCAGACAGCGATATGGTTGCGCGCGCACTGACTGACGAGCGCTTGTCGGAGTCCGACCAGATCGGCAGCAAGGCCATCGACGAGTGTACGCGGCAGGGTGCTGACCTCGATCATGCTTTCGGTGATTTCAAGCTTGATTTCACCAAAGCGGCCATCGTAGTCCATGCTGCCGAGAAGATCCGTCGCTCCACGCGTCAAATCAAAATCGCGCACGGAAACCAGCTGCAACTCAAGCTCGACGCCCAGGGTCAGTGGCTGGCTCTGTTTGAATTCGGCGATTGGCTGGCTCATGCCACTCCTTCCTTGCTGTTGTCGGTCGCCGCGGTCTCGCCGGCGCGCACCACGGCGACACGGCAGAGGGCAGGGCCGGCGAGTTCCATGATGGCGGCCGCAAACAGCGGCAATGACAGCGACGAACGTCCGATTTCCGGGTAGAGTCCGGCGATTTCATACGCCATGAAGACGGCAGTTGCCGACAGCGGCTGAATGCCGATGCCAACCAGCACCCGCTTGGCAAAACCCAGGCCACCGCCAGCCCATGCCAGGGCAGCCACCTTGGCCACCGTACGAACGATCAACAGGCCGATTGCCTGCAGTCCGATCAGCCATGTGAAGTCTTGCCAGGGCAGCGAGGCACCGACGACGACGAAGAGAATGATCGCCAGCAACCAGTGTCCTTCCGGCAGGCTGGTGTAGCTGAGCGTCCTTTCCTGATCGCTGAAAGACAGGATGGCCCCCATCAGGAAAAGCGTCAGAAAAACCGGCACCGCCAGCATGCGTGCGGTGCCAACGGCAAGCAGCGCCGTGGCCACGAGGATGAAGACCTGTGCCAGGGAGCGCTTCGGCAGGAGTGCCGCGACCAGACGAGCGAGAAGCGCCATCAGCCAGGCGATCACCACGGAACCAACCACCACCCATAGCGGATGGGCCACGGCATTCAGCCAGTCGTTGCTGTATTGCGCATGTACCACGCCGACGACGACGGCGAACACGACGAATGACGCCGCCGCGCTCAGCGCCGTGTGCAGGATGATCCGTTCGGTGACCTGACCCTGCGCGTTCGATTCCTCGACGGTCAGCAGGACAACCGCCGGCGCCGAGGCCATGGTAACGGCTGCGGCAGCGGCCGCCCATGCCGGCATCAGCCCAACCACCCCCCAGGCGAAGAGGAAAATGGCCGCGAAGGAGAGGGTGATCTCGCCAAGCGTTGCTCTTAGCAAATCGCGGTTTTCACCGAGCCAACGCAGATCGAGGCGTCGGCCGATCTCGAGCATCAGGAGTCCGAGTGCTGCATCGGCCATCGGCCGTATCTGGGCCAGTGCTTCAATGCTGATCCAGCCGAGCACGGAGGGGCCGAATAACGTTCCTGCCAGGACATAGCCGATGACTTTCGGCCAGGCCAGTTTGGCGCGCAACCACTCGCCGACCAGCAAACCGACGACCAGCAGCATGCTGAACAAGGCGAGAGAATCGAGTTCATCCGGGAAGGGTGGCAGGAAGAAGAGGCGCTCCTGCAAGTCTTCCCAGACGGCACGTACTGGCGACAGAATGTCGTTCAGCATTGGTTCGTCTCGCTCACCAGAATCGGCCGCGCGCGGCAGCGAGAAACTCGTCGAGGATTGGCGTGCAGTCCAACAGATCTTCGCTACCGGGGGGATGGAACTCCGGATGCCACTGCAGGCCAAGAACATACGGCCTGCCTTGTAGGCGAATGGCCTCAATCAGGCCGTCCGCAGTGCTGCGCGCTTCGACCCGCAGGTCCCGACCCAATGCTCGGATCGCCTGATGATGGATCGACACCACCCGCCCGCCGGTGTTGCCAGGATAGAGCTTCGCCAAGCCGGACTTTGCGGCCCACTCGACCGCATGGCTGTGCTGGTCGTAATCGCTATGGACGTGCTCGCCCGCCGCTTCGATCTGTGTGGCAATGTCCTGATAGAGAGTCCCGCCAAGCGTCACGTTGATCAGTTGGGCGCCTCGACAGATGCCGAGCACCGCCTTGCCGGCTTCCATGAATTCGTGGAGGAGTTCCATTTCGTAGGCATCGCGCACCCGGTCACCTGCCCAGTCGGGGTGCGACGGCTCCTCCCCGTAGCTTTGTGGGCTAATGTCGGCACCACCCTGGAGAATGAGGCCGTCGAGATACACCGGGTAGTCCGAGAGCCGGATGCTGCTGCGATGAACCATGGCGTCGCCACTGACCGCGGGAATCATGAACACCATCACGTCGCGGGACATCACCCAGTGCGCCACGGATTGTTCGAGGTACTGCAGCGATTTCGACTGCAAACCCGTGGCGCCGACCACTGGGTGGTAGATGCGTGCGGAAAGACCAATACGTAAGGGGCGTCTGCTCATGAGGGGTCTCCGGGAAAAGATCAACCAGCCACTGGCTTTTCGCGTGGCGGGCGGTCCGACTGCAAGGCCATTGCCTCACCGAAGCCCTTGATTGCCGTCTGCGTCGCCAAGGGTCCGAACAACTGCATCAACAGGATGGTAGCCAGCAAGGTGCCCGTCAGTCGGGGTTCGAGGCCGGCGTACAGCGTCTGCAGGTTAGCGAGGAGAACCAGTACGATGCTCGACATCGGCTGTAAGCCAATAGACAGATAGATGGACGATTCGGTGCTCAAGCAAAGGCGCTTCCGATTCCAGAGAACGCCTGTGACTTGCCCGGCGAAGCGCGCGATCATCACCAGGATGGCTTCCGGCCAGTACTCGATGACGACGCCAATGTCAAGCGCGGCACCGGCCAGAACGAACGTGGCGACGAGAAAAATCCGGGCATCACTGGCAATCCGAATGGCAGCGACCTGCTTGTTCCGATCCAGAGTTCGCGTCAGGTAGCCGAAGAGCAGCATGGGCAGCAACACCGAAATGTCAAGGTAGATCGCGGTTCCAACACCGAGTACGATGGTTCCCAGAATCAACAGGTGCTGGTGTTCCGGACGCCGTCCCAGGAGTTGAGCGCCGGCCAGGACGAGTGCGGTGCCGGCACCAGCGAGCACTACGGCCACTCCGACTTCCTGCGTCGCCTCCCAGGCGCCGGCGAGGCTGCGAATCGCCCCATCCCCAACCAGAAACGGCATTGACCAGGCGGAGCCAACAAAGGCGACACACCCATTGATCGACACCATCGTGAACAGCAGTCCCGTCTTGTCTCCCCTAGCCCCTACGTCGCTGCAGGTCGCAATCGTGATCGCTGGAGAAGTTGCCAGACACAGGGCTGCCGCAAAGACCGCGGCGCTGGCGGAAAACTCCAGAGCCAGAAGCAGCGCCGTGATGCTCGATCCGGTGGTCAGCGCAATCGTCACTCCCGCGTGCAGTCGACTCCATCCTTCGCTGGCGACCACCGGCGGCACTTGGTAGCCCAATTCAAACAGGATCAGGCCGAGTGCCAGATCAATGAAAAGCTGGTTGGTCTCGATATGATACGGGGCAATCCACCCCAAACCACTTTGGCCGACCAGCAGTCCGAAGACGACATAGCCAGTTGTTCGTGGCAGGGACAGCGCTCGACGTGCGACCTCGCCTGCAACCAGACCGCCGAGAAGTGCCATGCCGAAAATCTGGATCGAATTGAACATCGAGTGGCGAACCCTTACCGGTTCTCGGCGTGGCGCAAAAACGTGACCAGCGGCCTCGGCGCAAGCTCATCGCCAAAGGTGCTTGTACGAAAAATCTATCGATACTACATTGATAGGCAATATAATAAACTTTCTCGATTAGAGCAATGGCTAACGCCCAATGACGCTTCCTTTGACGGCCGCCACACCACAGTTCCCCTTGGCAGTTCTACAACAGTTCCGAGTGATCTACGGCACGATGCGCCAGTATTTCCGTGAAGTGGAAGAGCGCTGCGGACTTCCCGGTTCGCAGATGTGGATCCTGCAGGAGGTGCAGCGCTGCCCTGGGCTTGGCGTGACAGATCTCGCTGCACGCTTAGGTATACACCAGTCCACCTGTAGTCAACTCGTTGAAAAACTGGTTACTCGCAGATGCCTCATCAAGACGCGAAAGCAGGAGGATCAGCGCCGGGTCGGTCTTCAGATCGCGCCCGACGGTGTGAAGGCCATCGCAGCGCTACCGGGGTCCGCTGCAGGCGTCCTTCCCGAAGCGCTCGCCGCTATGCCGGAAGTCGCCCTACAAACATTGTATATCAATCTATTTGAGTTGATACGACATCTGCCCGGAGGAGACGACGCTTTCGCCAGCATACCGCTGGCCGACATGCTGCGGGATTCGAAATGAAGCTTGGTCAGGTCATGTTCAGGCTCTCCAGCCTGACACCGCTGCTCTACGGCGTAATGCTCTTCGGATGTAGTACCTTGGCCATCTCACCTTCAGAACCGATGCCGCAACAGTCGCTTGATTCTACGTCAGCCCCAGACACACCATTGGATATGCCCTCAACCAAGAACACGGATTCTGTAGCGCTGGAGGAAGCTAACAGCATCTACTTCGCCAAGGGCGCAACGCGTATCGATCCTGCGGGGCAGGACAAGCTGCGGATTCATGCAGCACGGTTGAAGGAGAATCCGGCGCAGGTGGTCACCTTGGCAGGTTACACGGACGACCTGGGCAGTGACTCGTATAATCTGGCGATAGCGGACCAGCGTATCGAAGCCGTCGTCAAGCTCCTTCGCACCTACGGCGTTCCCAAGAAACAGATTCATCCGCTGCGTCGCTATAGCGTCGGGCGAGCGGGGTCAATGGCGGCCTGCAGGACAACGGATTGCCGCCAGAAGATGCGCCGGGTGGAATTGATCTACGCTAATCGGTAACGCGGTCGGCGTTGTGTTCGGCAAGGGTGGGAAATTAGAAGGATTTCGGTTGTCATCGATCAGGGGCGAACGATGAGAAATCCAACGGCAGGAGTCATTCCGGGACCAGTAATCAGCAGTCGAAGCTTGCCCCCACAGTCTATGGGTCTTGGCGACTGTGGGGTTTCCCTCCCGCCGGGGGTCTAGACGAGCGGCTACCAGGAGACGCGTTGACCGAATTCGTATTCGGGCGTCCGCTCACCAATCGGATCGTTCTGACCGAACGGCGCGTCGACCCTGTCCCAAAGCGGTGGCCCACACGCGGGCACCAGGCATGCGCCGCCAAGCTCGATTCGCCTGTCAGAGCAAGAGTCGCGTTCTTGTACGGTGAGTTTCCATAGGGGGAACATGGCTGCTATTTGCGGACATCCAGATCCGACAACCCGCCAATCGCAACAATGGCCGATGAGCAACTTCTCCCACCGGGTGCGCCCAAGCCGGCAGTGTCCCGCCGAGTGGTGTAAGAGCTGAAGGTTTGGGGTTTGCCGTGGGGGCCCTGCAGGGCCCCCACGGCGGGCGCGATCGGGAGGTCATCGGAGAACTCCGGTAAGGTTGGGGTTGCGAAACTCAACTTTTACTGAGGAATAAACCGATGACCCAAGACAGGATGCAGCTTTCCGAGCTGCTTGAAAAGGCCGGCGGCGGCGATTTCGTGCGCGAGATGATCGGCTTCGTGGCCCAGCGCTTGATGGAAGCGGATGTGGACAACCGTTGTGGCGCCGGCCACGGCGAGCGTTCCGAGGCCCGCACCAACTCCCGCAACGGCTTCCGGGAGCGGGACTGGGAAACCCGCGCCGGCACCGTGGCCCTGCGCATCCCAAAGCTGCGTTCCGGCAGCTATTTCCCGCCTTTCCTGGAGCCCCGGCGCACCGCCGAGAAGGCCCTGGCGGCCGTTATCCAGGAAGCCTACGTGCAGGGGATCTCCACACGCTCGGTGGATGACCTGGTGCAGGCCATGGGGATGAGCGGCATCTCCAAGAGCCAGGTGTCCCGGCTGTGCGCCGAAATCGACGAGCGGGTGCAGACCTTCCTGCAACGGCCCATCGAGGGCGACTGGCCCTACCTGTGGATCGACGCCACCGACCTCAAGGTGCGCCAGGCGGGGAGGATCGTCTCCGTCGCCGCCATAATCGCCATCGGCGCCAACACCGATGGCCGGCGCGAAGTGCTTGGCATGCAGGTGGGGGCCTCCGAAGCCGAACCCTTCTGGACCGACTTCCTCAGGAGCCTCACCCGCCGCGGCCTGCGCGGCGTGAAGCTCGTCATCTCGGATGCCCACGAGGGCTTGAAGGCGGCGGTGCGCAAGGTCATCTCCGCCACCTGGCAGCGCTGCCGGGTGCATTTCATGCGCAATGTCCTGGTCCATGCCCCGGCCGGTCAGCGCCGCATGGTGTCCGCCCTGATCGCCACCATCTTTGCCCAGGAAACCGAGGCGGCAGCCCAGGACCAGTGGCGGGCCGTGACAGATCAGTTGCGCGACCGCTTCCCAAAAATTGCCAAGCTGATGGATGACGCCGAGAACGATGTCCTCGCCCACATGGGCTTCCCCAAGGAACATCGCGCCAAGATCCACAGCACCAATCCCCTGGAGCGGCTCAACGGCGAAATCAAGCGCCGCACCGACGTGGTCGGTATCTTCCCCAACGAGGCGGCCATCTATCGCCTGGTGGGGGCTCTCCTGCTCGAACAGAACGACGAGTGGGCCCTACAGCGTCGCTACATGACCCTGGAAACTCTGGCCGTGGTCGGCGACAATCCCAACATCAGCCTGTCCGCCGTGACAGCCTGACTGGCAATCCAACCATGCCGGAGTCCATGACTTCCTGATTGCCTCTTACACCACGTCCGGGGACACGATCGTCATCGACGAGACGATCCGGGAAGCGGGCAGCGCCAGTCTGCCGCTGGAGGACGCCTTGGTGGCCGACCTCGTGCAGGCAGCGCAACGGCATGTCGATGAAACCTCGTGGCCGGAGTCCGGCGTGCTGCTGGGGCTGTGGGCGCTGGTGACGACCCACACGGTGCTCTTCCTGATCGGTCCGCGCAGCCGGAATGTACTCCACCATTCACGCAACTGCGGACGCGCCAAGTCCGGTGACAAGATCCGCGACATGACGCTTGCTCAGGCGTTCGCCGAGGCACGCGACGCTGCTGGTGTCACCGTGGAAGGCAAGACGCCACCGACTTTTCACGAACTGCGCAGCCTGTCGTTGCGCCTCTACCACGACCAAGGAATCAACGCTCAGGCGTTGGCCGGTCACAAGTCGGCGGACATGACAGCCGTCTACCGGGATGTGCGTGGGGACGAATGGGTGAGGGTGTTGCAGAAGTGATCCCTCCGTCGATCGAACCGAACGTCATTTCCGATTCCGTACACATGGCGTACACAGATGCGTATGCCTTTGATTTATCGCTATAATTTTTCAATGCACCGTACACACCATGCAGGGATCAAAGGAGCGCACGACGTGCTGCACGACAGCCGGGATGCTTTCACCCTCGCCGACCGGCAAACCGGCCAGCGCCTGCTCGAGGGCGCCGGGAACACCGGCCGCGTCGCGCGGAGAGAAGTTCCAGGTGGTCGGCGCAATGATCTGGTAGCCGGCGATCCTGCCGCGTTCGATGCGCAACCAGTGCCCGAGCGCGCCACGCGCTGCTTCGACCAGACCGACGGCACCGGCCTGCTCGGGCAACTGCCATGGCGCGCAGAACGGCTCGCCGGGGATCAAGGCGCACACCCAGTCCTCCATCGCCGGCACCACCAGGGCAAGTTCGAGCAGCCGGGCGACCACCCGGGCCAGCACGCTGCCCCCCTCGGCCGCGACCAAAGCACGCACCAGCGGCTGCCCGGCGACCATCTGGCGGGCCAGGGCGCCGGTTTCGACGACGCCATGATCGTAGCGCGGCGCCTTGCACCAGGTGTAGGCACCTGCCTTGTCGGCAAACTCGCCGACCAGCGGGCGCGTTTCCCCATGCAGTGGGTGCAACGGACGTTCGCCGAACAACCAGGCGTGCGCCACGTCTTCACTGACCAGTTGCTCGTCGAACGGCTGTCCGACGCCCTGCCAGATGCCACGGGCAAAGAGATGCTCGCCGCAGGCGTCCGATTGACCAGGCGCCGGGTAGGCACCATAGCTCAAAAAACGGTCGGTCGCCCGGCCCAGGCGTGACAGGCCGAGCGCGCCGGCAATCTCGATGAAACGTGGCAGGTCGGCCGGCCGGCCTTGCGCCCAGGCAGCAAGCTCATCTGCACTGCCGATTGCGCTGACGTTTTCCAGCGCGTCGCCGAACACCGTGGCGCCAAGAAACGCGCGGAACTCGCGCAGCACGGCCAGCAGGCGGACCTTTTCGGTCGCGGTGACCGCGCGCGTCGTGCCGCCGGGCTGCAGTGCCAAGCTGTGCGGCCACTTGCCGGCGAGGTAGCCCATCAGGCGCAGAAGGTCGGCGCGCGCCGGCAGCACCTCGCGCAGCGCTGCACCGGTGGTCGCCTTGAAGCGCCTGGCCGCCGCGCCGTGCCAGGCGCAGGCGCGATACTCGTCGCGCCCGAAATCGGGCATGAAGTAGAGGTAGAAGTGGGTCAGGTGATCGGCGAGGTTTTCGCAGGCGAGGATCAGATTGCTCGCCAGGCGGCCGTTGGCCGGCATCTCGAGAGCGGCCGCGGCGGCCAGTGCGGCGGCCGCCGCGGCCGACTGCGACACCGAGCAGATGCCGCAGATGCGCGGCACGATGACCAGCGCGTCGAGCGGGTGCTTGCCGAGCAGGATGTGCTCGAAGCCGCGATAGAGCGAGGAACTGACCTCGGCCGAAGCGACGCGGCCAGCGGCAATCTCCAGCCGCACTTCGAGGTCGCCTTCGACGCGATTGAACGGGCCAATTGTCAGGTGGCGGTTCACTTCGGGCCGCTCTTGCGAATTCCCGGTGCGATCAGCGGGTGATCGGAATGCGAATTCTCGCGCACCCGCTTCGGCGTTGCCGACTTGGACAGCGCGGCCAGGGCGACGAACCAGGCCTTCGGCATGTCGACCGGCAGGCTGGTCGGGATGCCGGCGATCTTGGCGGTTTCCATGAACGGATGACCGGGCTCCTCGAAACCCGGTTCGGTGCAGGAAATGCAGGCAAAACCGCCGCGCACGCAGGAGCCGACGCCGTGCCACGGCCGCAGGTTGCAGTCGGCATTGGCCTGGGTGCCCTTGCAGCCCATGTTCTCCATCAGGCAGCCCAGATCGGAGAGCTTTTGTGCACTCGCCTTGAATTCGTAGAACTCGTTGCGCGGGCAACCGTGATGCACCAGTTGCTCGGTGTAGAAACGCGGCCGCTGCCAGGCGTCCAGGTCGGCCACGCCGAGCGCACCGAGGGCCAGCGAGAGCAGGGTGTCGACCACCCAGCCGGGATGCGTCGGGCAGCCGGCCACATTGATCACGGGCAGCCCCGAGATGGCGCGGAATTCACTGCCGAGCAAGCCGCCTTCCTGGTCACCGTCGAACTGCAGCCCGCAGGCGTCGGTGATGTTCTCGCCGCTCGAAACGATGCCGCCGTAAGCGCTGCAGGTGCCGATGGCAAGGACATAGTGGGCACGCCGCGCCAGATCGCGCACCCAGTCGATCAGCGGGCGGCCACTGCCGGAGAGCATCTGGAAGCGGCCGCTGCCGTTCGGTCCGCGCAGCAGCGCACCCTCGACACACAGGAGGTCGAACGGCCGGCTGCCGTCGGCCGCCAGCCGCAACAACGCCAGCGCCTCGTCACCGCTGGCTTCCGACAGGCCAGGATGGAGCAGCAGTTCGATGCCGCTATCGGCCAACTGTGCGAGGACACCGCTGCGATTTTCGGCACCCAGCAGCGACTGCGTGCAGCCGCCGCAACCCGCCGCCTGCAACCAGACGACCCTCATGCCCGCTCCAGCCCGTAACGCAGCAGCTTGTTGCGCAGTCCGACGCGCGACAGACCCAATTCGCTGGCTGCGCGCGACTTGTTCCAGCGATGGCGAATCATCGTCTCCTTGAGCACCCGCGCTTCGAGCCTCTCCATGCGCTCCTTCAGCCCGCCGTCAACGGCGATCAGCTCGAGCAGATTGTCCTCCTCCTGGTCGCAGGCCGGCGTGCGCAGGATGCGCGGCGCCAGCAGGTCGGCACCCAGGCGTGGCGAGTCGGCGAGCGCCAGCATGCGCAGGATTTCGTTCTGCAGCTCGCGCACATTGCCCGGCCAGGGATAGGCGGCCAGACAGGCGAGTGCCTCGGTGGTCAGGCCGTCGACCGGTTTGCCGAGGATCTTCTGGCTGGCTCCAAGCAGGCGACCGGCGAGCAGCGGGATGTCCATCGAGCGTTCGCGCAGCGGTGGCACGCGCAGGGTCACGGTGGCCAGCCGATAGTAGAGGTCCTCGCGAAACGTGCCGGCCCGCACCTCGGCTTCGAGGTCGTGATGGGTGGCGGCAACGACACGCACATCGACCGATTGCGGCCGGGTGGCACCGAGCGGCCGGAACTCTCCCTCCTGCAGCACACGCAACAGCTTGACCTGGAACACCGGACTGGTGTCGCCGATTTCATCGAGGAAGATGGTTCCGCCATCGGCCTGCTGGAAACGACCGCTGCGGTCTTCATAGGCGCCGGTGAAGGCACCGCGCTTGTAGCCGAAGAGCTCGGCTTCGAGCAACTGGTCGGGCAGCGCGCCGCAATGCTCGACGACGAAGGCATTCTCGGCACGCCGGCTGCAATAGTGAATGGCGCGGGCGAGCATCTCCTTGCCGGTGCCCGATTCGCC
>NZ_JAEUOL010000050.1 GCF_016789985.1 Accumulibacter sp.
CAGTGATTTCTCCCTCGAAGCCTTCCAGGACATTGAAGATACGGGTGAAGCCAGCTCGTGTGGCGGCTTCGGCCGCGGCGGCCGAACGTTTGCCGCTGCGGCAGATGAGGAGGATTGCGTCGTGCCTGCCGCAACCAACGAAGAAAAACTGCATTGCTCATGACGGAAGGGGCTAATAAGCCCTTTGGCATAAGCAACGAAGGAAACGGTCGTGCCTGTCGGTGAGCTGGCCTTGTCCGGCAGTTGCCGTTGAGCAGCCGCGTCGCGTTGCTCGCCTGCCTGGTTCCATGTCAGACTGTCGGCATGAGCAGGAGCCTGAGCTGTCAGGATCACATCTGGAACTGCGCAGCCACGCAGGCGGGCGGCGCTGGCGGGGGCAACTGATGCCGTGTGCTCGGGCTGCCCTTCATTTCCACGTCGCATCGGTGCAAGGATTCCGCAATGACCGAGCTGTTCCCGCCCTGGCCGCTACTGTCGGCTTTCGTCGTTGCCAGCCTGATTCTCGCCGTCACGCCCGGGCCTGGCGTGCTCTACATCGTGACGCGCAGCATCGTTCAGGGTCGCCGTTCGGGCCTGGCGTCGGTGGCCGGTGTGGCCCTCGGCAACCTGGGCAATGCGTTTGCTGCGTCAGTCGGTCTTGCCGCCTTGTTCGCGGTCTCGTCGCTCGCCTTTTCCGTGGTCAAGTATGCCGGTGCCTTCTATCTGGTGTACCTCGGCGTGCAGATGCTGCGCTTCGCCCCGGCCGAGCAGGCGGCTGCCGTGCCTTCGGCCGTCTCGCTGTGGCGTGTCTTCAGTGACGGCTTCGTCGTTGCCCTGCTGAATCCCAAGACGACGATTTTCTTTGCCGCCTTCCTGCCGCAGTTCCTGAGCCCCGGAGCGTCACCGGTGTGGCAGGGCCTGGCGTTGGGGGCCTTGTTCGTGGTCATCGCGGCGGCCACCGACAGCGCCTATGCCCTGGCTGCCGGTGTGGTCGCCCCGGCCTTGCGCGGTAGCGGCGTGCGTCGCCTGGGCCGCTGTCTCGGTGGCAGCGTGTTCATCGGTCTTGGGGTTTTTGCCGCGCTGGTGGGGTCGCGCGGTGCCAGGTAGGCCCGATGGTCGTGCGGGCGATCCTGTCCATGAAGCCCCCCTGGTGGAGGCAGTGCGCCATGGTCGTCTGGCGGTACCGGCAGCCTTCCCTGTCGGGCGGAGCAGTTGTCCAGTGCCCTTCCGGCCGCAGCGTCGCCGCGGCGTCGGGTGATTCGCAGCGTGGCCTGGTCATCCCGATCGGGCTGTTCGAGTTGGTCAGTCGTCCCACCCGTGAGTCCGGAGTTTGAGCCGCATGCACATCCGCAACGCCAGGACCGATGACTTCACGCAGATCCTCAGGCTGAACGATGAGTCCGTGCATTTTCTGAGCCCGCTCGATCACGAGCGCCTGACGCTTCTCCACGGCCAGGCCGCTTATCACCGTGTGAGCGAGGATGAGGGTGAGGTCGTGGCGTTTCTGCTGGCCTTTGGCGAGGGTGCCGCGTACGACAGCCCGAACTATCGGTGGTTTGCCGGGCGCTTCGAACGTTTTCTCTATATCGATCGCGTCGTCGTCGATCGCCGGCAGCAGGGCCGTGGTATCGGCCAGTGCTTCTACGCCGATCTCCTGTCGTTTGCCCGGGCCAGCGGCGCTCGGCTCGTCACCTGCGAATTCGATCTCGATCCCCCGAATGATCAGTCGAGGCGCTTCCATGCATCCTTCGGCTTCCGGGAGGTCGGTACGCAGTTCTACGCTGCGGCTGGCAAGCAGGTTTCCCTGCAGGCGCTGTCCATCGACCCCGTGACTCGCGCTTGACGCTGTCGCCGGGTGGTTCGTCCGTGGCCAGCCGATTCCGGTTGCCGCCGCACCGGACGACCAGCACCGGCCGGTCTGTCGCGCTGCAGTGTGGCAGCACTCAATCGAGGTTGTGCGCCGAGAGCAGGACGACCGCGTCGCCGAGGAAAGCGATCCGGATGCCGCGCTCCTGGTTGCCCCAGACGCAGGTTCGCACGCCAAGCGTCTCGTCGCATCGCGCCGGGTCGCCGATGATCTGCTTCACCTCGTCGTACGACTGTCCGACGCGCAGCCGGTTGAAGTGCTCGAGGCTCACCTTCTGGCTGCAGGCGAGGAGGAGCAGCGTCACCCCCGTCAGGATCGCCAACCGGCGCCATCCTGTCTGCTTCATGGCTCGTTCTCCCTGGCGTCGGTGCCCATTCAGGCGTAGTCGACGCAGACATTGTCATTACTCAGCCATTCACGCAGTGCGCTGAGCAGATCGTCCTCCAGACGCACCCGGTTGGCGTCGCCGAAGGCCAGTTCGCAGGCCGCTTCCCCATTGCGGTAGGCCAGACGCACCGGACAATCGCCGGGGGTGTAGGGAGCCAGCAGGCTGCGCAGGCGCTGGACGGGGCGCGCGTTGCTGCCGCTGGCCTGGCCGTTGAGCGACAGGCGCAGGTGGCGGGCGAAGCGGCCACGCGCCTCGGCGAGGGTGAGCAGACGTTCGGCCACCACCTTGACCCGCCCTTCGCCGGCGAAATCGTCGCGCTGGATGCGCCCTTCGACGATCAACACCTCGTCTTCCCGAATCTTGGCGCGTTCGCTGTCGAGCAGTTCGCTGTACACCGAGACTTCGAGTGTGCTGGTGCCGTCGTCGAGCTGGATGAAGACCATCTTGCCGCGTGTCGTGAGCTTGCTGCGCACGCCGACCACCAGCCCGGCGAGCAGTTGGGTTTCCTTGCGTGCCTCGAGTTCGGCCAGCGGTTTGCGCACGAAGTGGGCCACCTCGGCGCGTACGGCATGAAACGGGTGGCCGGAGAAGTAGAAGCCGAGCGCCAGCTTCTCTTCGTTGAGTTGCCGCCTTTCATTCCAGCGCGGCGCTTCGACGTATTTCGGGCCGTGCGCTGCCGCCTCCTCGTCGGTCGCCTCGAGCAGGTCGAACAGGCTCACCTGCATGCAGTTGCGTTCGGCCTGTTCGGCGGCTTCCATGGCGATGCCGACCGAGGCGAGCAGGCGTGCGCGGTGATCGTCGAGCACATCGAAGGCGCCGGCGCGGATCAGGGCCTCGATCGTCCGCCGATTGACCGTGCGCTTGTCGACCCGCCGGCAGAAATCGAACAGATCCTTGAAGTGGCCACCCGCCTCGCGCGCCTTGAGGATGGCGATCACCGCCTGTTCGCCGGTTCCCTTGACGGCGCCCAGGCCGTAACGAATCGTGCCGCGGTCCACCGGGGCGAAGCGATACTCCGAGGCATTGACATCCGGGCCGAGGATGCGCAGCCCGTTGGCGATCGCATCGTCGTGGACGATCTTGACCGTATCGGTGACGTCCATGTCCGAGGACAGCGTCGCCGCCATGAAGGCCGCGCCATGGTGAGCTTTCAGCCAGGCGGTGTGGTAGGTGACCACGGCATAGGCCGCGGTATGCGACTTGTTGAAGCCGTATTCGGCGAACTTCTCCATCAGGTCGAAGAGCTGCATCGCCAGCTTTTCGTCGTGGCCCTTCTTCTTCGCTCCTTCGCGCATCAGGTCGCGGTGCAGGGCCATTTCCTCGGCCTTCTTCTTGCCCATCGCGCGGCGCAGCAGGTCCGCCGCGCCAAGCGTGTAGCCGCCGATGATCTGGGCGATCTGCATCACCTGTTCCTGGTACACGATGACGCCGTAGGTCGGTTCGAGGCAGGACTTGAGATCATCGATGTAGTAGTCGATCTTCTGCTGCCCTTTCTTGCGCAGGATGAAGTCGTCGACCATTCCCGAGCCGAGCGGGCCCGGTCGGTAGAGCGCGAGGACCGCGATGATGTCCTCGAAGCGGTCGGGCGCCAGCTTTCTGACCAGCTTTTTCATGCCCTCCGACTCGACCTGGAAGATCGCCGTGGTGTTGCCGTCCTTGAGGATCTGGTAGGCCTGCGGATCATCGAAGGCCAGTGTTTCGAGGTCGGGCCGTTCGCCGCTCAGCCGTTCGACGTAGTCCACCGCCAGCTTGATGATCGTCAGGTTGCGCAGGCCGAGGAAGTCGAACTTGACCAGCCCGACCTTCTCGACATCGTCCTTGTCGTACTGCGATACCACCGAACCACCGCCGTCGGCCGAGTACACCGGACAGAAATCGGTCAGTTTGCCGGGCGCGATCAGCACCCCGCCGGCGTGCATGCCGACGTTGCGGGTCAGATCCTCGAGACGCGCCGCCAGGGCGAAGAGGTCCCTGACTTCCTCCTCTGACTCGATCCTGGCCTGTAATTGAGGTTCGGCGGCAATCGCCCTGGCCAGCGACAAGGGTTTGTTGGTTTCGACCGGAATCAGCTTGGAGAGCTGGTCGCAGAAGTTGTAGGGCAGATCGAGTACCCGGCCGACGTCGCGAATCACCGCCTTTGACGACATCGTGCCGAAGGTGACGATCTGTGATACCGCCGCCGCACCGTACTTCTGGCGTACGTATTCGATCACCCGCCAGCGGTTGTCCTGGCAGAAATCGATGTCGAAGTCGGGCATCGAAACCCGTTCCGGGTTGAGGAAGCGCTCGAAGAGCAGGGCGTAGCGCAGGGGGTCGAGGTCGGTGATGCCGAGTGCGTAGGCGACGACCGAGCCGGCGCCCGAACCGCGTCCAGGTCCGACCGGGCAGCCGTTGTGCTTGGCCCAGTTGATGAAATCGGCAACGATCAGGAAGTAGCCGGGGAAGCCCATCTGCACGATGGTGTCGGTCTCGAGCTGCAGGCGGGCGTCGTAGGGCGGACGCTGGGCGAGGCGCTCGGCCGGGTCCGGGAGCAGCTTCTGCAGGCGCTGCTCGAGGCCGGCCACTGCCTGCTGGCGCAGGTAGTCGTCGAGCGTCACTCCGGGCGGGGTCGGGAAATCGGGCAGATAGCTCTTGCCGAGCGTGATCTGCAGGTTGCAACGCCTGGCGATTTCCACCGAGTTGGCGAGTGCCGTGGGCAGATCGGCGAACAGTTCGCACATCTCGTCGGCCGACTTGAAATACTGTTGTTCGGTGTACAGGCGTGGCCGGCGGGCGTCGCCGAGCATGTAACCTTCGGCAATGCAGACGCGCGCCTCGTGCGCCTTGAAGTCGTCGTGTTCGAGGAACTGGATCGGGTGGGTGGCGACCAGCGGCAATTCGAGTTCTGCCGCCAGGTCGGCGGTGGCGGCGACCAGCAGTTCCTGCTGCGGCTGTCCGTAGCGCTGCACTTCGAGATAGAAGGCGTCGCCAAAGAGTTCCTGCCAGTGCCGTGCGCGACTCGCCGCGTGCGTGCGGTGACCCTGCAACAGGGCCTCGCCGACGTCGCCGCCAGCGCCGCCCGACAGGGCGATCAGACCATCCACCCCGACCGCCTGCAGCATCTGGCGCGTGATCTCGGCCCGCCCGCGCACGCGCGGCGCGAGATAGGCACGTGACAGCAGTTCGCAGAGCTGCAGATAGCCGTGTTGCGAGCGACAGAGCAGCAGCAGGCGATAGGGGCGATCGGGGTCGGTCTCGTTGGCGATGAACACGTCGCTGCCGAGCAGGGGCTTGATCCCCTTGCCGCGTGCCGCCGAGTAGAACTTGACCAGGCCAAAGAGATTGGCCAGATCGGTCAGGGCCAGCGCCGGCATGCCGCAGGCAGCGGCACGCGCGACCGCCGCGTCGAGCCGGACGATGCCGTCGGTGATCGAGTACTCGCTGTGCAGGCGCAGATGGATGAACGGAGTGTCGGGCATCTGGGCATTTTACCCCGTGGTGGCGGGGCAAAGGCGCGGATCGCGGGCGCTGGCCGGATTACCCCGCCGCTGCGCCGGGAGAAAGGGGGACGCTCGCGCAGTGGCCCGGATGGCCCCGGGCCGGCAACAACCGGTCAGCTATTCACCCAGTCGATGATCGGCTGCCACTGTTCCAGATCCTTCGCGGCACGCGAGGCCGACAGGTCGAACATGGTCATGCCGTGCAGTGTCGTCTGCACGTAGAGCTGTGTTGTGCGCAGATGGGTCAGCACCGGCAGGTCGTACTGGGCGAGAAAACGCTCGAGTTCGGCCGCCGCCCGGGTGCGCGGATCGACGCGCATGCCGACCACGGCGACGAACGCCTGTTCGTTGCGCACCGCTTTCTCCTCG
>NZ_JAEUOL010000122.1 GCF_016789985.1 Accumulibacter sp.
TTCGCTGTCCGGTCATGGACGGCAGTTCAGCGGGAGTGATGAGGAGCATGGGCCGGGATGAGTCAGCGCAATCAGCACAGCGCGGAGGACCTGGCGGCCTTTCGCGCCGCGGTCGACGGTGTGATACCGCTGCGCAAGTTCGATCGGGTCAGCCTCGAGGCGCCCAAGCCCAGCCCGCGACCGCGCCAGCGCGAACTCGACGAAGCCGCCGTGCTGGTGGAAACCCTGCACGGCCCGCTGGCGGTCGACGACTGGCTCGACCTCGGCGGCGCGGACTCCTTTCTGCGCTGTGGGGTATCACGCAACGTGTTGCGTGATCTGCGCCGGGGTCGCTGGAGTATCCAGGATCATGTCGACCTGCACGGCATGAACCGGCACGAGGCGCACACCCGAGTGGCGTTGTTTGTCGGCAAGGCGCTGAGCGCCGGCAAGCGCTGCCTGCGCATCGTGCATGGTCGCGGCCACGGCTCACCGGGACGGGAGGCCATTCTGCGCCAACTGGTCAAGGTCTGGCTGGGTCGCCACCAGGACGTCCTGGCCTTTTGCCACGCACCGCCGAGTGACGGCGGCGATGGTGCCTTGTGGGTCCTGCTCAGGGCCGGCGGCAAGGCGCGCTAGGGCACGCGCCACGCCCGGCCGGTCTAGATGGCCGACTCGTCGAGCTCGCCGGTCCGGATGCGCACCACCTGTTCGACCGTGCTGACGAAGATCTTGCCGTCACCGATCTTGCCGGTACGTGCCGCCTTGACGATAGCGTCGATGGCGCCCTCCACCGAGCCATCGGAGACGACAATCTCGATCTTCACTTTCGGCAGGAAATCGACCACGTACTCGGCCCCACGATAGAGCTCGGTGTGGCCCTTCTGACGACCGAATCCCTTGACCTCGGTGACGGTCAGCCCGGTCACGCCAATCTCGGAAAGGGCTTCGCGCACCTCGTCGAGTTTGAATGGCTTGATGATCGCTTCAATTTTTTTCATGGTCTCTGCTCCTGATAAGATCGTAAGGAAATCGTATCAGAAATCGGGCAGGCATAAGCGATCAGTAGGGGTCGTGGTAGCGATTGGTGATCGGATAACGCCAATCCTTGCCGAAACCGCGCTGCGTAACACGAATCCCGACCGGCGCCTGCCGGCGTTTGTACTCGCTGATCTTGAGCAGATGTACGACACGCCGCACGGCGGCCGGGTCGAAACCGCGGGCAATGATCTCGCGCGGGCTGAGGTCCTGCTCCATGTAGGCTTCGACGATTGCATCGAGCACCTCGTAGGGCGGCAGACTGTCCTGGTCGGTTTGATCCGGCCTCAGTTCGGCGGATGGCGGGCGGCTGATGATGCGCTCGGGAATGGCGCAGGAGCAAGTGTTGCGCCAGCGCGCGATGCGGTATACCAGCGTCTTGACGATGTCCTTGATCACCGCAAAGCCGCCAGCCATGTCTCCGTACAGGGTGCAGTAGCCAACCGCCATTTCCGACTTGTTGCCGGTCGTCAGTACCAGCCGGCCGGTCTTGTTGGAGAGCGCCATCAGGATCATGCCGCGAATTCTCGCCTGCAGGTTCTCTTCGGTCGTATCGGACGGCAGGCCGGCGAACTGTGGCTCGAGCATGCCGGCGAGAGTCCGCATGGCCGGTTCGATGGCGATTTCGTCGTAACGCACACCGAGCAGGCGGACCATCTCGCGCGACTCGGTCAGACTGAGTTCGGCCGTGTACGGCGACGGCATCATCACCGCGCGCACCTTGTCGGCGCCCAGGGCGTCGACCGCGACGCAGAGCGTCAACGCCGAATCGATGCCGCCGGACAACCCGATGATCGCGCCGGGGAAACCGTTCTTGCCGAGATAGTCGCGCACGCCCAGGACCAGCGCCTGATAGACTTCGGCTTCCAGGCAGGGGGCCGCAACGATGTTCCCCGGCTGCGGTTCGCCATCGACGAAGTCGACGATGCCGAGCGCCTCCTCGAACTGGGGCAACTGGCAGCACAGGTCGCCGCGCGAGTCGAGAACGAAAGACCCGCCGTCGAAGACCAGTTCGTCCTGCCCGCCAGCCAGGTTGGCATAGACCACGGGCAGACCGGTGGTGGCGACGCGCTGGCGCAGGACCTCGGTGCGTCGTTCCCGCTTGCCGATGTGGTACGGCGAGGCATTGAGCACCAACAACACGTCGGCGCCGGCTTGCCGGGCAAGATCCGCAGCGCCCGCTTCCCAGACGTCGGCGCAGATATTCACCCCGCAGCGCAGCCCCTGCAGCGTCAACACGCACGGACCCTCGCCTGAATCGAAATAGCGCTCCTCGTCGAATACCTCGTAGCTCGGCAGCCTTTGCTTGTAATAGGTCGCCAGACGCTTGCCGCCATGCAGCAGCGTCGCCGCGTTGTAGCACTGCCTGCCACGCTTCTCGGGATGACCGACCAGGACGGCGATGTCCGGTAGTTCGGCTGCCAAGGCCTCGAGTTCACGCTCGCAAGCAGTGCAGAAATCCTCGCGCAGCAGCAGATCCTCGGGCGGATAACCGCAGAGCGCCAGTTCCGGAGTCAGCAGAAGATCGGCCTTCTCCTGCCGGGCGCGCCGGGCGAAGTCGAGTATTCGTGCGCGGTTGCCGGCAAAGTCGCCGACCGTGGCGTTGATCTGGGCGATGGCAATTTTCAGGGACATGCGTGCGGTTCCCAAGCAAAAGGGGCGCTGACGCGCCCCTCGATCAGCGTGACGAGCCGGGGTCGTTCAGAAGGCCGGCTTCTCTTTGGCCTCTTCGTAAGCCCTGACGCCCTCCATGATTTCCTTCTTGGCCTCGTCACTGCCCAGCCAGCCGGCAACCTTGACGAACTTGCCTCGTTCGAGATCCTTGTAGTGCGCAAAGAAGTGTGCGATCTGGTCCAGCACGACCTGCGGGAAATCACGCGGCGACTCGATGTCGCGGTACATCGGGGTCAGACTGTCGACCGGAACGGCCAGCAGCTTGCCATCCGGTCCCGCCTCGTCTTCCATCGCCAGCATGCCGATCGGCCGGCAGCGCACGACCACCCCGGGGGGCAGGGCGAACTGTGTGACGACCAGCACGTCGACCGGATCGCCATCGCCGGCGATGGTGTGGGGAATGTAACCGTAATTGCACGGGTAATGCATGGCCGTGGACATGAAACGATCGACAAAGACGGCGCCGCTGCCCTTGTCCACTTCGTACTTGACGGGATCGGCATGCATCGGAATCTCGATGATGACGTTGAAATCATTGGGGAGTGACTTGCCGGAGGGCACGCGATCTAGACCCATGTTCGTGATCTCTCTGCTGATTGAGGGAAGCGCAATTATACCCCGCCGGCGCCATGCCGGTATTCGGCCGCTCGTCTTCGGGCGCGCCCGCCGCACCCCGGCTTGCCTCTGGCCGCGGTGGCTGCAGTGAAGCACTCGGGCGTCGTCTGCACCCTCTAGGCCGAGCCGGCCGGCACGATGCTTGCCGACGGTCGTTTGGGCCGCGCTTGTTCGAGGCGATCGAGCCAGTCCAGAATGTGGTCGGCACAGGTCTGCCAATGCCGGTCCAGAATCATGGCGTGACCCGCTGCGGGAACGATCTCCAGTTCGGCTTGCCAGCGTTTTGCCACGCGGCTCGCCATGTGCGGCGGAAATACCGCATCGAGTTCGCCACCGACGACCAGAACCGGCAGTTCGGGCACTGCCGGCAAGCATCGCCAGGCGAGCAGCGACATGTCGCAGATTGCCCGCAAGGACTCCGGCTGCACCAGCCGGGCCAGGTCGAGCAGCGTTTCGGGTTGCGTTGCCGGGGTGAAATAGACGTCCCGGAGGAGGCGCAGGCTGCGTTCATCGAACACCCCGCGCGTCATCCTCGCCACCTCGGAAAGAAAACCCGGATAGCGCAGGAAGAGGGTCAGGGCGGATTCAAGAGTTCCGTGTGGCGGCACCGGCGACAACAGGACTCCTGCCTCGACCAGGGAAAGCTCGAGCAGGCGTTCGGCGATGCAGGCGCCCATCGAATGCCCGATGACCACCGGCTTCCGGTCGAGCCGCTCGACGACCCCGATGCTGTCGGCCAGGTAGTCGTCGAGGCTCAGCGCGTCAAGCGGCTCGACGCCATCGCTGCGACCGTGCCCGGCAAGATCCGGCGCATGGCACTCGTAACCGTGGCTGGCGAAGCAGGGGAGGAAATGGGCTTCCCAGCAGCGGGCGTCGACATAGCCGCCATGCAGGAAAACGAGCGGTGGCCGGCCCGCGGGGGTGGCGGGGAAGTGCCTGATGACATGCAGTCTTCGCTGGGTCATGATCAGTCTCTTGAGGATGGCTGCAAAACCGCCCGCCGGGCGGAGCGGGCTGCGACTCAGGCACTGGCACTCGGGCGTCCGGCGATGCGGTCGCGCCATGCCTGCAGATGCGGCAGGCCTTCCTGAGCCGGATGGAATCTCATCAGGCCGCGCGCGAACTCCAGGGCGCAGAAAGCGGTGATGTCGGCGATGGTGAAGCGCTCGCCGGCGATGAAGGCTTGTCCGGCCAGTTCGCGGTCGAGCCAGCCGGCCACCCGTCGCACTTTCTCTCCCTGCGAACGGCCGAAGTCCGGGAACTGTGGCTGTTCGAGCGGTGCCAGTCCGGGGTGGGTATGACGAATCCAGTTGGCAATGCCGGCGAAGAGGTACAGTTCGACCCGGCGGTCAGCCATCTCGACGAAGGCCCGCTCGACGAAATCGGTCCCCATCAGGTTGGGCTCGGGCGCCAGTCCCTCGAGGTAGGTGCAGATCGCCCGGGTCTCACCGAGCGCGCGTCCGTCATCGAGTTCGAGCACCGGAACCTTGGCCAGCGGGCTCTTGGCCAGGAACCCTGCTTCGTGATGCCGGCCCGTGGACAGGTCGACGATTTCCTGTTCGATGCCGGACAATCCCTTCTCGGCGATGAACATCAATACGCGGCGCGGGTTGGGCGCCCTCGGGGAAACGAAGAGCTTCATCTGGTCCTCTCGACGGTCAGGAAACTGTTGGGTGAAGGGCTCCGGCGAGCATGCGACGCTTCCTGCGCCTCAGACCCCACCTTGACGGGACTGGCCCATTTCGAGCATCTTGCGCGCCTCCTCGGCAAACTGCCGCGCGCGCTCTTCCCCGGCCTCACGGTCAATCGCCGAGGGCGGCGTGTTGATGCCTTTCTCGACCGCCGGGCGCGCGCCGATCTGCGCCAGCCAGCGCTGCAGATTGGCCAGGTCGTCAACGCTGACGCCCGACCAGCGATGCGTGCGTACCCAGGCCCAGTTGGCAATGTCGGCGATCGAATAGTCTCCCGCCAGAAACTCGTGCTCCTTCAGGTGGCGATCGAGAACGCCGAACAAGCGCCGGCATTCACCCTGGTAGCGGTCGATTGCCGGCTGGATGCGCTCGGGGAAGTAGCGGAAGAAAACATTCGCCTGACCCATCATGGGTCCAATCCCGCCCATCTGGAACATCAGCCACTGGACGACGCGCGAGCGACCCTGGCTGTCCTGCGGCAGCAGGCGGCCGGTCTGCTCTGCCAGATAGAGCAGGATGGCGCCGGATTCGAAGACCGCGAAGTTCCCGGCGCTGCGGTCGATGATCGCCGGGATGCGGCCGTTGGGATTGATCGCCAGGAACCAGGGCTGCTTCTGTTCGCCCTGCGCGAGGTTGAGCGGGTGCAGGGTGTAGGGCAGGGCGAGTTCCTCGAGGGCAATCGAGATCTTGTGCCCATTCGGAGTCGCGGCACTGTATAGGTCGATCATTCCGGGGTTCCTGCAGAGCGGACCAAAACCCGGGTCCGGCTGGTCAACGAGAGGTGGCAACCGGCGCATGCTACCAGAATCGCCTGCTGCCGGTGGCTTTCGCCGGATAAACCGCTCAACCCGGTCGGCCGTTGCCCAGCCCTGTCGGCTGCAAATTAAATTACATCACTTACTAAATAAATGCGTGCAAAGGGCTGTGCGGCGTGTTATCGTTGGTACATGGCAAATGGACTTGCACGATACGAATTCAGCGAGCGGCTGGCCGACATTCTCGGCGAGTCGCGCCGCGACCTGCGTTTTCGCGTCACCCTGATGGTCAGCGGCGGGCTGGTGGCGCCGGGACCGCGGGGCCGCGGTTCGCCGCCAGCGACGCCGCAGTACGCCGCGCACTTGCTGATCGGAGCGATGGCGGCGCCACAACAGTCGCAGACCGTGGAAGCGATCCGCTGTTACTCCGACCTGCGACCGAGCGCCGTGGCGCCCGGCGGCAACACGCCACGCGTGCTCTTCGGGCCGGCGGTCGCCATGACGCCCGGCGCGCCGCCGCCGGTTTCCGGCATGGGTCTGCAGGACCTGCCCTTCGGCGAGGCGGTGGCCGGCCTGCTGCAACTGGCTTGTGGCGAGGAAACGCGCGCCCTCGTTGCCGGCGAACTGTTTGGCGTCTGGATCAATCGCGGCTGCCCGGTCGCTGCGCTGCAGTTCAGCGCCTGGTGGCAGGGTCGGCGCGCCGTGATCAGTCATACCTATGGCCTGGCCGCGGACGCCGCACCGCCGGCCTGGCTGGATCCGCAACGGGGTGGAGCGGTCGATCCCGGTCTGTTCCACACCGTTTTCCTGCCGGTCCGCAAGTTGCTCGAGATCGGCTCGCTCACAACCTTGTCCGATGACGGGAGGAATCCAATGCTGAACAAACTGGGCCACAAGGTGGCCTCGATCGCCAGAATGGCACAACTCGCGGCCAAAACGCCGCATGGCAGCCGCTGGGAGAAACTGCTCTCGGCGCTGGGCGCCGTGCAGGCCTGGTCGGAACAGGTCGACCGGCAGGAGAATCGCCTGCGCGAAGTCGGCGACTTCGGTTCCAATCCCGGCCAACTGCAGATGTTCACCTACGTTCCCGCCGGCCTGCCGGCCAACGCGCCGCTGGTCGTCGTGCTGCATGGCTGCACGCAGAGTGCCGGCTCGTACAACAAGGGCAGCGGCTGGTCGACGCTGGCCGATCGCTACGGTTTTGCCCTCCTGCTGCCACAACAGCGCTGGAACAACAATCCGCTGCGCTGCTTCAACTGGTTCAGGCCGGAAGACAACGCGCGGGAGAAGGGCGAAGCCCTGTCGATCCGCCAGATGGTGGACCACCTGCTGAGCGACCACGGCCTCGATCGCCGCCGGGTATACGTCACCGGCACCTCGTCGGGCGGCGCCATGACCGCCGTCATGCTGGCCACCTATCCGGACGTTTTCGCCGGCGGCGCGGTGCTCGCCGGGGTGCCTTACCGTACCGCGCAGGGGCTGCAGGAAGGGCTCGAGAGCATTTTCCAGGGGCGCTGCCGGTCGCCTGGCGAATGGGGAGAACTGGTGCGCGCCGCCTCGCCGCACCAGGGCCCCTGGCCGACCCTGTCGATCTGGCACGGCGATGCCGATACCTCGGTCAAGCCGGTCAACGCCGAAGAACTGATCAAGCAATGGACCAACCTGCATGGCCTCGACCTGCAGCCGACGCTCGAGACGACGGTCGACGGCTATCCGCGCCGGGTGTGGCACGGTCCGGCGGGCGAAGAACTGATCGAATCCTACACGGTGACCGGCATGGCCCACGGCGCGGCGCTCGATCCGGGTGCCGCGCCGCACCAGTGTGGCACCGCGGCGCCGTTCTTCAACGCCGTCGGGATCTCGTCGACGCACCGTATCGCGGATTTCTGGGGATTGCTGCTTGACGCTGGCGCCGACGCGACCGATGCGGCGACGCGCCGGGCGAATTCCGGCGTTCGGGCCGATGCCTCGAGCGGCGCGCCGGACAGGGCATCGGCGCCGCTCGCCGACGAAGCACCGGCGGGTCGGCAGGAAGTTCCGCCGGGGAGCACGGAGGCGGGCAATTCCGGCAGACGGCCCTTCGCCCTTGATGTACACGGCATCATTTCGGCGTCGCTCGAAGCGGCCGGCCTGCTCGAGCGGGGTGCCACGGCCCGTCGGCCGGGCAGCACGGCGCCACTCGGCATCGATGTTCCCGGAATCATCTCGACGGCGCTCGAGGCGGCTGGCGCGCTCAAGGGGATCAGCCAGCGTTCCGCTGCGGCGCGGGCTCCGGCGGCCAACCTGCACGGCGCGGGCTGGGAAGGCAACGGATGGGACCTCCTGCTCGACGATCCGCGCGCCTTTCGTGGCGGCTCGCTGCTCTACGGTCATGCCTCGTCAGGCGAACGGGGCGCGCTCGGACCGCATGCGCATTCGATCTCGCGACGCATCGCGCTGGGTGCGCGACCCGAATTGAGCTACCTGCGGCGGCTCGACCTCAGTGCCGGCGTGAACGATTACACCAGCGCCAGCTTCAGGGTTCTGGTGGACGGAATCGTGGTCGACGAGGTCACCGCCATCGGCATGGCGCACCAGGAAACCGAGTGGCTGCGCCAATCGGCCATCGACCTGGCGCAGTTTGCCAACCGAACGGTGACGCTGACGCTCGAAGTGGCCGCCTATTCCAACATCTACAGCATGGTTTCGGCAAAAGCCTGGGTGGACCAGATCGCCATAGAGAACGCGGTCGACCTGGCCCATTGCTGAGCGCAAGGCGCCCGGCCGAGCCGGGCGGTGGCGCCGGGTCAGCGGTTGGCGAAGGAGGGCTTGCGCTTCTCGACGAAGGCGGCCATCCCCTCTTTCTGATCGTCCAGCGCGAAAGCGGAGTGGAAGGTACGGCGTTCGAAGAGCAGGCCTTCCGCCAGCGAACTCTCGTAGGAGCGGTTGATGCACTCCTTGATCATCATCACCACCGGCAGCGAGAAACCGGCGATCCGGGTGGCGGTGGACATCGCCTCGTCGAGCAGCTTGTCGGCCGGCACGACGCGCGACACCAGCCCGGCGCGTTCGGCTTCGACGGCATCGATATTGCGCGAAGCCAGACACATTTCCATCGCCTTGGCCTTGGAGATGGCGCGTGGCAGGCGTTGCGTGCCGCCGGCGCCCGGCAGGATGCCCAGGCGGACTTCCGGCTGGCCGAACTGCGCGGTGTCGGCGGCCAGGATGATGTCGCACATCATCGCCAGTTCGCAACCGCCGCCCAGCGCATAGCCGGCGACCGCCGCGATCACCGGCTTGCGGCAGTTCTTGAGGGTATCCCAGTTGCGCGTGATGAAGTCGCCCTTGTAGGCCTGCATGTAGGAGAGCGACTGCATCACGGTAATGTCGGCGCCGGCCGCGAAGGCCTTGTCGGAACCGGTGATGACGATCGCCCCGATGTTCTCGTCGGCTTCGAAACCGCCGAGCGCGGCGCCCAGCTCGTCCATCAGGTCATCGTTCAGGGCCTTGAGCTGCTTGGGGCGGTTGAGGGTGATCAGGCCGACTTTTCCGCGCACTTCGGCGGTAATGTTGACGTAGGTCATGAGGAAAATCTCCGGACTCAAAATGGGTGAATGGATGAATTCGAGTTCCCGCGCGCGGGAACTGCGGGAACAGCCAACTGCAACGGCGGGAAGCAGCGTCTCCCGGGAGTGGCCAGCCGGCTCGCCAGGTGCCGCCTGGCCGGACGGGTGGCGCTGTCCCGGTCTGGCGGGAGCGGGCCCACCTTGCGGAAAACGCCGCCGGCCTGAACGGTGATTGTCAGGCCGGCGGTTTGCCTGGCTGGGCACGACGCGACG
>NZ_JAEUOL010000073.1 GCF_016789985.1 Accumulibacter sp.
CCTCGGCGGCGATGCTCGCCACCCCTTCCGGCATGCCGATGCCGAGATTGACCACGGCGTTCGCCCTCAGCTCGAGCGCCGCGCGGCGCACGATGATCTTGCGCTCGCTCATCGCCATCGGCGGAATCGCCGACATCGGTACCCTGATCTCGCCGGCGAAGGCAGGACTGAACTGCTCGCCGAAGGTCTGCATGTGGTACTCCGGCTTCTCGGCCACCACGACGCAATCGACGAGGATTCCCGGCACTTTGACCTGCCGCGGATTGAGCGTACCGCGCTCGGCAATGCGCTCGACCTGCACGATGACGATGCCGCCCGAATTCCTCGCCGCCATGGCAATCGCCTGCGCCTCGAGGGTCAGTGCCTCCCTTTCCATGGTCACATTGCCGTCCGGATCGGCGGTCGTGCCCCGGATGATCCCGACGTTGATCGGGAAAGCTTTGTAGAACAGATACTCCTCGCCGTCGATCTCCATCACCCGGACGATGTCCTCGGTGGTCATCGCGTTCAGCTTGCCTCCGCCGAAGCGTGGATCGACAAAAGTCCCCAGACCGACGCGGGTGATCGTCCCCGGCTTGCCCGCAGCGATGTCACGAAACAGATGGGCGATCACCCCCTGCGGCAGATTGTAGGCCTTGACGCGGTTGGCCACCGCCAGTTGCTGCAGCTTGGGGACCAGCCCCCAGTGTCCGCCGATAACGCGCCCGACCAGCCCGTCGTGACCGAGGTGATTGAGCCCCCTCTCCTTGCCATCGCCCTGTCCCGCCGCATATACCAGGGTGAGGTCACGCGGGTGACCGAGGCCCTGCGGATCCTCGCTCTCCCGTTCGAGAAACAGCGCTTCGAGGGCCAGCGCGATGTTCTCGGCAAAGCCGATCCCGACGAAGCCGCTGGTCGCGACGGTGTCACCGTCCTGGATCAGACGCACCGCTTCGCGCGCGGCAACGACCTTGCCGGTATCGGACGCACGCAAGGATGAGGCCATGGGGTGGCTGGAGAGAGGCATGACTGGTCTCCTGAAGTGGGCAATTGAAGATCGGACTGGGCGACGCCTGCGACTGATCGATCGACCCCGCGCTTGATCATCTGCCGCGCCTCCCTACCGCCACAGGCAGCGGCCGGATGGGCCTGCTCGACCCGCCTGCGCGCGGTAACACGAGTCTGCGCCAGTGGCCCGTCGCGCGCAAGCCCGAATCGACGAGCGCCGGCGCCGCAGCAAACGTCGCGGCGCCATGCCCGCCAGCGACCATCGGCCGGCACGGCTTCGGTGGGGCCGACCTGCCGACCCTGTGCGAAGCCGGCTATCGGGCGCTCGAAGCAGCCACAACCGACGACCTGCCGGGCCTCCGGCCGATCGTCGAAGCAACCAACACACCGATTCGTTTCGCCGCGATCACCTGCGACCCGAGAAGATCTTCGAACCGGTTCGCGTGGTGCGAACTGGGCTGCGGTACATGGCTACCCTGCGGAACCGTCGACCGTGAAATTTCTCACGTCGAAAATTTTGACAGATCGGCCGTGAGAAGGGCGCGAACGATCACCCTGCGGTCCGGACGAACGCGCCAATAGCCTGAATGAACAACACTTTCTTGCCACATTTCAGTTCTGGCACGGTGTTTGCTTATATCACCTCATGGAGATCAAGAGAATCCACCTGTCCGATTTGAGTAGATGACCGTGCAGGTCGCCGGCTCAACCAATCCTTTCCGTTGCACAACCAGGGAGAAAACATGAACACCATTCTGAAAACCATCGCGCTGACCGGCGCACTCATCGTCTCGCAGCAGGCTGCGGCGGGACGCCTGATCATGAATCACGACGAGTGGACACTGAGCAACACCGGCTTCGGAGCCGCACCGGCGTCCACCCTGCAGTTCGCCCAGAACCTCGCCGGCTACATGAATGTCAACGGGGGCGCCTGCAACCTGCTCGTTTATTCCAACAACTTCGGCTTGACCCAAGGTTCGTTCCAGAATGCGTTGACGGGCGCGGGTTGCTCGGTGACCTACAGCACGGGCGCCTTCGACCTGCCGACGCTTTCGGGCTACGACGGCGTTCTGCTCGGCGGAAACCAGTTCAGCTACAGCGCCGCTGTCCTGACTGCCTACGTAAACAACGGCGGGGCCGCCTACATCGCCGCCGGTACGGGCAGCATTGTTGGTGAGGACGCCGCGTGGGATTCCTTCAGCCATGGGTTCGGGCTGGATTTCGGTCCAAGCTACAACGGCATCGGTGGCACCCTGCCAGTTGCCGGCAGCCACCCTCTGCTCTCCAATGTCACACAGCTCTACTTCAACAACGGCAACACGGTGAGTCTGTTCGGCGCCAATCCGAACGCACAGATCATCGCCGTCTCGGGACAGCAGGGCCTGCTCGGTGTGTTCGACGATACCACCAACAACGCGCCCGAACCCACCTCGCTCGGCCTGCTCGGCCTCGGTCTTGCTGCCTGCGGGGCACTTCGCCGCCGTCGCCAGCAGGGCTGAGGCTGACCCAAAGTCTGATGCCCGCAGGGGGCGAGCGGCCGGCTGTGCTGCCCCGGCCGCGGGCAGAGCAGGCCCTCAGTCGACCCCGGCTTCGCTGAGAAAGCGCCGCCGCTCATCCTCGTTCGCCAGGTGAGCGGCCAGCGCGCGACAGAGGGCATCGCGGTCGGCAGCCTGGGCGGCTGCGCGGCGCAGCAGGACCTTGGCCAGCGGGCCCATGTGACGGGCAAAGAGCTTGCCGATCCGCTCGAGATCGGCATCCGCGAACGGGCTACCGGTCGGCAATCCGCTCGGGACGCCGGTCACCGGGGCAGCAGCCGGCAGCGGGGCGGTGGGAATGGCCAGGCGCGCGCTGTTCGGCGCAGGGCTGGCCGCCACCGGCTGGGTCGGGAGCAGCACGCCGGCCAGGAAGGCAGCCCGGGCGGGCAGATCGGGAATCATGTCGGCCAGCAGTCGATGCAGTTCTTCACATGTCGTCGCGCGGGGCAATGTCTTGCGCACGAGAATCCGGGCCAGCGGACCGATATGACGGCTGAGCAGGTGCTCGGCGGTGTCGACCGCCTCCGCCGTAAGGTCCGAGCCGGTCGGCGGCAGCGTCGGGATCGGCTGCGATGGCGGAGCCACATGTGCCTCCGCCCGGTAGACATAGAGTTCATGCGCCCGATTCCGTGGGTCGAGGCGCGGCCCCAGGTGCGTGAAACAGCGCGCGGCACCGCGCCTGAGCTGCGCGACGAGTTCCTGGTAGGCGCCGCTCACCAGGATCTGCCCGGGCTCGGAAAAACGCATGACGCGAAAGGCGACTGCCACACCGTCGCCCAGCAGGCGCGAACGCCCGCCGGCTTCGGGCTGCACGCGTACCGGCCCGAGGTTGATCCCGATGTGCAGCACCAGGCCGCTGTCGTTGGCCGCAGCGATCAACAGGCCGGCAGTGCGCAGGGCATCCTCCGGATCACCAACGTAGCACACCGCACAGCCTTCCTTGGTGTTCGCCGCCAGGCGGCTGCTCGACGGAATGGCGGCGACCGCCTGACCGACCAGCGCCGCCAGGCGGCTGCGCCGCTCGCGCTGCCCGGTCTCGATGAACGGCTCGGCGGGTGGTTCGGCGAGTCGATCGATAGCGACGTCGGCGAACAGGACGGTACCGATGAAGCTGCACCCGTCGACCAGCGAGCCGCCCGGAGGCGCGACGGCGGCCGGTGCCGACACTCGCGCGGCCGGCTGCGACGCCGCTCCCCCGGCAGCCGTCGGCAGGCAGGCGCGGCGGAAATCGGCCACGCTACGCGGGCGCAGATTCTCGTCCGGGGTGAGCGCCCAGTCGATGGCGCGCAGCATCGCCTTGCCGAAAACCTCCGCCTTGCCGATCGCCGATGCCGAGGGCATCGGGTCCTCGCGCAGGCGAGCCAGGCTCTCGGTCGGCAGGTGACCGGTGACCAGCCAGTACAGCACACCGGCCAGAGAATAGAGATCGGTCCACGGCCCCTGCCTGCCGTTCGGCTGATATTGCTCGGCGGGGGCGAAGCCCGGCGTTACCACCGCAGTCATCAACTGTTCCTGCCCCGCCGGGCCGAGGCGACGGGCAGAACCGAAGTCGAGCAGGACCGGCGATCCGTCGGCACGCAGGTAGATGTTGCGCGGCTTGATGTCACGATGCAGGAAACCCGCACTGTGAATCGTCTCGAGGCCGTCGAGCAGGGGTCGCACGATGCGCAGTAGCGCCGCACCGTCGAGCGGCGGCCGGCCAGCCAGCCACTGATCCAGCGGCTGTCCGCTCTCGTACTCCATGACCATGTAGGCGGTATCGTTGGCACGAAAATAGCGGAGAACGCGCACGATGCCCGGATGGTGGAAGCTGGCCAGCGCCCGGCATTCGAGCAGGAAGCGCTCGATCCCCCAGGCGAAAGTCCGGCTGCTGGCCTCCGAATGCGGACGTACGGTCAGTTCGGCATCGCGTCCGGCTATTTCGCGCGGCAGGTATTCCTTGATCGCCACCGGGCAATCGAGGTGCGTGTCGTGCGCCAGGTAAGTGATGCCGAAACCGCCGCAGCCGAGAACGCGATCGATGCGGTACTCGTTGATCGCGTAACCTGCCGGCAGGGCCAGCAGATCACCGTCGCCAGCACGCGGTGGCGTTGCCGGTTCGCTCGGCGAGGGCTCAGCCATCGATCATCTGCATCGCCTTTTCCAGGCTGCGGCGCATGCGGTTGAACGAACTGGCGAGTACGGCAACCTCGTCGTTGCCCGTCTCGGCAAATTCGGGATGATCGAAATCCCCTGTGCTGATCTTGTCGGCGGCCACCGACATGCGCGACACCGGGCGGATGATCAGCCACGAGAGCAGCAGGTTGAGGACGACGAAAACCGCCGCAAAAACCGCCGCCAGCGAGATCATGAAGGTCCGGAAAGCCTGCGCGGCGTTCTCCAGGGGCACCGACATGGGTACGGAGACCAGTTGTGCCCCCACCACCTCGTCAAGTTTCCAGCCGAAGCCGTTGGCCGAGCCGTAGATCTTGAGCATCGCCGGTGGCGCAGCATCGGGGGTGCTATGGCACTGCAGGCAGGCCGGCGACTCGATGCGGATCGGGTGGGCAATGTAGAGCACGGGGCCGGTCGGCGTCCCGCGCTCTCCGGAAATCTCCTGGCGCTCGGCGTGATTGCGAAACGTCTGGATGAGATCTGCTTCCCAGTCGGCCGCCCGGTCGCGGAGGTTGGTCGGATTGAGCGTGGCTTCCTTGTAGGCGTAATTGGCGTACTTCTTGCGCAACTGGTTGAGCGTCTCGGTGGCGGCAAAAGCGGGTACCGTCTGCGGCAGGAACTGCTTGTCCATCCGATCGAGCAGATGCGGCTTGACCTGGTCAACGGTGTAGCCGCGCACCGCCAGCGCCGCCTCCATGACCAGGCGCGCCTCGCCAAGCACCTGCTCGCGCGCATGCCGGTCGAGCAGCGTACGCGAGACGTAGCCGGCAACGGCAAAACCGGCCAGAAAGACGGCACACAACACGAGGTTGAATTTCAGTCGCAGACCCATAGAGCACCCTCCCAGCCAGGACCTTCATGGCAGAACCCGCCGCCATCAGTCTGCCTGACGGCGGCACGCAGCACTTCCCTTTGGCCTTGCATCGCCGACAGTGCGTGGACGACGCCACGAGTATCCCGGCCTTGTTGCCGAGAGTCAATCGGCAACTGCCTGCCGCGGGGGCAGGCAAAGATCCCTGCCTCTCACCCCTCGATTTATTCCTTATGACCACCGGGGGGCGGAAGCATTCACCCCTGACCGGTGCTTACCGCCGGGCCGCCGCGGCCGCGACAGGTCGATCGACGCGACAAGAGCATGACCGGGCGCCCCTTTCGCACCACGCGTTCCGGCAGCAAGCATGCACAGTCGTGCCCGACGAAGTCTTTGCCGGGCACGGCGAGCATTGCTTACAATCCCTGTCGGCGGCGACCACCCGACGCCCGGCCGCGATGGTCGTCCGCAAAAAGGAGAAGGGAATGGCTGGACCATCACACACGAAATTCTGCTGGGAGGACCCGCTGCTCCTCGACCAGCAATTGCGCGAGGACGAGCGCCTGCTGCGTGACGCGACGCGCGCCTACTGCCAGAGCAGGCTGCTGCCGCGGGTTCGGGAGTCGTTCCGGCATGAGCGGACCGACCCGACGATCTACCGTGAGATGGGCGAGATCGGGCTGCTCGGACCGACGATCCCGCCCGAGTACGGCGGCGCCGGAGTCAACCACGTCGGCTACGGTCTCGTGGCGCGTGAAATCGAGCGCGTCGATTCGGGCTATCGTTCGATGATGAGCGTTCAATCGTCGCTCGTCATGCTGCCGATCTTCCGCTTCGGCACCGAGGCGCAGCGGCGCAGGTACCTGCCCCGCCTGGCGAGCGGCGAATCGATCGGCTGCTTTGGCCTGACCGAGCCGAACCACGGGTCCGACCCGGGCAGCATGGAGAGCCGGGCGCGCGCGACGGAGGGCGGTTATCTGCTCTCGGGCAGCAAGATGTGGATCACCAATTCGCCGATCGCCGACATTTTCATCGTCTGGGCCAAGGACGATGCGGGATCGATTCGTGGCTTCGTGCTCGACAAGGGAATGCCGGGTCTGTCGACCCCGGTCATCACCGGCAAGGTCGGACTGCGCACCTCGATCACCGGCGAGATCGTGATGGATCAGGTGTTCGTCCCCGAAGACAACGCTTTCCCGGAAGTCCGCGGACTGAAAGGGCCGTTCACCTGCCTCGATTCGGCACGCTACGGCATCGCCTGGGGGGCGCTCGGCGCCGCCGAGTTCTGCTGGCACATGGCACGTCAATACACCCTGGACCGCCAGCAGTTCGGCCGGCCACTGGCCGCCAACCAGTTGGTACAGAAGAAGCTCGCCGACATGCAGACCGAAATCACCCTCGGCCTGCAGGGCTGCCTGCGTCTGGGGCGGATGAAGGACGAGGGATCGGCCAGTGTCGAGATCACCTCGATGATGAAACGCAACTCCTGCGGCAAGGCGCTCGACATCGCCCGTACGGCGCGCGACATGCTCGGCGGCAACGGCATCTCGGACGAATACGGAGTCATCCGCCACCTGGTCAACCTGGAGGTGGTCAACACTTATGAAGGGACGCACGACGTGCATGCGCTGATCCTCGGGCGGGCGCAAACCGGCATCGCGGCGTTCTGACAACGGTTGCGCGCTGGTCGAGGCCGCTGCGCTGGCAGGGCGCGCAGTGCGCGCCGGCCGGCGATAATGCCGGGACAACACCTTCCCGATCACCATGCGCCCTGCCTTTCATCCACAACTCGTCAACCCGCCGTTCGGTGATCCCGCACTGCTGGTCGATTTCCCCTTCGAGCGGCGAGCATTGCTCTTCGATCTTGGCGACATCCGCGCGCTGCCGCCGCGCAAGCTGCTGCGCATCAGCCATGTGTTCGTCTCGCACACCCACATGGACCACTTCATCGGTTTCGACTGGTTGTTGCGCATCTCGCTGGGACGACCCAACGCGCTGGAACTGTTCGGACCGCCGGGCATCCTGGCGCAGGTCGAGGCCAAGCTCTCGGCCTACACCTGGAATCTGGTGCACAACTACGAAGGCAATTTCACCGTACTGGTGAGCGAACTGCAGCCGGACGGCCGACTCGCACGGGCGCGCTTTGCCTGCCGCGAGGGTTTCCGACGCCAGCCCCTGCCGCCGGCCTGGTGCGCCGATGGCTGGCTCGCCAGCGCACCAGGTTTCAGGGTGCGTGCCAGCGTCCTCGATCATGAGGTGCCGGTGCTGGGCTTTCTGCTCGAAGAACCCCGCCACGTCAACCTCTGGAAAAACCGGCTGCTCGAAATGGGTCTGCAGATCGGCCCCTGGCTGCAGGAACTCAAGCGACTGGTACTCGCGGAAGCTGCTGACGACAGCCTGGTGCACGCCTGCTGGAAGGAGCAGGGACGTCCGGTCGAGCGCAGCCTGGCCCTTGCCGATCTCAGGCCGGCGCTGAGGATCGTTCCCGGCAGGCGCATCGCCTACGTCACCGATGTCATCCACCACGCCGAGAACGTCCGGCGCATCGTCGAACTGGCTCGCGACGCCGACGAGCTGTTCATCGAAGCGGTCTTCCTCGACGAGGACGCCGGACATGCGGCGCGCAAGTTTCACCTGACCGCACGGCAGGCAGGAAGCATCGCACGTGCCGCGGGTGCCCGCCAGGTGATTCCATTTCACTTCTCGCCACGCTACACCGGACGCGCAGTCGAGTTGCGGCAGGAGCTGGAGCAGTCCTTCACCGGTGCTGCCTGAGGTCGGCAGTGCTGCTCTCGGCGTCCCGCAGGGCGAGCGGCAGACGGGTCTCCGCCTTGCAGAAGACGGGGGAACGAGTGGTGACATTGGCGAGGAAAGCCGAATCATCACGAATGGAGTACTCCAGAAAGCCTGGGCGGCAGCCGGGCGGCAGCCGCGCGGCCGCGACGAGCCCGGCCAGCACGATGTTCCCGCTGTGCAGACTCCGTGTCGAGCAGCAGCAGACGCGTATATATACTATGGGGAGCGGAGTCGTCGGCATCGGCGCCTTACGCTGTCGACTGCCGGCGGACGTGGGAGAGGTGGCAATGCGTTTCTTCAAGTGGATCGGAATCGGCCTGCTGGCACTCGCCGCGCTGACTGTCACCACCGGGCAGCTCGGCCTGCTCCAGGGCACGCCGCCCGATGACCTGGGAGTGCGCAGCGGCAGGTTCAAACCACCCTCGGCAACAGCCAACAGTGTGAGCAGCCAGGCAGGACTGTGGCCCGGTCACCCGCAGCGCGAGGCAGCTCACATTGCGCCGCTGGCGCTGCGTGGCGGCGGTCCGGCCACCATCGCGCAACTGCAGGAACTGCTCTCCACCCGGCCCGGCGTCAGAATCGTGCACAGTCGCAGCGATTACCTGCGGGTCGAGTTCCGGACATCGCTCCTGAAATTCGTCGACGACGCCGAGTTCTGGTTCGACCCGGCGAGCCAGGCGATCGAGCTGCGCTCGGCGTCGCGCGTCGGCCGCCAGGACTTCGGAGTCAATCGCCAGCGCATCGAAATGCTGCGCGCGCAACTCGCCGAATAGCGCGCGCGGCGCCTTCTCGCCCGTGGCTGCCGCACCGCCCGCTCACAACATCGATTTGCCCTGATCAAGAACCTTGTCGCAGATCTGCCTGGTCACCTGCTTCTTCATGCCGCCGCCGCTCAGGTCGAGCTGGCTGCCATCGTTGCTGCTCAGGATGCCCCTGGAGCCACTGCGGTAGCCACTGTCGGATGAAGCGGATCCAGCGGGGAGCTTGCCCATCAACGAATTCTTGACCTCGGACGCCTTGTCGCTGCCAAGATAGTTGTTCTTGATACAGAACTCCAGCAGGCCGGCAACGTTGCCGGCGCTGCCCGAGGTGAGCGACGACCCGGGCAGTGCGCCGCTCAGGCTGCCGAGGTTCCCAAGCTGCGCGTGCGCGGCCGGGCAAGGCAACAGGGCGGCGACCAGAATTGCTGCGGCCGAGTGGTGACAGGTACGTAGGTTCATGCTCGAACTCCCTTGCTGGTTGAAAAAGACCGGCCTGAGGTGGCGCATTGCCGACCGGCTGCCAATCACTGTCGGCCATTGGCCGAAACAGCACGCGCATCGTGCCGCTTCCGCTCCGGTGGCCTTTCGACACCCTGCCGCATTGGGCGACAGGGCTCGCCGCCGGATCAGGCGGCAGCGTCGCCGTTGCGACCGGCCAGGAAGGCCTGCGCCTCCTCCCGGCGCTCGAAGACGTGCGGCGCGATGCTGCGCGCCGAGAAGGCCTCGCCCAGCTTGGCGCGCAGGAAGGCGCTGGTGGCGTAGCGGGTGATCTGGCTGAAATAGTTGGCCAGAAAGTAGCGGTCCATTTCGGCATAGGCATCGTACATGTCCTGATTGATGCGAAAGCGGTCGTAATTGATGATCACGCCGACCCGCTGACCGGCCGCCCGACAGCGCAACTCGCAAATGTCCCAGATCGCCTGCACATCCTCGACCACCCGGACATGCATGCCCTCGAAATTGAGGAACAGGATGTTGCGCTCGGGATCGTAGATCACCCGCTCCGGCAGGGACAGGTTGAGCAGCTCGGCCTCCAGCCCCATCGGATTGGGATTGAAGATGCGGGCATCCATCTCGCCGTATTCCCCGACGATCGGCTCGAAGTCCATGTTCGGCAGGATGTCCCGCTCGACATCGATGCCGGGTGCCACCTCGATCAGCGCCAGCCCTCCCCTGACCCGACGGAACACGCAGCGTTCGGTGACGTAATACACCGGCTTCTCGCGATCGTAGGCGTACTGGCCATTGAAGGTAACCTGTCCGACCTGCCTGAGAAACTTGTGCTGCCTTCCTTCCTGGACGACCCGCAGTCTGCCGTCATTGACCTCGACCTTAAGGCCAGCGCCGGTGAAGGTGCCGACGAACACCACCAGCCGGGCATTCTGGCTGATGTTGATGAAACCGCCGGCGCCGGTCAGGCGGCCGCCGAAGCGGCTGACGTTGACATTGCCGGCGGCATCGCACTCGGCCATGCCGAGACAGGCCATGTCGAGGCCGCCACCGTCGTAGAAATCGAACTGCTGGTTCTCGTCGATCACCGCATCCATGTTGACCCCGGTCCCGAAGTCACCCCCGGTCGATGGAATCCCGCCGATCAGGCCGGATTCGACGGTCAGCGTCAGCAGGTGCGAAATGCGCTCCTCCTTGGCGACCGTCGCCACACCTTCGGGCATGCCGACACCCAGGTTGATGATGCCGTTGGGCGGCAATTCGAAGGCCGCACGCCGGGCGATGATCTTGCGCTCGGTCAGCGGCGTCGACACCAGGCTGGCCTGGGGAACCCGGAACTCGCCTGCGTAGGCGGCGTTGTACGGGGTGACCAGCGTCTGCATGTGCTGGGCCGGTTCGGCGATGACCACGCAATCGACCAGAATCCCCGGAATCTTGATCTGCCGTGGCGGCAACCCGCTGCGCTCGGCGATCCGCTCGACCTGGGCGATGACGATGCCGTTGCTGTTCTTGGCCGCCATCGCCATGGCGAGGTTGTTGAGGGTCAGCGCTTCCCGCTCCATCGATATGTTGCCGAAGGTATCGGCGGTGGTGCCGCGCACGAAGGCGACATTGACCCGGCCGACCTTGTAGAACAGCCACTCCTCGTCGGCGACTTCGACCAGACTGACGATGTCCCGGCTGGTGGCGCCGTTGACCCGACCGCCACCGTAGCGGGGATCGACGAAGGTGTGGAGTCCCACCTTGGAGAAGGAACCGGGTTTGCCGGCGGCCAGATCGCGGAACAACTGGCAAATGATGCCCTGCGGCAGATTGTAGGCCTGGATGCGGTTGTCGAGCGCCAGTTGTGCCACTTTCGGCATGCGCCCCCAGTGACCGGCCACCACCCGGCGCAGCAAACCGGCGTGGCCCAGATGATTGAGACCCAGAGTCTTGCCGTCACCCTGACCGGCCGCCGCGAACAGGGTCAGGTTCCTTGGGCTGCCGGAGTCCAGGAAACGACGCTCCAGCGCCGACAGCAGGGCCTCGGCGAAGCCGGTCTGGACGAAGCCGGTACTGGCCAGGGTATCGCCGTCCCGGATCAGCGCGATGGCTTCGTCGGCCGTAACGATCTTGCTGCGCATGGTGGTTCACTCCCGCTCATTTTCCGGACGTCCGGCCGAACGATCGACCAACGACCAACGCATCGTGGCGGCACCTGCGAGGTCACCGCCATCCTCTGCACTGTGCAGCCTGGCTGCCTGATCGCGCGAGTTTACACTGATTGACCGTCTGGCATGGCGGGCCGGGGAACGATCGAGCGCAACCTGCGGCGGGATGGTCGCGCAGGATCTCAGGCAGCGCAGCAGCAGCGGAAAAAGCCGGGCAAGCGGCCGGAAGCACAAGCTTTCCCCCGAAATTTCGTCTTCCCGGGGATGGGGTATGAAGCCTTGGCAATCGGGAAGGCATCACGAAGGAACTGCGCGACCGGGGCTTTCCGGCCAGCAAGGAGCGGGTTGAGCGACTGATGCGCGAGCACGGCAGGGCACCCGCTACGAAACTCGGGAAGCAGCCATCGCCGACGCCTTCGACTACAGTCAGGAGGTGGCGGCTCGTTTACCGTGAAAGCCCATCGCTGAAGTGACGTGACCATGCCTGCCGACAAGCAGCATTGTTTGAACAGCCGCTGGGCCCGACCCCAGGTGTTCAGCGGCGAATCAGTGTGCGGCGCTGGCCGCTGGTGGGTTGTGGC
>NZ_JAEUOL010000199.1 GCF_016789985.1 Accumulibacter sp.
ATGAACCAGAAGCCGACGTTGTGCCGGGTGTCTTCGTACTCGCGGCCCGGGTTGCCGAGGCCGACGATGAGGCGTGGTGGTGACATGGGATCGTTTGCCCGGGGGAAACAACAGGCCGCCGTCGGCAGCGGGTGCCCGACGGCGGCCTGGCGGAGGTCGCGGACTTAGCTGGCCGCTGCGCCCTCGGCTTCGTCGCCGCCCTTCTTGGCTGAAATCGATACCAGTACATAGTCGTCACCGTGCAGTACCGGCTTGACGCCCGGCGGGAAGACAAGTTCGGAGGCATGGATCGCATGGCCGGCTTCGAGGTCCTTGAGATCGACTTCGATGAAGGCCGGGAGATCCTGCGGCAGGCAGCTCACCTCGACGTCGTTGTGCACGTGCGAGACGTTGCCACCCGAAATCTTGACGCCCGGAGCGATCTCGGCATTGATGAAGTGCAGTGGGACGCGTTGGTGGATGGCGTGTCCGGCATCGACGCGCTGGAAGTCACAGTGCAAGACCAGCGGTTTCCAGGGGTGCATCTGCGAGTCACGCAGGACGACGCTTTCCCTGGCGCCATCGATGTTCAGCGTCAGGATGGACGAGTGAAAGGCCTCCTTGCGCAGGTCGAGCAGGATCTCGTTGTGATCGAGATCGATCAGTTGCACGGCAGCCGGACCACCATAAACGATGGCCGGTACCCGGTTCTGGCGACGCAGGCGGCGGCTCGCTCCGGACCCCTGCAAAGTGCGCTTGCGCGCTTCAAGTTCAAATTTCATGGACAGCTCCTGGTGGGACAAACCCCGCCCGCGACCAGGCGGGGGGTTGACAAAACTTGGTTCGAGGCGGCGGGTGCCGCGCCCTATTCGATGAATAACGAGGAGACGGAATCCTCGTTGCTGATCCGGCGGATCGTTTCGGCCATTACCTCGGCGACCGAGAGCTGGCGGATGCGCGGCGAATTCTGTGCGTCCTCGCGCAGCGGAATGGTGTCGGTGACTACCAGTTCGTCGAGATCGGAATGGTTGATCCGCTCGACGGCGTTGCCCGACAGCACCGGGTGCACGCAGTAGGAAAGAACCTGCATCGCGCCGTGTTCCTTGAGCGCGGTGGCGGCCTTGCACAGGGTGCCGGCGGTGTCGACCAGGTCGTCCATGATCACGCAGGTGCGTCCTTCGACCTCACCGATGATGTTCATCACCTCGGAAACGTTGGCCTTCGGGCGACGTTTGTCGATGATCGCCAGATCGCATTCGAGACGCTTGGCCAGCGCTCGTGCGCGAACCACGCCGCCGACGTCGGGCGAGACGACCATCAGGTGATCGAAGTTTCTTTTCCACACGTCGCCGAGCATGATCGGCAGCGAGTAGATGTTGTCCACCGGAATGTTGAAGAAACCCTGGATCTGCTCGGTGTGCAGGTCCATGGTCAGCACCCGATGGACCCCGGCCGCGGTCAGCAGGTCGGCCACCAGCTTGGCGGCGATCGGCACACGCGCCGAGCGCACGCGGCGGTCCTGTCGGGCGTAGCCGAAATAGGGGATGGCTGCGGTGATGCGGGCGGCCGAGGCACGCTTCAGCGCGTCGGCCATCACCAGCAGTTCCATCAGATTTTCGTTGGTCGGAGCACAGGTCGATTGCAGGATGAACACGTCCATGCCGCGCACGTGCTCCTGAATCTCGACACTGATCTCGCCATCGGAAAAACGCCCGACCTGGGCTCGCCCGAGCGAGATGTTGAGACGCTTGACGACCTCGGCAGCCAGGGCAGGGTTGGCGTTTCCGGTAAAAACCATCAGGCTGTCATAGGCCATGGTGCGCTTCCTTTGGCGCCCCATGCTTCGGCGCCGTATAAAGCAAGACGGGCAGGTCAGGCCGCCTGCCCGCTTTGACGGAGATTGGATTGGCTGGGGAAGAAGGATTCGAACCTTCGAATGCCGGAATCAAAATCCGGTGCCTTAACCAACTTGGCGACTCCCCAGCGGTCGCTCGCATCACCTGGATGGCGAACGCGGCGCGCATTATAGCGGGGTTTCTTCCGGAAAAAAAGCGCTCGTCGCTTTCCCGGTCAAACAATTCCCAGTCAGTCCTGGTTCGCTCAGTTGGCCAAGCCGAAGAGCGGATGCCGGTCGAGACCGGCGGCCGCCCAGGCCCGCATCCCGGTGGGCAGGTGCTGCAGGGCGATTGCGGCCTGCTGGCTGTCGGTGAATTCGGCAAAGACGCAGGCGCCCGACCCGCTCATGCGGGCAGGCGCGGGTGTGGCTGCCTTGCGCAGGGCGGCGAGGTGCTCGGCAATCGCCGGGAAACGGGCGCAGGCCACCGGCTCGAGGTCGTTGCCGCCGCAGCCCGGCCGCCATTCGTCGGCGGCGAGACGCGGCGTATTGCGCCGCAACTCGGGCGCAGCGAAAATGGCGGCAGTCGGCACCTGCAGCGGCGGCTCGACGACGACATAGTGGCAGGGTGGCAGTCCAACCGCCTGCAGCCTATCGCCGACTCCCTCGGCAAAGGCGTTGCAGCCAAAAACGAAGACCGGCACGTCGGCTCCCAGGGTGAGGCCGATCTCCTGCAGGTGCTGACGGGACAGGCCGAGTTGCCAGAGATGATTGAGCGCCAGCAAGACCGTCGCCGCATCGGAACTGCCACCTCCGAGACCGCCGCCGAGTGGCAGGCGCTTTTCCAGACGGATGTCCACCCCGGCCCGGCAATTGGTCTCGCGCTGCAACCGACGCGCGGCACGGACGGTCAGGTCGTGTTCTGCCGGTACTCCCGGCAGCGGCGTCAGCAGTTGTACGGCGCCGTCGGCGCGCGGCGCGAAGCGCAGATGGTCGCCATGTTCCAGCAGGCGGAACACGGTCTGCAGCAGATGGTAGCCGTCGGAGCGCCGGCCGACCACGTGCAGGAACAGGTTGAGCTTGGCCGGTGCCGGATAGCTGCTCTGCCAGTCCCAGTTGGCGAGTCCGGCGCTCATCACGGCGCTTCCGGGGCGGGCAGCGGCTGCCATTCCTCGATTCGCAGGCGAAGCACGAAGCCGCCCTCGCGCTCGACGAACAGACGGCCGGGCAGCGCCTGCGTCTGCTCGCTGTCATACGCGTAGTCGACCCGCCAGTCCTCGTGGAGCAGGCGCAGGGGACGGCCGAGTGGGTCGAGTTCCAGCCGGCCGCCGTCGGGATTCCTGCCGCGCAGCCAGTCGAGCAACTGGTTCAGGGAGAGGGGGTAGTCGAGCACGGACTGAAGCAGCTGGTCGATGTTGACGGCCGTTCGCGTGCTGCCATCACTGGTTCTGAGCTGCGCGCCGTCGGCGTCGCTGGTGATCTCGGCCATGGTCTGCCCGAGCGGTGACGAGAGCAGCAGTTCGTTGTGCTCGCCGTCGTGGCGCCAGTCCAGGCGGCCGGCATAGCTCTTGCCGGCATGGCGCAGCGTGAAACGGCCAGCCAGGGCAAACGCCTGCGGGCGGTCGCGCTGCAGGACTGCCGGATGCTGCGCCACGGGTGGCGGTGGGAGGGTGGTGCACGCCGCGAGGCCGAGCGCCGCGCCGAGCAGCAACACGAATACACGGTCGTCCTGCTGGCGGCCGCCAGCCGGTGCCACGTACTGCTCGTTCAAGGGGCGAACTTCTGGATCGCTTCCTGCAGCGTTTCGTTCGATGGCTCCTTCTTCTGAGCCTCGAGCAGGATGCGTTGTGCCTCGTTCTTGCGGCCCAGCATCCACAACACCTCGGCGGTGTGCGCTGCGATCTCGGGATCCTGCCGTCGGGCAAGGGCGCGCTGGAGATAGCCGAGGGCGCCTTCGAGATCGCCCTGCCGGTAGAGTACCCAACCCATGCTGTCGAGAATGAAGGGGTCGTTGGGCTCCAGGCGCAGCGCCTTCTCGATCAGCTGCCGGGCCTCGGTCAGGCGGATGTTGCGGTCGGCATAAGAATAGCCGAGTGCGTTGTTGGCTTGTGCGCTATCCGGCTGCAGTTCGATCAGCTTGCTCAGGCGGCTCTCCATCACGTCCACGCGGCCGAGCTTTTCGGCCAGCAGCGCCGATTCGTAGAGCAGGTCCGGCTGCTCCGGCTGCTTGCTCAGTTCCTTGTCGAGGACGTCGAACGCCGCTTGCGTCTGCTTGGCTTCGCGCAGCAGGCCTGCCTCGGCGATCGCCAGTTGCGGGCGCAGTTCGGGGTTGCTTTCTGCCGCGGTGCGCAGCAGGTTGCGGGCTTCGTCGAGTTTGCCTGAACGGCCAACGATCGCCGCGCTGCGCACCTGCGCCGGAAGGTAGTACTCCCCTGCGCCGACCTGCCGGTAAAAGAGCAGCGCTTCCTCCGGACGCTTGCCGTCGTCGGCAATCTGACCGAGGTAGTAGTAGGGTGCGCTCTTGTTCTGCAAATCGAGCGTCACCAGGTGTCTGAGTTGTTTGTCGGCCAGCGCAATGTCGTTTTCCTGCAGAGCGAGGATGGCGACCGCGTAGACCACGTCAGGGTTGTCCGGGTAGCTCTGCAGCAACTGTTCGAATTGCCGTTTGGCTTCGGCGTAGCGCTTTTCGCTGACCAAAGTACGGGCCAGCTGGAGTTGAACCTCGCGCGCTTTCGGATTCTGTTCGAGGAAGCGCTGCATCGCGCCAATCGCCTCGGCAGGCGACCTCTGGGCCAGAATCTGCGCTTCCAGCAGCGCTGCCATTTCCCAGCCGGGCCGTAATTCGAGAGCCTGCCGCGTTTCCGCCAGTGCTCTTCCCTGTTCGCCTGCCCCGCTGGCCGCCACAGCGACCGCGTAGTGCGCTTCGGCGAGGCCGATGAAGGGCGCGCAGACCTTGCTGACCAGTTGCAGAACGGCCTGGCGGTCGGGGTTGCGCGCGAACATGCGGTTGAGTGCCAGAAGATTGGCCGGCAGGGCTTCCTTGTCCGCCTGCAGCATGCTGATCAGCTGCGGCGCCAGGCCGTCGAGCTGATTGGACATGACCAGGACGCCGATCAGCACCTGCTGGGCGCGCTTCGAATCGGGCTGCACTTCGACCCAGAGCCGGGCGAGTTGCAGCACCAGGTCGACCCGGCGTACGTGACCGGCGATTTCGACGGCGCGCTCGATGATTGCCGGGTCGCGCGTGCGCTGCGCGAGGTCGGCGTAGGCCTGGCTGGCAAATTCCTTCTTGCCGCGCTGCAGAGCCACTTCGGCGAGCAGCACCTGATATACCACCTGCCCGCTCAGTTCCGGGTTCTGGCTGTCATCGGGGAGTGGCGCGAACGGCGCGGCCTTGCGCGCGGCACGCGTCGGCGTCGGTTGCCTGGCGGCGGCTGTCTCGTCGGCAGCCAGCACCGGTACGCCGAAGGCAAGCACCAGTGGGGCGCAGAGGAGAATATTCTTGATCGGTTTCATGGTTTCCTTGCCGGCGGCGAACAGTTGCGCGAACTGACGAGTGGTTTGCGTCATAATCCGTTCGCGCATGTTATGGACTTTTCGCGGGAGCAGCAATGCCAGAACTTCCCGAAGTCGAAGTGAGCCGTCAGGGACTGCTTCCCTATCTGTCCGGCGAGTGCATCGTCGGTGCTGTCGTGCGCACCCCAAAACTGCGTCACGAGATTCCTGCCGGACTGGGCTCGCGCCTCGCCGGCCTGCGGGTGGACGCCATCCTGCGGCGCGGCAAGTATCTCCTCTTCGATTGCCAGAGCCATGCTGGGGGTGGCTGGCTGATCCTTCATCTGGGCATGTCCGGCAGCCTGCGCCTGGTGCCGCCGGACACGCCCGCCAGACCGCATGACCACGTCGACCTGCTGTTCGCCGGGACGGTTCTCCGCCTGCGCGACCCGCGCCGTTTCGGCGCACTGCTCTGGCACGAAGGTGCTGCCGTCGATACTCATCCCGCGCTGCTCGCGCTCGGCATCGAGCCGCTGTCGGACGGCTTCGATGGCGACTGGTTGTACGCCGCGACGCGCCGCCGCCATGGCCCGATCAAACCCTTGCTGATGGATGGCCATCTGGTAGTGGGCATCGGCAACATCTACGCTGTCGAGAGTCTGCATCAGGCGGGAATCTCACCCAGACGGGCGGCAGATCGGATCTGTTGCGAACGTTACCGCGGGCTCGCCGAGGCCATTCGTTCCACCCTGCAGACGTCGATCGCCGCCGGAGGAAGCAGTGTGCGCGACTATGTGCACAGCGATGGCGGTGCCGGGTGCTTCCAGCTTAGTTGTGCGGTGTATGGCCGGGCCGGCGAAGCCTGCCCGCGTTGCGCGGGGACGGTGCGCGTGATCCGCCAGGCGGGCCGCTCGACCTTCTACTGTCCGCGCTGCCAGAATTGAACTGCGCTGCGCCAGGCTGCTGATTGGAAGGGGCTTTGTGATAGAGTGAAAATACCGAATCCTGGCCTGGAAAGCTGACATGACGCTCGCTCAACACTTTGCCGCCTACAGCGAATGGCGGGCACGGATCTCCGGGGTCCTCGAGAAGTTTGCCGGCTGGCTGTCCGACAACGAGCTGACCGACGCCCAGATCGACCGCCGGATCGTTCAATTACTCGACAAGTTGCGCGAGGACCGCTTGCAGGTGGCATTCGTCGCCGAGTTTTCGCGCGGCAAGTCGGAGTTGATCAACGCCATCTTCTTTGCTGCCTACGGCAGCCGCGTTCTGCCCTCGACTGCGGGGCGCACGACGATGTGCCCGACCGAACTGATGTTCGAAAAGGCCAAGGCCCCGTCGATCGAGTTGCTGCCGATCGAGAGCCGCGAGTCGAAGGCCAGCATCAGTGAGTACAAGCGCTATCCCGACGAGTGGGAAACCGTGCTGATCGACACGACGTCGGCCGAGG
>NZ_JAEUOL010000145.1 GCF_016789985.1 Accumulibacter sp.
GTTGGTCGGAGCGTCGTATTTCGACAACTCCTTCAGCCAGTCGTCGGAGTTCGTTTTCGGCGGTCTGCTGTGGCGACCGTTCGACTCGGTCCAGGAGGCTTACGTCAAGCTCGCCGCCGGCGTGGTGCATGGCTACAAGGGCGAGTACCAGGACAAGATCCCGTTCAACAGCTCCGGCTATGCGCCGGCGATCATCCCGGCGGTCGGCTACTGTTACCACCGCGTGTGCAGCGAGCTGGTCCTCTTCGGCGGGGCCGGGCTGATGCTGACGCTGGGTGTGACGCTGCCCTGACGGCAGGATGGGGCCGTCCGCTCCGGGTCTGTCCGACGAGTTGACCCAGGGAGCGTGATGGCGTCCTTACTCGCCGAAACGGCGCAGACCGTCCAGATCGAGGATGGTCAGGGTGCCGTAATCGGCCCGCAGCAGCCCTGCCTGTTCCAGCTTGTGCAGCGCCTGGTTTACGCGTTGGCGCGAGATGCCGGCGAGCAGGCCTATTTCCTCCTGGGAGATGTGCAGTTGCAGGCTGCTGCCGGGGTAGAGCAGGGGATTGAACATCGACGCCAGGCAGCGCGCGAGGCGGGCATCGGTATCCAGCAGGCGCTCGTTCTCCATCAGTCCGATAAACTGGCCAAGGCGCTCGTTGAGCTGGACCAGCAGGAAGCGGTTGAACGGGATGCTGTGGTCCAGCAGGTGCAGGAAGCGGTTGCGCTGCATGTATGCGATGCGCGATTCGCGCAGGGCGACCACGTCGTAACGACGCGGCTCGTCCTTCATCAGTGAGCCTTCACCGAACCAGCCGCCGCTTGACAGGCCAACGAAGCTGGTGGTCTTGCCGCTGCTCCAGTTGCTGGCCATCTTGACCAGCCCGTCCACCACCCCCAGCCAGTGCTCGACCGGCTCTCCCTTCATGCAGACGTATGCGCCGGCGGGGACGGTACGCACGACGGTGTCCCGCCTGACCTGCGCGAGTTCGCCGGCCGATAGCTGCCGGGCCCAGCAGGTGGCTTGCAGCATGTCGTCGAGTGATTCCATGCCTCTTGCGATCCTCCAGGAACGGGGAATTGTCTCCTGGACGACAATTATAGGGGGTGCCATCGCCTAGACTACGTTCGATGCCCCCGCCGAGGTCGTCGTCAAAGCGCAGCGCATGGATCATGCGGCGTTGCACAATGACTGGCTGTGAAAAAGGACTAGAATCGGCTACCACGTATAAACGACAAGGGCTTGCCGCCGGGTTGCCGGCGGTCAATGCACCGGAGGAGACGAGATGCCGGAATTGGCTTCCGCGCGGGCGCTGGATACCTTTCCGCGCCTGCTGATCGAGCATGCGCAGCTGCGTGGCGGCCAGCCGGCGATGCGCGAGAAGGACCTGGGCATCTGGCAGTGCTGGACCTGGCACGATGTCGCCAAAGAGGTTCGCGCTCTCGCCTGTGGTCTTTCCGAAATGGGTTTCCGGCGTGGCGACAATCTGGCGATCGTCAGTGAGAACCGCCCGCGCATGTACATGATGATGACCGCCGTGCAGTGTCTCGGCGGAGTGCCGGTGCCCCTTTATCAGGACGCCGTCGCGAACGAGATGCTCTTCGTGCTGCTCGATGCAGAAGTGCGCTTCATGTTCGTCGAGGATCAGGAGCAGGTCGACAAGGTGCTCGAGATCCACGATCAGTTGCCGCAGCTCGAACACCTGCTCTACGACGATCCGCGCGGCATGCGCCACTATACCCAGCCATTCATCCACGACATTCGCGAGTTGATGGCGATGGGTCGGATCCACAATCGCAACCATCCGGACCTGTTGAACAGCGAGATTGCCGGCGGCTCGCCCGATGACATCAGCGTCATGCTCTACACTTCGGGCACCACCGGCAAGCCGAAGGGTGTTTGCCTGACGCATCACGCATTCATCAGCGCGGCGCGGGGCGGCGCCGAGGTCGATCGGCTGCGTGCCGACGACAACATCCTCTCGTATCTGCCGATGGCCTGGGTTGGCGACCACCTGTTTTCCTTCGCGCAGGCGATGGTGACCGGCTTCACGATCAACTGTCCGGAATCCGCCGAGACGGTGATGAATGACCTGCGCGAGATCGGCCCGACCTGTTACTTCGCGCCGCCACGGGTGTTCGAGAATCTGTTGACGCAGGTGATGATCCGCATGGAAGACGCCAGCCTCGTCAAGCAGAGGCTGTTCCACTTCTTCATGGCGGTGGCCCGGCGCAGTGGCGCGGAGATTCTCGATCGCCAGCCGGTCCCGCTGGTCGATCGTCTGCTCTACGCACTGGGCGACCTGCTGGTGTATGGTCCGTTGAAAAACGTTCTCGGGATGAGCCGCATTCGGGTGGCCTACACCGCTGGTGCGGCGATCGGCCCGGCGCTCTTCCGTTTCTATCGCTCGATCGGCATCAACCTCAAACAGTTCTATGGCCAGACCGAGACTTGCGCCTACGTCTGTCTGCAACCCGACGGGCAGATCAAGTTCGACAGTGTTGGCAAGCCGGCACCCGGCGTGGAAGTGAAGATCGCCGATAACGGCGAGATTCTGGTCAAGGGGCCGATGCTGCTCAAGGAGTATTACAAGCGTCCCGAGGCAACGGCGGAAGCCATCAATGCCGAGGGTTACTTCATGACCGGCGATGCCGGATTGTTCGACGACGATGGGCACCTGAAGATCATCGATCGCGCCAAGGATGTCGGCAAGCTGGCGAACGGCGCGATGTATGCCCCCAACTACATCGAGAACAAGCTCAAGTTCTTCCCGTACATCAAGGAAGCGGTGGTCTTCGGCGACCGGCGGGAGATGGTCTGCGCCTTCATCAACATCGACATCGGTGCGGTCGGCAACTGGGCCGAGCGGCGTGGCCTGGCCTATTCGGGCTATACCGATCTGGCGGCGAAGCCGGAGGTCTATGGGCTGGTTCAGGAGTGTATCGAACAGGTGAACGGCGAACTGCTCGGCGAGGGGGCTCTGGCCGACTCGCAGATTCACCGTTTCCTGATCCTGCACAAGGAACTCGATCCCGATGACGACGAATTGACCCGTACGCGCAAGGTGCGTCGCAACTTCGTCGCCGAGAAATATGCGGTGCTGATCGAGGCACTCTACGCCGGCAGGAACAGCCAGTACATCGAAACGGCAGTCAAGTTCGAGGATGGTCGGCAGGGCAAGGTGGCGGCCGATCTGCTCATCCGCGATCCGAAGACCTTCGCCGTGGGCAGGAGGGCTGCCTGATGAACCGGCAGTTCGGTGAGGCCATACTCGACCTGAAAAACGTTTCCCTTGTCTTTGGTGGCGTCAAGGCGCTGACCGACATTTCCTTCGATGTGCGCGAACACGAGATCCGCGCGATCATCGGCCCGAACGGCGCGGGCAAGAGCTCGATGCTCAATGTGATCAACGGCGTCTATCGACCACAGCAGGGCGAGATCATCCTGCGTGGCCGGCATTTCGCCAGGATGAATCCCTACAAGGCGGCCAAGGCCGGCATTTCGCGCACCTTTCAGAACATCGCGCTGTTCAAGGGCATGAGCGTCATCGACAACATCATGACCGGGCGCAACCTGAAGATCGGCACCAATCTGCTGCTGCAGGCGATCTGGTGGGGGCCGGCACGGCGCGAGGAACTGGCGCACCGGGCCAAGGTCGAGGAGGTGATCGACTTCCTCGAGATTCAGCACATCCGCAAGACACCGGTTGGTCGCCTGCCCTACGGTCTGCAGAAGCGCGTCGATCTCGGACGTGCGCTGGCGATGGAGCCGAGCATTCTGCTGCTTGACGAGCCGATGGCCGGGATGAATGTCGAGGAGAAGCAGGACATGTGCCGTTTCATCCTCGATGTGAACGATCAGTTCGGTACGACCATCGTTCTGATCGAACACGACATGGGGGTGGTGATGGACATCTCCGACCGGGTGGTGGTGCTCGACTACGGCAGGAAGATCGGCGACGGTACTCCGGACGAGGTGCGCGCCGATCCGGAAGTCATCAGCGCCTATCTTGGTGCCAGCCACTGAGGAGACAAGCAGATGGGCTTCTTTCTCGAGACCTTGATCGGTGGCCTGATGGCCGGCATGCTGTATTCCCTGGTCGCGCTCGGCTTCGTGCTGATCTTCAAGGCCTCCGGGGTGTTCAACTTTGCGCAGGGGGCGATGGTGCTGTTTGCGGCGTTGGCGATGGCGCGCTTCTCCGCCTGGATTCCCGAGTGGCTGGGCATCGACAGTCGTTTTCTGGCGAATACCGTCGCCTTTCTGGTCAGCGCGGCGCTGATGTTCGTTGTCGCCTGGCTGATCGAACGATTGGTTCTGCGTTACCTGGTCAATCAGGAGGGGGCGACGTTGCTGATGGCGACGCTGGGCATTGCCTACGTGCTCGAAGGAGTCGGTACGAGCATCTTCGGCAGCGACATCTACAAGATCGACGTCGGCATGCCCAAGGATCCGGTGATGATTCTCGAGGGGACCTTCGAGGGCGGGTTGCTGATCAACAAGGAAGACCTCGTGGCGGCGCTGGTCGCCGCCATCCTGGTCGGCCTGCTGGCGTTGTTCTTTCAGAAGACGACGACCGGTCGCGCCCTGCGCGCGGTGGCGGACGACCACCAGGCCGCCCAGTCGATCGGCATTCCGCTCAATCGAATCTGGGTGATCGTCTGGTGCGTGGCCGGCGTTGTCGCACTCGTTGCGGGCGTGATCTGGGGTTCCAAGCTGGGTGTGCAGTTTTCCCTGGTGACGGTGGCGCTGCGTGGTTTGCCGGTGGTCATTCTCGGTGGGCTGACCTCGATTCCCGGTGCGATCATCGGCGGGCTGATCATCGGTGTCGGCGAGAAGCTGTCGGAAGTCTACCTCGGCCCGATGATCGGCGGCGGCATCGAAATCTGGTTTGCCTACCAACTGGCTCTGCTCTTTCTGCTGTTCAGGCCACAAGGGCTGTTCGGCGAGAAGATCATCGACCGCGTCTAATCGGGGAGCAGCCACGTGCTATACAGAGAAAACGGTCAGTTCAAGACTTCCTATGCTGCCGACCAGCAAATCTTTCCGATTGCGCAGGACCGCTGGGCGATTCTCGCCATCGTCGCCTTCGCCTTCGTCGGGGTTCCGCTGCTGGTCGATGAATACCTCTTCCGTGCCATCCTGATTCCCTTCCTGATCCTCGCGCTGGCCGCCCTGGGGGTCAATATCCTGGTCGGTTTCTGCGGCCAGATCACGCTCGGCGCTGGCGCCTTCATGGCGGTGGGGGCGTACGCCGCCTACAATTTTCACATCCGCATCGAGGACCTGCCGCTGCTGATGTCCCTGCTGCTCGGCGGCCTGACCTCGGCCGTGGTCGGCATCTTTTTCGGCATTCCCAGCCTGCGTGTACGCGGACTCTATCTGGCAGTCGCCACGCTCGCAGCGCAGTTTTTCACCGACTGGGTTTTTCTGCGTGTGCCCTGGTTCACCGACAATGCTGCTTCCGGCTCGGTTTCGGTCTCCAACCTCCGGATCATGGGCTGGCAGATTGACACCCCAGTGAGCAAGTATCTGTTCTGTCTCGCATTCCTGACCATCTTCGCGCTGTTGGCAAAGAACATGACGCGCTGTGCCATCGGCCGGCAGTGGATGGCGATCCGCGACATGGACGTTGCTGCGGAGGTGATCGGCATCCGGCCGCTCTTCGCCAAGCTCTCCGCCTTCGCCGTCAGTTCCTTCTTCGTTGGTACAGCCGGCGCCCTGTGGGGTTTCATCCATCTGGCTTCATGGGAGCCGGCCGCCTTCTCGGTCGATCGCTCCTTCCAGTTGTTGTTCATGGTGATCATCGGCGGCCTGGGCTCGATCATGGGCAGCTTTTTCGGCGCGGCATTCATCGTCATCCTGCCGATTGCCCTGAACCAGTTCCTGCCGGCCCTGGGCGGACTGTTCGGGGTCAGCATCTCGACGGCCGGTGTCTCGCACGCCGAGTTGATCACGTTTGGTGCGTTGATCATCTTCTTCCTGATCAAGGAGCCGCACGGCATCGCGCGGCTATGGTCCACCGGCAAGGAGAAACTGCGGCTCTGGCCATTTCCGCATTGAGCGAGGATTCCTGTTGCATTGCCATTCCGTGGCGTTTTCTGCTGCACGCATCACCTGTCACGACAACTAGAGGAGACATCCATGAAGCTGCACAAATTGTTGCTGACGGCGTTGTTTGGTGCCGTCGCCCTGTCCTTGCCATTGACGGCGCCGCCCGCCCTGGCCCAAGCCAAGGAGCAGTTCTTTCCGGTCCTGGTCTACCGCACCGGTGCCTATGCAACCAATGGCAGCCAGTGGGCCAATGGCTATGTGGACTATCTCAAGCTGGTCAATGCCAAAGGCGGCATCAACGGCGTAAAGATCAGCTTCGAGGAGTGTGAGACGGCGTACGCGACCGACCGTGGCGTCGAGTGCTACGAGCGCCTGAAAGGCAAGAATGGCGGTGGGACAGTCTTCCAGCCCTTGTCCACCGGTATCACCTTCGCTCTCACCGAAAAAGCCCCGGTTGACAAGATCCCCCTGATCACCGCCGGTTACGGGCGCAGCGAATCACAGAACGGTGCGATATTCACCTGGAACTTTCCCCTGCTCGGCACCTACTGGGTCGGCGCCGATGTCGCCATCCAGCACATTGCCAAGAAGGAAGGCGGGGTGGTCAAACTGAAAGGGAAGAAGATCGCCCTTGTCTATCATGACAGCCCCTATGGCAAGGAGCCCATCCCGATCCTGCAGGAACTGGGCAAGACCTATGGTTTCGACGTACAGTTGCTGCCGGTGGCGCATCCAGGAGTCGAACAGAAGGCGACCTGGTTGCAGATTCGTCAGCAGAAACCCGACTACGTCCTGCTCTGGGGATGGGGCGTGATGAACTCGACCGCGCTGCGCGAAGCACAGGCCACCGGTTATCCACGTGACCGGATGATGGGCATCTGGTGGGCGGGTGCCGAACCCGACGTCAAGGACGTGGCAGAAGGCGCCAAGGGCTACAGCGCCCTGACGCTGCAGCACGGTGCCGAACCTAATTCCAAGGTGGTCAAGGACGTGCTCGAACTGGTCTATGCCAAGGGTCAGGGTACCGGACCGAAAGACGAGGTCGGACAGGTGCTGTACATGCGTGGCCTGTTGTCGGCGATGCTCGGTGTTGAAGGCGTCCGCAAGGCGCAGGAGCGTTATGGCAAGGGCAAGGTGATGACCGGCGAGCAGGTGCGCTGGGGTCTCGAGAATCTCAATCTGGATCAGAAAACACTCGACGCCATGGGTTTTGCCGGGGTGATGCGTCCGGTGCAGACCTCCTGCCTCGACCACATGGGATCGTCGTGGGTGCGTGTGCATACCTGGAACGGCAGCAAGTGGGAGTTCACTTCCGACTGGTATCAGGCCGATGAGAAGGTCATTCGCCCGATCGTGATGCTGGCCTCGAGCAAGTATGCCGACGAGAAGAAAATCAAGGCGCGGACACCCGAGGAGTGCAAGAAGTAGGTTCCGGCGGACTCGCCGCCCTGCGAGTCCATGGTCAGCCCTCCCGCCCCGCGGGAGGGGGCGGCGGCACGATGAGCGAAGAGACGTCATGAGCACTGCCAACATCCTTCTCCGTGTCAACAGTATCGAGGTGATCTACAATCACGTGATCCTCGTCCTCAAGGGGGTTTCCTTCAGCGTTCCGGAGGGCGGCATCGTTGCCCTGCTGGGAGGCAATGGCGCCGGCAAGACGACGACGCTGCGTGCCGTGAGCAACCTCTTGCGTGGTGAGCGCGGCGAGGTCACCAAAGGAACGATCGACCTGCGCGATGAACGGATCGAGGCATTGACCCCGGCGGAACTGGTCAGGCGCGGCGTCATCCAGGTGATGGAAGGGCGGCACTGTTTTGCGCATCTGAGCATCGAGGAAAACCTGCTGACGGGTGCCTACTCGCGCCGCGACGGGAGGGTGGCGATTGCCGAGACGCTGGACAAGGTGTATGCCTATTTCCCGCGCCTGAAGACGCGGCGCAGCAGTCAGGCCGCCTATACCTCGGGCGGTGAGCAGCAGATGTGCGCCATCGGGCGGGCATTGATGGCCAATCCGCGCATGGTGTTGCTCGACGAGCCGTCGATGGGGCTGGCACCGCAGATCGTTGACGAGGTTTTCCGGATCGTCAAGGATCTGAACCAGAAGGAAGGCGTCACCTTCCTTCTCGCCGAGCAGAATACCAACATGGCCCTGCGCTATGCTGATTTTGGCTACATCCTGGAGAATGGCCGGGTGGTGATGGAAGGCACGGCCAGCGAGCTGGCGGCCAACGAAGATGTCAAGGAGTTCTACCTCGGCCTGTCTTCGGGTGGCCACAAGAGCTTCCGGGATGTCAAGCATTATCGCCGACGCAAGCGCTGGCTGTCTTGAACCGGCGGCACCGACTCTCCTCTTCCTGCCACCACGAAATGATGGATTACCATGATTCCCTGGCGATGCGTCGGCCCGTTTCCTGCATGCCACCGGTTTCCGGGCCGGTGATCGGGGCCCTGCACTGTGCGGCGGCTGATTCGTGTGCTGCACTGGCGGCGGCGGTCGTCGGTAGCCTGCGGCAGCCCACCAAGTTGCGTGGCGACGTGGTCTCCTGCGCCGCCCATGCGCTGCCGAACAACGGCAAGGTGATCGATAACCGGCGCAGGTCCGAGTGAGAGGCGTTTTCCTGACTTTCGTACTGTGGGGCGCGTCGGCGTTCGCCGGTGCGACGCCGATCGTCCGGCCTGGTGGCTCCGGCCCGCAACCCGGCGACTGCGTGATGTTTCGCGAAGGCGGCTCCGGCTGGTTGCTCAAGGCGCCGACCTACTGGCTGCGCGGTTCGATTGCCAGCCTCTCGCACGAGCGACGGATGGCTGGTCTTTGTCCGGCAATCGACAAGCCGCTCGCCGCCTATTCGCGCGCCGATCATGCGCGGTTGGCGGCGGCGCTGCCATGCGTCAGCCGCGCAACGGATGCCGGGGAGATCGATGTACTGCGGGTGCGCGTGCTGGTCGAGGCATGGGAGACGCCGTGGTCATACCAGAACGGCATCGTCGGTTGGCTCTTTCGCGGTCAGTTTCTCGACCAGGCGCTGTACAAGGGAGTGGTGATCGACATGGATGCAAGCTGGCTGGAATCCTGCGAGGCCGAAGGGTGAGCGGTGGACCTTTGGTCGGGGTGCGTGTGCTCGATCTGACCCGCCTGTTGCCCGGTCCGGTGGCCACCCTGCACCTGGCGGACCTGGGCGCCGATGTCATCAAGATCGAGGATCACGCGGCCGGCGATTATGCGCGCATTCTCGGCCATGGCCCGGACGGAGTCAGCGTCTTCTATCGCAGCGTCAATCGCAACAAGCGCGGCCTGCGCCTCGATCTCAAGCCGTCGCAAGGTCGTGAGGCCTTCCTGCGCCTCGTCCGTACGGCTGATATCGTTGTCGAAAGCTTTCGGCCAGGAGTTGCCGACAAGCTCGGCATCGGCTATCAGGCGCTGCGCACGCTCAATCCGAAAATCGTTTACTGCGCGATCACCGGTTATGGCCAGACCGGGCCACTGGCGCTGGCGGCCGGTCACGACCTCAACTACATTGGGTACTCTGGCGTACTTGATCAGATTGGGGTGGCTGCTGGCCAGCCGGCGATTCCGAATCTGCAGATCGGCGACCTGCTGGGGGGGGCGCTGACCGCAGTCATGGGCATGCTTGCCGCCTTGTTCGATGCGCAACGCAGCGGACAGGGACGCCTGGTCGATGTAGCGATGAGCGAGGCGGTGCTGGCGCACAATCTCTTCCCTTTTTTTGCACTGCAGAGCGAAGGGGTCGTGCCGCAACGTGGTGCCGATCTGCTGAGTGGTGGTGACGCGGGCTATGGCGTCTATGCGACGGCAGATCGGCGTTACATGGCTGTCGCGCCGCTCGAGAAGAAGTTCTGGAATGTCTTCTGTGACGCCCTGGGGCACCCCGAGTGGAAAGGACGTCACGCGGCGCGCGGCGCCGCGGCAGCCACGCTGCGCCGCGAACTGGAGGAAGTGTTCGCCAGCCGCGAGCAGGCCGTCTGGTGCAGTTTCTTTGCCGACATCGACTGCTGTGTGACACCCGTGCTGAACGTTGCCGAGGCCATCCGGCACCCGCATTTTCAGGCGCGGGGCATGGTGGTGCAAGCCGATGCGGTGAGCCAGTACGCGCCGCCCCTGAAACTCTCGGGCTGGGTTTTTGCTGTCGAACGTGACGCACCGGCGGCCGGCGAGCATGGCGTGGAGATTCTGCTTGAGGCCGGCTTCAGCACAGCCGAGGTGCTCGGTCTGCAGCAAGCATCGATCATCTGAAACGAGCGGCGCGGGGACGGTTGCCGCACCGCTCGCTCGCCTATGGTTTGGCGGCGTCCTCCGGCGGCTGGTGCGCCTGCATGGCGGCAGCGGCAGCCTTCTGCATCTGTTCCTGCATTTGCTGCAGCAGGGTCAGAGGCCATAGCGCAGCCTGTCTGAGCGCTTCATTGCCGGTGCCGCCGGCCGGCACACCGCCGGTGCCCGCACTTTCCTCGGTGCCTGCGGTGGTGCCGTAACTGCTGGCCATCTGGCCCATGGCGCGCACCGCATTGAGCGTCACGCATTGCATCTCGAGACCCTGAATGGTCATCTGCAGCATCGAAAGGTTCATCTTCAGCCAGTTTTCCACCGCCTTGAGATCCCTGATCTTCTTTTCGATGTCTTCGATGTTGAGGCTGGGGGTGACCATGCCCGGCAGGGAAACGCCCATGCCGCCCCACATCTTCCTGGCAAAGCTCAGCGGATCGGGGAGGGAATTGGAATCAGACATTTTTTGCTACTCCGGTGGTGGTGGTGTGGGCCATCTTAACAAAGATAAGCGTGTTCAGGCGCGGCGAGTTACCTCAGCGGATGCTGCACGAGCGGGCTGCCCGTTGCCTATTTGGTAGCAGTAGAGTCGGGTCTGTCGGCTGTCGCCGACCTCGACCTCGCAGCTTGGCGGGACTCCAGGCACCGGGAAACTGTTGCTGATGAACAGGCTGCCGGATGGCATTTCCGAGACCAGCTTGTTCCACAGTGCGGTCATGGGGGGGGGAGAGAGAAATGCGTAGACGACATTGTGGCCGGTCAGGTCGGTTTTCCAGAGGTCGCCCCAGCGCCAGTCGCAATTCGTCAGGGCGGCCGTCCGCAGACGGCCGATCAGCCACGTCGCCGGTGCATTCTCGACGCCGGTGAAGTGTCCGTCAGGGCGTGCTCTGGCCAGAGGGTAGAGCACGTTGCCGAGACCGGCGCCAAGATCGAGGAAACGCAGGTCACGCCGCTCGGCGGTGAGTGCGGCGAGGGCGTCGGCGGTCGGCCGGTTCGAGAGATAGAGGGGGATCTGACCACCCAGCGCGCCGCGATAGACGAGCAGCAGTCCGATGAACAGGAGGAGAAACCAGCCGGGGTCGATGGCCAGCCGGGAAACGCCCCAGGCCAGCGGCGCGAAGCTGGTGTGGATGAGCCGCCACCACCAGGCCTGGCGCGTCAGGCTGGCGAGCAGCGCGGCCACGGCAGCAATGGCGAAAGCCGTTGCCGGCCAGGGGAGCTCTTCGCCGCGGATGCCGTAGTAGGGCCAGGCGAGCGAGAGAACGGCGAGTCCCGCGGCGAACTGCAGCGCCAGCTGCCTGAGCTGCGGCGCAAGCATCGTGGATGGCGGCCCGACCGGATCGGGTGCTGGGGAAAACGAAGAAGACAAGCGGCTGCTCCTCGGGGCTGAGCCGCGCATTGTATGGCCTGCGCTCACGCAGCGCTGGCCTGGTCAAGGGCGGGCGCCTGCAGCCTGGCACGCAGTGCCTCTCGCCTCGGACGCACGCGGGCCACCGCAGCCATCTTGACATGGCCGAAACCCCGGATCTGTTCGGGTAGCCCGGCCAGCTCGATGGCGGTCGCCAGGCTGGCTGCGTCGAGCCGGGCGAGGATCAGCTCAAGGTCCGCCTCGTAGTCAGCCAGCAGTTGCCGTTCCATGAGTCTTTCCTCACTGTGCGCGAAGGGATCGAACAGTGTGCCGCGCAAGAGTTTCAACCAGCTCAGCACACGCATGCAGTGCATCATCCAGGGACCAAAGCTGCGTTTGCGGATTCGTCCGGTGAGCGGATCGGGTCGGGCGAGCAGCGGTGGCGCGAGATGAAAGCGCAGCCTGAAGTCGCCCTCGAACTCATCTGTCAGTTGCTGGCGGAAGGCGGGGTCGACGTAAAGCCGCGCCACCTCGTACTCGTCCTTCACGGCCAGCAGCTTGTAGTAGCCGTGGGCAACCGCTTTGCTCAGGGCTGACGAGTGCAGCGGGGCTTCGGCGGCCCGCATGCGCTCGACCAGACTGCGGTAGCGCTGCGCATAGGGCGCGTCCCGGTAGGCGGTCAGGGCGGTGACCCGGCGGCTGATCGTTTCGTCCAGGTCGGCCGAGAGACGGAGTGCCACGGGTGCGCTGGCCGGCATGGCCAGCCAGCCGACGGCTTGCGGATCATGCGCCGTGCGCCGGCCCCAGAGGAAGGCCTGGCGGTTCTCTTCGACCGACGTCGCATTGAGTTCGATCGCCCTGTCGATCGCCGCCAGCGACAGCGGCACCAGTCCTTTCTGCCAGGCGACACCGAGCAGGAACAGGTTGCCGTAAATGCGGTCGCCCATCAGGCGCCGGGACATTTCGGCGGTATCGAGGAAGAGGGCGTTGCCCACCCCGCAGGCCTCCTCGATCTGTGCCTGCATTCCTTGTCGCGGGAACTGCCAGTCGGGATTGCGGGTGAATTCTGCAGTTGGTGTCTCGGTGACGTTGACCACCGCACGCGTCTTTCCGGCCAGCATCTTGGACAGTGCTTCGGCGCCGGCGCTGACCACCAGATCGCCGCCAATTATCGCGTCGGCCTCGCCAGTGGCGATCCGTGCGGCGTGGATATCCTCCGGCCGGTCGGCGATCCGCAGGTGCGAGAAGACCGCCCCGAATTTCTGCGCCAGGCCGGTCATGTCGAGCACCGATACTCCCTTGCCGTCGAGATGGGCGGCCATTCCGAGCAGTGCTCCAAGGGTGACGACTCCCGTGCCGCCAACGCCGGTGATCAGGATGTTGAAGGGGTGCGCGGTAGTGGCCAGGAGGGGTTCGGGCAGGGCGGCGATGGCGTTTTCGCTGGCGCTGATCGCGCGACCGCGGCGCACTCTGCCGCCCTCGACCGTGACGAAGCTGGGGCAGAAGCCGTTCAGGCAGGAAAAGTCTTTGTTGCAGGAAGACTGGTCGATTGCCCGCTTGCGGCCGAATTCGGTTTCCACCGGGCTGACCGACAGGCAGTTGGACTGCACGCCACAGTCGCCACATCCTTCACAGACGGCCTGGTTGATGAATACCCGCCGGGCTGGGTCGTCCAGCTTGCCGCGCTTGCGCCGGCGGCGTTTCTCGGTGGCGCAGGTCTGTTCGTAGATCAGGATCGACACGCCGGGCTGTTCGCGCAGGGTGCGCTGGACAGCTTCGAGCTGGTCGCGATGATGAACCGGCGTATTAGGTGCCAGATCGCGCACCTGCCGGTAGCGCTCGGGTTGGTCGCTGACGATGACGATCTTGCTGATGCCTTCCGCCTCGAGCTGGCGGGTGAGCCGGGCGACGCTCAGCTGACCGTCGACCGGTTGTCCGCCGGTCATCGCCACGGCGTCGTTGTAGAGGATCTTGTAGGTGATCGACACGCCAGCAGCGACCGACTGGCGAATGGCCAGCAGACCGGAGTGAAAGTAGGTACCGTCGCCGAGGTTGGCGAAAATGTGCTTCTCGCTGGTGAATGGCGCCTGGCCCACCCAGGTCACGCCTTCCCCGCCCATGTGGGTGAAGGTCGCGGTATTGCGATCCATCCAGGTCACCATGTAGTGACAGCCGATGCCGGCGACGGCGCGTGAGCCGGCGGGCAGGCGCGTCGAGGTGTTGTGCGGGCAGCCGGAACAGAAGTAGGGTGTGCGCTGGATGGGGATGACCCCGTTGGCCGGTGGCAGGGCGCTCGCGAGGCTCTGTTGCTTGGCTTCGAGCAGCTTCAGGCGGGCCTCGATCGCCGGCGAGGTGAAGAAGCGACCGATGCGCGCGGCCAGCGCGCGGGCAACCTGCGCGACCGACAGCTCGCCGGCGGCCGGCAGCAGCCAGTCGCCGTGGGTCAGATGGCCGCTACTGGTGGGCAGCAGCGACCATTCGCCTTTTTCGTCGAACTTGCCGACGACCCGCGGCCGGACATCCTCGCGCCAGTTGTACAGTTCCTCCTTGAGCTGGTACTCGAGCAACTGGCGTTTTTCCTCGACCACCAGGATTTCTTCCAGGCCTTCGGCGAAGCGGCGCACCCCGTCGGCTTCGAGCGGCCAGACCATGCCGACCTTGTATAGGCGGAGGCCGATCTGTACCGCGAGGGCGTCGTCGATACCGAGTTCGCCCAGCGCCTGGCGAACGTCGAGGTAAGCCTTGCCGGCGGTGATGATTCCCAGGCGGGCCGGGGATGCCGGGTCGACGCTGTCGATCACCACCCGGTTGAGCTGGTTGGCACGACAGTAGGCGAGCGCCGCGTACAGCTTGTGGTTGAGCAGGCGTGCTTCCTGCTGCAATGGCGGATCGGGCCAGCGGATGTTGAGCCCGTGCGGGTCGTTGGCCGGCATTTCGAAATCCTCGGGCAACCGGATGACGGTGGCCAGCGGGTCGATGAGTACCGAGGCCGAGGTCTCGACGGTATCGGCCAGCGCCTTCATCACCACCCAGCAGCCCGAGTAGCGGCTCATCGCCCAGCCGTGCAGTCCATAGTCCAGATACTCCTGGATGTTGGCCGGATAGAGAACCGGCATCATCACCGCCTTGAAGATGTGCTCGGTCTGATGCGGCAATGTGGAGGATTTTGCCGCGTGATCGTCGCCGGCGATCACCAGGACCCCCCCGTTCGGTGCCGTGCCGGCGGCATTGGCGTGGCGGAACACGTCACCGCAGCGGTCTACCCCGGGACCTTTGCCGTACCACATGGCGAACACCCCGTCGTATCTGGCGCCGGGGAAGAGATCGAGCTGCTGGGTGCCCCACACCGCGGTTGCGGCGAGGTCTTCGTTGACCGCCGGCTGGAAGACGATACGCCTGGCTTCGAGATGGGGTTTGGCCTTCCACAGCGCCAGATCGAGGCTACCGAGCGGGCTGCCGCGGTAACCGGCGACAAAGCCGGCAGTGTGCAGTCCGGCGGCCTCGTCGCGCAGGCTTTGCAGCATCGGCAGACGAACCAGGGCCTGCGTGCCACTGAGAAAGACGCGTCCGGATGTTGCGGTATAGCGACTATCCAGCGTGATCGAGAGATCGCCCATTGCTTCACCTCCTTGTCTGACAGCTTGTCACCTGCAACAGTATCGCCTGTCGGGGTGCCGCGGCGCACAGTGCTGCGCACCGCGGCACCGGCCGTCCGTCAGTTGGTCTGACCGCTGGCCGGCAGGCAGGTTGCCTGCCGGTGACTGCATTGCGCCGGTCAGGTGGCGGGCAGAATTTTTCCTGGGTTGAGCAGATTCTCCGGGTCGAGCGCCATCTTGATGGCGCGCATCACCGCCACCGCATTCTCTCCGTGCTCGCGCAGCATGAAGCGGGCCTTGCCGATGCCGATGCCGTGTTCGCCACTGCAGGTTCCCGCCATGGCCAGGGCGCGCTCGACGACGCGCTCGTTGATCCACTCGGCCTCCTGCATGTCTTTCTCGTCGGTCGGGTCGACCAGGATCACCAGATGAAAGTTGCCGTCGCCAACGTGGCCGAACAGGGCGATCGGGATCGTTAGCCGCGCAATGTCCTGCTGCGTGGCATGGATGCACTCGGACAGGCGCGAAATCGACACACAGACGTCGGTCGGAAAAGCGCGGCCGCCCGGTTTGAGGTGCAGACAGGCGAAATAGGCGTTGTGGCGGGCCTGCCACAGGCGCGAGCGGTCTTCGCTGCGGGTTGCCCAGGAGAAATCCTGCCCTCCTCGGCGGCGGGCGATCGCCTGGACCGTTTCGGCCTGTTCCTTGACTGACGCCGGACTGCCATGGAATTCAAAGAAGAGCGTCGGCAGCTCTCTCAATGCCGTGTGGCTGTGACGGTTGACGGCCGTCAGGGTCAGCGCATCGAGCAGCTCGACACGTGCTATGGGTATGCCCATCTGAATGGTCTCGATGACCGTATCCACTGCCCCATCAACGCTGGCGAAGGCGCAAACCGCGGCGGACATCGCCTCGGGAATCGGGTGCAGGCGCAAGGTCAGCTCGGTGATGATGCCGAGCGTTCCTTCGGAACCGACCAGCAGTCGCGTCAGATCGTAGCCGGCGGATGACTTGCGCGCCCGTCCACCGGTTGTGATGACGCGACCATCAGCCAGAATGGCGGTCAGGCCGAGCACGTTGTCGCGCATCGTTCCGTAGCGCACGGCATTGGTTCCCGAGGCGCGGGTGGCCGCCATGCCGCCCAGCGAGGCATCGGCGCCCGGGTCGATCGGGAAGAACAGCCCGCTGCCCTTCAGTGCCTCATTGAGCTGCCGGCGCGTCACCCCGGCCTCGACGGTCGTGTCCAGATCTTCCGAGCGTGTGGCGAAAATACCGTTCATTCCCGCCAGGTTTATGGTGATGCCGCCGCGGGTTGCCAGGACCTGTCCTTCAACCGAGCTGCCGACTCCGTAGGGGATCATCGGGATGCGGTGCCGATGACAGAGGCGTACGACCTCCGCCACTTCTTCGGTACTCTGCGCAAAGACGACCCCGTCGGGAGCTGCCGGCGCATGGATCGATTCATCGCGTCCGTGCAGGGCGCGTACCGACTCGCCCTGTGAGAAACGCGCGCCGAAGCGCTGGCGCAGCGCGGTGGCCACTTCCAGTGGCAAGGGAGGATGCCCGGGGTACTGGACGTTCATCATGGCGAAGCCTCGGCTGCTGTTGGGCGGCAGAGTAGGAGATCAGCCGATTCTACGCCGGCAGGCCGGAAAAAACGCACAAGGACTGCACCGGCAAGCCCTTCTGCTCTAGAATTATTATCCTCTTATCGAAAAATCATTTGACAATCCGTCGCTTGGGCGTCAGAATCACGGGTTCTTGGCTGGAGGGATACCCAAGTGGCCAACGGGATCAGACTGTAAATCTGACGGCTCCGCCTTCGAAGGTTCGAATCCTTCTCCCTCCACCACAAGTGCCGCTGTTGGTGACGTCGTTCGATCGTTCTCCGGGTAATAATTTTGCGGGTGTAGCTCAATGGTAGAGCTGAAGCCTTCCAAGCTTATGACGAGGGTTCGATTCCCTTCACCCGCTCCAGGTTGCGGCCGCAGAATTGCTTCAGGCTCCTAGATCGATGCCCATGTAGCTCAGCGGTAGAG
>NZ_JAEUOL010000289.1 GCF_016789985.1 Accumulibacter sp.
TGCCAGGGGATAACCCGTTCCATGTCGGCAAGAAAGCGCTCTCGTCTGGTGACCCGCCTCTTCGCGGCAAACTCGGCTTCCGAAAAACTGATCTGCTTCACTGGCACAATCCCATCCCCAACAACGTGCACATCATACCAATGGCATCGTTCGCCGGGATGATTAAATCAGTGCTTCCTTAGCTTTCACACGTTTCACAGATCAGCCAGCCGTTTCATAAGGTTGCGATACTGATTCACGAATTTATCGACCGTGGTGTCAAGGTTGTAAAAGCCAGCGGAATCGATTCCGTGAATTTCATCGAGGCGTAGCGCCCTTCGGATTTTCTTTACCTCACCAACTTGGACGATGAAGTTGGCCTTGGGATAGCCGGTCTTGACCATCCATTGGTCGCGGTAGATCTTTATGTAATTGTTATCCGGGCTAGTAAACGTACAGCCTTGCTCTGCGAGAAGGTCTCGCAGTTGGCGGAATTCAATCGCCGTGTCTCCCAGGACTTTGGGCCTTACCCTTTCTCGAAGCCATGACGCTATAGCGCCGACTTCAGTATCGGCACTGCGCGATGCGCCTGTTTGAATCTGAATTTCGTGTGCAGCAACCTCGCGAGCAAGTTCGTAGAGTTCGTCTTCGGATGTGTCTACGAGCAGCCCGCGGTTCTTATCCAAAAAAACCACCAGCGATACTAGAGCGGTGCGTTTGTTGCCATTCTCAAACGAGTGGCTCATCGCGACGCCGTAAAACAGAGTCGCACCAATATCGTGAAGGGTGTCGTACTTGTACTTTCCGCCGCCAGATGTGAACTGGCGATGAACCGCCGAAGATAACTTGCCGGGGTCCAGGGGTTCTATGCGGCCAAAAGCATTTTGAGTCGCAATGTTCATCTTTCCCATCTGACGGCGGATGGCAAGCACTTCGTCTTCGGAAAGGCGTACGAGTTCAGCCATGATTTCGTCCTGTGAAAGCTATTGATCCGGCCCGAATAAATCTCTACGCGGCATAGCGCACTTTCGGATCTTGGAAGAAGGCTTTGACGCGCTCGGGTGAGCGTTCAATTTCGGTCATGTGCTGGGTCGCCACCGCCTTCAACTTGGCCTTGGTGCGGGCCGGTACTTTGGTACCGATGGCGTGTTTGAGATCGGCGTTCAAACGTTCCTCGGGATTGAGGTCCGGGCGGTAGCTCGGCAGATAAAACAACTCGATCTGGTCCTGCCGTTCAGCCAACCACGCTTTGACCGGCTTGCTGTGATGTACCCGCAGATTGTCGAGAATCAGAAACACCTTCTTCCCGGCATCCTTGACCAAGGCTTCCAGAAATTCGATCAGCCGATCAGCATTGAAGGCTTCATCGATAATCATCCAGCGTGTTTTGCCCTGATTGGTCACGGTGGCCAACATCGACAACTTCTGTCGCGTCCCGCCCACGGTGTAGGCCACCGGCGTCTGCCCCGCGGGCGCATAACTCCACCCGCGGACGTCGGTATTGACCAGGGCGGTCTCATCGCCCCAATGAATCTCGCCCCCTTCGGCCTTGGCCCGCTCGGCAATCGCCGGATACTGCTCGTCCAGCCATTGACGGACGGCCTCCGGACGTTGTTCGTAGGCCTTCTTGATCGGCTTTTGCGGCGGGAAACCCCAGCGGGCGAGGTATTTGCCTATCGATCGAACAGGCAGCTTGATACCGTATTCCTGCTCGATCAGTTGCCCACCGCCGCACGATTCCACAACGCAAATTCCCTCTTGAGTTGCTCCGGGCGCTTGTCGCAGATGATCCGGCAAATCGCCTGCTCCTGCTCGCGGGTCAGGCTTCGGCCCGTGCCCGGCTTTTTTCCGCGAATGGCAGGCTTCAAAGCGGCCATCCCTCCGGCTTCATGACGCGCCAGTGCAGCACGCACTCCCGGCCAGCTCAGCCCCGTCATCGCAACAATCTGCATCACCGGCAATCCCTTGCGATGCAACCGCCCCGCCTGTTTGCGTAAGGCATAGAGCTGCTCCGTCGTCCGCACTTCTTTGTCGTTCGTGTCCATGCCGAGATATTCCAGCATCGGCACCCATCATTCAACATTTGTTTGGGCCGGATCAATAGGATTTCGTTCGCCCGCTTGAACCGCAGATTTTCGGCGTGCAGCCTTGAAAGCTCCCTCTCTTCCGGCCTCACCGCCCTGCCGCCGGCACCATTGAGCTTACCTTCCGATGCTGCCTTCACCCCGTTGCGCACGGCCTGGTCGCTCAGCCCGAGTTCCTTGCAAACCGTGCAGACGCTCTACCCTGCCTTGATCCGCTTCACCGCCAGTTCCTTGAATTCGGTCGGGCAGGCCAGCTTCGCCATCTTCGTCTCATGCTTTCCCAAAGTGACGTCATTCCAGGTCACTCTGGGCAGACGAAATTTTGGGGGAAGCTCATCCTCACACGCTACGACAAACTCGGCCAACGGCTTACTTCCTTCATCGCCCTCACCGCATCGGTCATAGGGCTCGCCTGAATGTCAACAGACTCTAGAGCACTGCCACTGGCAAAGAAAGGAGCGCCACCCGACCTGCGTGAATGCCGGGAGGCGCCTCAGATCGGACGCCCCGCTTCGTTACGTCCGATTCTTGATTGCCGCCGATACCGGCCGCGAGCAGCAGCCAAGCGGCAGCGAGCTCACACAACCGGCGCCGGCACCGCCGGCGTTCCCTCCGTCAGCTAGCGAAACGCTTCACTTCTTCTGCGTCTGCGACTTGCCCGCCTGCACCCCTTGCTCGTAGGCACGCTGCTCTTTCTGCTTCTGCTGATCGTAAATGTAGCCTCCAGCTGCACCAATCGCCGCACCACCCAAAGCCCATCCCCAGTCGCCGGTCACCGCGCCGACCGCAGCACCAACGCCCGTGCCGATCGCCGCACCACTCAAAGTGCGCTGCTCGGTGCTGCTCATTCCGGCGCAACCGGCGAGCGCCAGTGCACCAGCGATGACGGGAACAACCAACAGTTTCTTGTTCATCAACATGGCTCCTCGTGTCCTTTTCAAGTCTGTTGCATCGCCTACTTGCGACATGGGAAGGTTTCGGCCGCAAAGCGGAACAGCGTATCGATCGCGCCGGCGTTCATCAACTGCGGGCGGGCATTGGCCCAGGTCACGAAATCGGCAGCAACCCTTGATCTTTTGGGGCTGGGATCCGGCGCGCAGACGAAGCGGTCGGCGACCGGCGTCGACGCATCGTAATAGCCGTAGGCACCGGCAAGAACACCGTGACAGAACGCGATCGCGGTCGCGTAATCGGCTTCTTCTGGCTGTGTAGTACAGATCTTGACCAGATCGCCCGCATTGCGAATCTTGTAGGTGTCGGGAGGCGCCGCGTGGGCGGAAACGGCGAACGCAGCAGCCGCGGCAACAATGGCAATTTTCATCCTGGGAATCTCCGCAAAGTCGATGATGGCGCAACCTGGCGCACCGAACACAACCGGGCCTCGTGACGCCGCTGATACTCTACCTGCGAACACGGTCTCGGGCAAGGTAAGGGAAATGAGCATCCCGGGCGGAAGACAATGTCGGGCCGCAGCGCCTGTTGTGTTTGGCCAATTGCCCAGGATTCGACATGCGCTGCGCCGGATTCTTCCTGATGTGACAAAAGCAGCGCCCCGCCACCGTCTCGACACCGGCATTGCGCCTGGACAGCACCGCTCAGGACACTTGCCAGCCGGTTTGGCCAAACGGCTGCAAGGTGCCGTTCTTAGCGCAGCGCGTCCAGATGATCACGGACTTTGCCGACATCGAGAAAGTAGTGGCAGAGTTCCTCGCCGTCGTGCAGGAGCACCGGCACCAGCTCGTCGTAGAGTGCCAGGAGCACTGGATCGGCGTCCACGTCGAGCACTTCCAGCGCCACCCCGAACTCGGCCGACAGTGGCGCCAGAGCTTCTTCCATCTCCGTGCAAAGGTGACAGTAGAGACGCGACACCAGGGTCAGCTTGTCCACTCGCCAGACCGCCTCATTCGTCTCACTCGGCGCGCTTGTCCGACAGCCCCTTGATCGTGACGAAGGTCTGCAGCTCGCCGCGCCGCACCAGCAGTGTCACGTGAGCCGACTTTTCGAACTGGGCGAGCAAGCGGTTGAACTGATCGGCGCTCTTCAATTCGATGTTCTCGCCGCGCGCAATCAGCGCCAGGATGACGTCGCCCGGCCGCAGGTCGGCACGCGCCGTATTGTTGCGCACCTCCTCGATCAGCAAGCCACCATCCAGCTTGAGTTCGCGTTTCTGTTCCGCCGTCAGTTCCGACACCACCAGCCCGAGACGATTCGCCGCCCGCTCGGCCGGTCTGGCACTGCGTGTACTCCGTGTGGCGACCTTGTCCTCGGGGATTTCGGCCACCACCACGGACAGGTCTCTGGTCGTTCCCTTGCGCCATACCTGCAGCGTCGCCTTGCTGCCCGGCTTGGTGCTGCCGACGATACGCGGCAGGTCGCTGGAACTGGCAATCGTCTTGCCGTCGAACCGGAGGATCACGTCACCCGGTTCGATCCCCGCCCTGTCTGCCGGCCCTCCCTTCTCGACCGCGTTGACCACCGCTCCCTGCGCCTTGCCCAGACCAAAGGATTCGGCCAGTTCCTTGGTCAACTCCTGAATGACGACGCCAATGCGACCACGGCTCACCTTGCCGGCGGCCCGCAACTGCCCCTGCACCTCCATCGCAACATCGATCGGAATAGCAAAGGAAATCCCCATGAAGCCACCCGAGCGGCTGTAGATCTGCGAGTTGATGCCCACCACCTCGCCCTTCATGTTGAACAGCGGCCCACCCGAATTGCCCGGATTGACCGCCACGTCGGTCTGGATGAAGGGCACATAGTTCTCCTGCGGCAAGGAACGTCCCTTGGCGCTGACGATGCCAGCCGTAACGCTGTTGTCGAAACCGAAGGGCGAGCCGATTGCCACCACCCATTCGCCCACCTTGAGGATGTTCGGGTCACCGAGGCGCACGGTCGGCAGACCCGTCGCCTCGATCTTGATCAGGGCCACGTCGGTCCGCTTGTCGGCGCCGACGACGCGCGCCTTGAACTCGCGCTTGTCGGTCAGGCGAACGAGAATCTCGTCTGCCGAATCGACCACGTGGGCATTGGTCAGGATGTACCCGTCGGCACTGACGACAAAGCCGGAACCGAGCGACCTGCTCTCGAACTCACGCGGCGCCCCCGGCAAACCCGGCACTCCCGGTTGACGAGGAATGAAACGGCGGAAGAACTCCTGCATCGGGTCGTTCTCGTCGAACGGAAACGGCTGGGCGCCCTTGCCACCACTGCGCAGGGATTGGGTGGTGCTGATGTTGACCACCGCCGGCCCCTGTCTCTCGACCAGTTCGGTGAAATCGGGCAGCCCCCGGTTTTGTGCCGGCGCGGACAACGAGACGAACGCGAAGAGGAAAGCAATGAGCAACTGTTTCATGGCACCAAAAGTCTCCCGAGTGTCAATGAACGACCAACCGACCCGAGCAAGGATTGGGGACAACAGGCTGAAAATCAAGCTTCGATCGATGGCCGCTGGCGGCGATCATCCCGGTAGCGCTGCTGCGCCCGGCGCAGAGCCAGCCAACCCACGACGAGACCGGCAAGCGCGCCACCGATCGCCCCCGGCTCTTCGCCCACGGCCGAACCCGCCAGGCTGCCGGCCAGGAGCAGCAGCAGGGGCTGGACGTAAGCCTTGACCGCGCTGTGGCCAAGCACACCGGCGGCGATGGCGATTCTCACCCGCTCACCAACGGCGCGGCCGTCGGGATTGGCCATCCGGAAGGTGCGCGGCGTGCTGCAGAGCAGCTTGCCGGCATGGTTCCCGCCGCAGCCACCCGGCTCACCGCAACGCCCACAACCCGTCTCGTCCATGCGTATCGTCGCATGCTGCTCATCCACCGCAACTACCGTGCCCCAGGCATCGGTCATGGCCGGAAAAACCCCGCGACAGACCGGCGGTCGACTACTGGCATCGCATCCTCGCACTGCGGGTCTTGCCGTGCGGCTACCACCGGCGGTCGGCCGCGATGTCGAGCAGTGGCCGCAGCTTCTCGGCCACCGCTTCCCGCGCACGGAATATGCGCGAACGTACCGTGCCAATCGGACAACTCATCGCGCTGGCAATTTCCTCATAACTCAGGCCATCGATCTCGCGCAGGACGATCGCGTTGCGCAACTCCTCCGGCAGGGCGTCCATTGCCGCGTTGACCGTCTCGCCGATCTGTCTGGACAGCAGCAGGCTCTCCGGGGTATTGATATCGCGCAGCTGAGCGGCATCCTCAAATCCCTCGGCCTCTTCTGCGTCGAACTCGGTCGAGGTCGGCGCCCGGCGTCCCTGTGCGACGAGATGGTTCTTGGCGGTATTGATCGAGATCCGGTACAACCAGGTGTAGAAAGCACTGTCCCCACGAAACGACGGCAGCGCCCGGTAAGCCTTGATGAACGCCTCCTGCGACACATCCTCGACCTCGGCCGGATCGTGCACGAAGCGCGACAACAGGCGCGCCACCTTGCGCTGGTATTTTGCAACCAGCAACTCGAAAGCGTGCTTGTCGCCGGTCTGTGCGCGTTCGACCAGCAACTGGTCAGTTTCGCGTTCGCTCATGCTCTCTGGTTTTCCTGTGGCATACGGATGCGGTGCTTTGCCATGCAGTATAACGTACGCACCCAGCCAGCATCGTAACAGTGCATGACCGGACCCACCGGGCAAATCCGGCGGTTCAAAGAGTCGCGCGTAGTCGACCGCTGGATTGCACCGCACACTTGCCCCATAATCCTGACTCGTCTTTCGGCGTCCACCCGGGGAACTTCTGTCCTCCGCAGCGCAACGCCACGCCAACCTAGCCCAAGCAGGAGCAGTCATGATGTCCAACACCTCTCCCTTCGCCTTCACCGGCCGGACCTTCAAGTGCGCCACCGCCGGAATGGCCGGCATCGCACTTATGATCACGACAGGCTGTAGCGAGAAGAAGACAACAGCACCGTTGCCCCCGGTTGTCGAAGTGATTGCCGTGGCACAGCGGGACACGCCGATCTACATGGAATGGATCGGCTCACTGGACGGCAACGTCAATGCGGTCATCCGTCCGCAGGTCACCGGCTACCTGATCAAACAGAACTACCGTGAAGGCGACCTGGTAAAACAGGGTCAGCCGCTTTTCGAAATCGATCCCCGCACCTTCGAGGCAGCGGTCGAAGAAGCCAAAGGACTGCGCGCCCAGCAGGCGGCGCGTTATGAAACGACCCGCGCCAACCTCGCCCGGATCAAGCCACTGGCCGCGGTGAATGCGGTCAGCCAGAAGGATCTCGACGACGCCACGGGTGCCGATCTCTCCGCCAAGGCCGCGCTCGAAGCGGCCGAGGCATCGCTCAAGACGGCCAAGCTCAACCTCGGTTTCACCAAGATCACCTCGCCAGTCACCGGCATTGCCGGCATTGCCAAGGCGCAGATCGGCGATCTCCTGAGCCCGAGCATGCCGACCGAACTGACCACCGTGTCGACCGTCGATCCGGTCAAGGTGTACTTCAACATCAGCGAGCGCGAGTATCTCAAGGTGGCGACCGCAGCGGCAGCGTCGGGCAGGAAGACGGAACAGGTCCCGTTGCAACTCTTCCTGGTAGACGGCTCGCTCTATCCTCACCAGGGCAAGGTGGCGGTGCTCAACCGGCAGGTCGATCAGAGCACCGGCACCTTCAAGGTCGCCGCCCTGTTCGCCAATCCGGACAACCTGCTGCGGCCGGGCCAGTACGGCAAGGTGCGGGCGACGATGTCGGTGGACCAGGGCGCACTGCTGGTTCCGCAGCGTGCCGTCACGGAAATGCAAGGCAAGTATCTGGTCGCCGCGGTCGGCGCCGACAACAAGGTGGATATCCGCCCGGTGACCGTCGGCGAGCGCATTGGCAGCGAGTGGATCATCAGCAAGGGCCTGCAGGCTGGCGATCAGGTGATCGCCGAGGGAACGCAAAAGGTGCGTCCCGGGATGACCGTCAACCCGAAACCCTTTGTCCCCGAAGCGCCAGCCGCCGATGTGGCCAAGCCGCAGGACAAACCGGCCACACCGGCGAGCAAGGGGTAAGCGGCCATGTCCAAGTTCTTCATCAACCGGCCGATCGTCGCCATGGTCATCTCCATCCTTATGACCATCGTCGGCTTGGTCGCCATGTCGGGACTGCCGATCGCGCAGTTCCCGAACATCGTGCCGCCACAGATCCAGGTCAACAGCACCTACACCGGCGCCGACGCCCTGACTGTCGAGCAGGCCGTCGCCACCCCGATCGAACAGCAGATGTCCGGCGTCGACAACATGGACTACATGTACTCGATCAACGCCAACAACGGTCAATCGACGCTGTATGTCAACTTTGCACTGGGCACCGACGCCAACACCGACCAGCTTCTCGCCCAGATGCGCGAGGGCCAGGCCGAGTCGCAACTGCCCTCGGACGTGCGCAACTACGGTGTAACCGTCCAGAAGTCGACGTCGTCGCCGCTGATCATGGTCGCGCTGTACTCGCCGACCGGCACCTACGACAACATCTTCCTGGCCACCTACTCGGACATCAACATCAACGACCAGATGACACGGGTGAAGGGGATCGCCAGCGTCACCGTCTTCGGCGCCGGACAATACGCGATGCGCCTGTGGGTGCGTCCTGACGTCCTCGCCAAGCTCAACATCACCGTTCCCGAGATCATCAGCGCAGTCCAGAACCAGAACACCGTCAACCCGGCCGGCCAGGTCGGCGCCGAGCCGGTCCCCCCCGGTCAGGAATTCACCTACGCCGTCCGCGCCCAGGGCCGGCTGGTAACCGAGGAAGATTTCGGCAAGGTCGTCCTGCGCGCCAACCCGGACGGCTCGATCGTCCGCGTCGCCGATGTCGCCCGCATCGAACTCGGCGCCCAGACCTACAACATGGAAGGGCGGCTGAACGGCAAGCCGGCGGCGCTGATCGCCCTCTACCAGATCCCCGGAGCCAACGCCCTCGATGCCGCCAACGGTGCCAAGGCGCTGATGGAGAAGCTCAAGCAGAGCTTCCCGCCTGACCTCGACTATGTCATCGCCCTAGACACCACGCTCGCCGTGACCGAAGGTATCAAGGAAATCCAGCACACGCTGTTCGAAGCGCTGGTGCTGGTCATCATCGTCGTTTTCATCTTCCTCCAGGGCTGGCGGGCGACTCTGATCCCGCTGCTCGCCGTGCCGGTCTCGCTGGTCGGCACCTTCATGCTCTTCCCCCTGTTCGGCTTCTCGATCAACACCCTGTCGCTGTTCGGCCTGGTCTTGGCGATCGGCCTCGTCGTCGACGACGCCCTCGTCGTCGTCGAGGCGGTCGAGCCCCACATCGAGGAAGGCCTGTCGCCGAAGGACGCGACCCTAAAGGCGATGAGCGAGGTGACCGGACCGGTCATCGCGATCGCCGTCATCCTCTCCGCTGTTTTCGTGCCGACCGCTTTCATCCCCGGCATTACTGGTCAGCTCTACCAGCAGTTCGCAGTGACCATCGCAATTTCGGTCGTCATCTCGGCC
>NZ_JAEUOL010000011.1 GCF_016789985.1 Accumulibacter sp.
CTTGCCGGCCGCCTTGTCGGTGACGGCGAAGACGATCGCCACCTGCGCATACTTGCCGGTGGTGATGAACTGCTTGACGCCGTTGAGGATGAAATGATCGCCGTCGCGGTCGGCCCGGGTGCTGATCGCCGCCGCGTCCGAGCCGGTATGCGGCTCGGTGAGGCAGAAACAGCCGAGCATCTCGCCGCGTGCCAGCGGTTTGAGCCAGTTTTCCTTCTGCTCGTCACTGCCATATTTCATGGTGATGCCGCAGGCCAGCGAGTTCTGTACGCTGACGATGGTCGAGGTGGCGCCATCGCCGGCGGCAATTTCCTCGATCACCAGCACCAGCGACATATAGTCCATGCCGGCCCCGCCCCACTGTTCGGGGACCACCATGCCGAGCGCGCCGAGTTCGCCGAGCTCACGCAGGGCGGCGGACGGAAAGGTGTGATGGCGATCCCATTCGGCGGCGAAAGGCGCCAGGCGCTCCTGCGCGAAATCACGCAGCGAGTCGCGGATCATTTCCTGTTCCTGTGTCAGGATCATGCGGTTTTCTCCTTGCTGACAATGCCGGCGGCGAGGCGTGCGCCGGCGTAATTGGTGATGACAACTCCGGTGATGACCAGCGTGCCGCCAGCCAGCACCGCGAGACCGAGACGCTCGTCGAGCAGCAGCGCGCCGAGGATGACGGCGCTCACCGGAACCAGATTGATGAATGCCGCCGAGCGGGTCGCACCGATTCGCTGCACGGCTTCAGCGTACCAGGTGAAGGCCAGTGCGGTGCCGAACAGTCCCAGGAAGACGATCGCAATCCAGCCACGCCAGGTGGTCTCCGCCAGAGCGAAGAGCGAGCCTTGCCAGAGCGCCGCGCCGGTGAGCATCAGCCAGCCGGTGAGGCTGGCACCGAAGGTCATCGCCAAGGGAGACAGAGAGCGCGTGCCGCGCCGGCCAACGAAAGTGTAGATCGCCCACAGCAGGCTGCAGCCGATGATCAGCCATTCACCGAGACCGATCTGACCGGAGATCAGCAAGCGCGGATCTCCGTTGGTGACGACGAGCAGACAACCGAACATCGCCAGCCCGATCCCGAGGGCCTTGGTCGGCGACATGGTGGCGCCGCAGAACAGCCAATCGCTCGCCGCTACGACGGCTGGCGTCAGCGCGACGACCAGCGCCCCGCGACCGGCCTCGATCACCTTCAGCCCATAGAGGAAACACAGGTTGTAGAGGAAGATGCCGGTGGCGCCGAGGGCGGTGAGCGTCAGCCACTCCCTGGGCGTCCAGTTCCGCCAGCCTTCGCGGATCACCATCAGAGCGCCGAGCACCAGCGCGGCCAGCAGGAAGCGCCAGCTTGCCACGGCCAGCGGGGCAGCCTGACTGACCGCAACGCGCCCGGCAATCCAGGTGGCTCCCCAGATGATCGCGGTGGCGACCAGTTTGCCGTAGGTGGCCCCCGTGACGGCCAGCCGGTGGACGCCTGTACTCACCCTCCACCCGCCACGCGCCAGACAGCACCGGCAGCGCACCGTCGGAAAAGCGGTAGTGCGCGGAGGGGCATGACGGGCTTCAAAGGCATGACGCGTTCAGATCTGCAGCGCATCGAGGGCAGCAATGTACTTGGGCAGCAAGTCCTCACTCTGGTGCACCGTGAAGCCCAGATCACGCATCAGCCCGTCCTTCAGACCATAGATCCAGCCATGCACGGTGACCGGCTGGCCGCGCTGCCAGGCGTCCTGCACGACACAGGTCTGGCAGACATTGGCCACCTGCTCAAGCACATTGAGCTCGCACAGACAGTCGTGCTGTCGCTCGGCCGGCAGGGCGTCGACCAGCGCCAGATGCTTGTCGTGGACGTCGCGCACATGCCGCAACCAGATATCGACCAGTCCTGCCCGGTCACGGTTGAGCGCCGCCTTGACGCCACCACAGCCATAATGGCCGACAACCATGACGTGTCTGACCTTCAGGACATCGATTGCGAACTGGATCACCGACAGACAGTTGAGATCGGTATGCACGACGACGTTGGCCACATTGCGGTGCACGAACAACTCACCCGGCAGCAGGCCGACGATCTCGTTGGCCGGCACCCGTGAGTCCGAGCAGCCGATCCACAGATATTGCGGTGCCTGCAGTTGTGACAGCTTGAGGAAGTACCGCGGATCCATTTCCTGCATGCGGCTCGACCAGGCGCGATTGAAGTCGAACAGGTGGAAGAGGTGCTCGTTGGCGACCTCCTCTTCCGACCAGTTTTCGAGGTCAAGGGCCAGGAACATGGTGCCTTCGAGCGGCGTCTGGTAGTAGGCCGGTGTTTCCGTGAAGCCCATTTCGCGGTACAGTTTGACCGCCACGCGCATCGCCGGCAGCGTGTCGAGGAGCAGCTTGCGGTAGCCGAGCTCCTTGGCCGCACGAATCGTCGCCAGCGTCAGATCGCGACCGATTTCATAACCGCGATGCCGCGGTTCGACATAGAGCCGCTTCATTTCTGCCAGACCAGCCGAGAAGGGGCGCAGGCCGACACAACCGGCCGGCTGGCCATTGCGTTCGGCGTAGAAGAGACGGCCTTCAGGCGCCGAGTAGGCCCCGGGCAGCGAGGCCATCTCCTGTTCGAAATCCTGGAACGATAGATCGACACCGAGCCAGGCAGCGTAATTGCGGAAGAACTGGCGCACGTTCTCGATCGCGGTGCTGTCTTCGGCGGTCAGGATTCGCAAGGTGCTGGTCATGAGCATTCAGGGCAGGGACGAGATTGGATTGGACAAGGCTGGCAGGCGACGGGCAGCGGCAAGCGCCGCGCTGCCGTGCCTGGTCGAGCGAAGCGCCCGACCGGCCATGGTACGCTACAGCGTCTCGGCAAACAATTCTCGACCGATCAGCATGCGGCGGATTTCCGAAGTACCGGCACCGATCTCATAGAGCTTGGCGTCGCGCCACAGCCGCCCGGTCGGATATTCGTTGATGTAACCGTTGCCACCGAGGGTCTGGATCGCCTCGCCGGCCATCCAGGTCGCCTTCTCTGCCGCGTAAAGGATTGCGCCGGCAGCGTCCTTGCGTGTCGTTTCGCCGCGATCGCAGGCCTGACCGACCGCGTAGACGTAGGCGCGGCAGACATTGAAGGTGGTATACAGGTCGGCGATCTTGCCCTGCATCAGCTGGAATTCGCCGATCGACTGACCGAACTGCTTGCGGTCATGCACGTAGGGCAGCACCAGGTCCATCACCGCCGCCATGATGCCCAGCGGACCGCCGGCCAACACCGCGCGCTCGTAGTCCAGGCCGCTCATCAGCACGCGCACGCCGCCGTTCAACTGGCCAAGCAGGTTCTCCTCGGGCACCTCGCAGTCGTCGAAGAAGAGCGGGTAGGTGTTCGATCCGCGCATGCCGAGCTTGTCCAGCTTGGAGCCGCAGGAAAATCCCTTCATTCCCTTTTCGACGATGAAGGCACTGATTCCACGCGGACCGGCATCGATGTCGGTCTTGGCGTAAACCACCAGCGTGTCGGCGTCGCCGCCATTGGTGATCCACATCTTGCCGCCATTCAGGATGAAACGGTCATCCCGCCGATCAGCGCGCAGCTTCATGCTGACCACGTCCGATCCGGCATTGGCTTCAGACATCGCAAGGGCTCCGACATGCTCGCCGGAGATCAGCTTCGGCAGGTAACGCTCTTTCTGACCCGCCGTGCCGTTGCGGCGAATCTGATTGACGCACAGGTTGGAATGTGCCCCGTACGACAGGGCGACGCTCGCCGAAGCACGCGAGATTTCCTCCATGGCGACAATATGCGCCAGGTAGCCGAGCCCGCTGCCGCCGTATTCCTCCTCGGCGGTGATGCCGAGCAAGCCCATCTCGCCGAGCTTTCTCCACAGGTCGGCGGGAAACCGGTTGTCGCGATCGATCGCCTCGGCACGCGGCGCAATCTGGTTGGCGGCAAAGGCACGCACACTGGCACGCAACATGTCGACGGTTTCGCCATGGGCAAAGCTCAGGCTCGGATATTCCATCTCTCTCGCTCCTCGATCAGGGTTTGGCGGGTTGTTCTTGCTTGCCGTGCACGGCGATGATCGTCTGCTGCATCAACGCACAAAGCATCTTCCTGCCGTGCTTGACGGCAAATACCTCGGCCCTGGTGACGATCAGTGTCCTTCCGTAGCGGACCACCGAGCCCTCGGCGATCAGCAACTGCCCTTCGGCGGGCGCCAGCAGGTTGAGCTTGTATTCGACCGTCAACACGCTGGTTTCGTGGCCGGTCAGCGTGCTGGCGGCGTACCCCGCCGCCGAATCGGCAATCATCCCGACCACACCTCCATGGATGTAACCGTGCTGCTGGGTGATTTCCGGTTTGTGTGGCAGGTGAATCTCGGTGTAACCCGGCTCGATTACCGGCATGCTGGCGCCGATCAGGGTCATTGCCGGCTGGCGTGCGAAACTGGCGCGGACGCGCTCAGCGAAGTGGGGGTCCTGGGTCTTGTGCATGGTCGCCATTTAAATTGACGTTGACGTAAACGTCAACTGTTTTCCTGGAAACTGCTCACGCCGTCCGACCGACGCCTGCCGCTTCGTCTGCCGCGCGCGTCAGCAGCAGTTCGCGGCACTGCTCCTCGAAAGCAGACACCTCCTGCAGCAGGGCTTCGATGTCTTCGCGCTGCTGCTGCAGCGCCACCTTGCGTTGCGTCAGACCGGCCAGAAACTCGGTCAGCTGGGTATTCTGGTCGCGTGCCGTATCGTACATGCCGATCAGATAGGCGATCTCGGCCAGGCTGAAGCCGAGGCGTTTGCCGCGCAAGGCGAGTTTCAGGCGGGTACGGTCACGTCGGGTGAAGATACGTGTTCGCCCTTCGCGCTGTGGCGCGAGCAGGCCCTGATCCTCGTAGAAACGGATCGTTCGTGGCGTGATGTTGAACTCTCGCGCCAGATCGGAAATGCTGAAAGTTGTTGGCTGGTCCACCACAGGGCTGTTCGGCTCGGGATCGCGTGTAGAATGGGACGCCCTTGCGGCTGCCTACTGCCAGCGTCCAGGCAGGCCAGTTTATAGATTCCAGAGGTTTTTACAATCCGCTCCCCGATGCTGCCCGACTACCCGTTCGCCACTCCCCCCGCGGCCGGAGACACCTTCGAGGTTTCTCCGGGTGTCCATTGGTTGCGCATGCCGCTGCCGTTCGCCCTGAACCACATCAACCTCTGGCTGCTCGAAGACGAAGGCGGCTGGACGATAATCGATACCGGTTTCGCGCTCGACACGGTCAAGGAGTGCTGGCGGACCATCCTCGACCGTCTACCGGCAAGCGCGCGCGGCGGACGAATTTTGCGCATCGTCGTCACCCATTTCCACCCCGACCATATCGGTCTGGCTGCCTGGCTGCAGCAGCGCACCGGCGCGCCGGTATTCATGACGCTGGGCGAGTACCTGACGGCACATGCGGTGTGGCATGAGGTGGGCGGACACGGCAATCCGCCGATGCTCCGCCAGTTCCGCGCGCACGGCCTCGATGTCGAGCGCTGTGCCGCGCTCGAACGCCGCAGCGGCACCTACAAGCGCGGCGTGCCGAGCCTGCCGGAGCACTATCATCGACTGTTCCCCGGCGACGAACTGTCGATCGGCGGCCATCGCTGGCAGGTACGCATCGGCTTCGGACACTCGCCCGAACACGCAGCGCTCTACAGCCCGGACCTCGGCGTGCTGATTTCGGGTGACATGCTGCTGCCGACCATCTCGACCAACATCAGTGTGTTCGCCGTCACCCCGCATGCCGACTCGCTGACCGATTACCTGCAGTCGATCGACCGCTATCGCGAGATGCCCCCGGCCACCCTCGTCCTGCCCTCACACGGGTTGCCGTTTTACGGCATCGCGTGCCGCGTCGATGCGCTGCACGCCCATCACGAGGAGCGCCTGTTGCTGCTCGAGGAGCACTGCGCCGAACCACGCAGCGCGGCCGACTTGCTGGCCACGCTGTTCCCCAGGGAACTCGACACGCATCAGACGATGTTCGCCATGGGTGAAGCGATCGCCCACCTCAATCGGCTCGAGCAGGCGGGTCGGCTACAGCGCAGCGTGGACGGCAACGGCCAGGTTCGCTTCGTCAGGAGAGGCCAGGATTCCAGCCCGCTCGCCAGCGGCCGCCATCCAGCGGTCGTCGGCACAAGTCAATACCGGACGAGTGGCCGCTGAGCAGCGCTCGCGGCACCCGGCGCAATCCACCGCCACCCGGCCGGCACGAGCCGCTCCGCCGGCCAGTGCCGTACGGCCGACAGCAGCGCGACCTCACTGCCGGCGATCGCTTGGCGTAGAATGGCTGCATCATGAGCGCGACGCCACTTCCTGACTACGCAGGCGGCAGCCTGGTCAATCTGATGCAGAGCATCGCCACCGCCTGCGGCAGCAGCGACAGTCACTATCCGCAACTGTCCGGCCTGAGCGCTACAACCCTCGCCCGAGCAAGACATGTGCTACTGCTGGTCATCGACGGGCTCGGACTGCGAACGCTGACCAGGCACGGCCGCAGTCCGCATCTGCAGCGCCACCTGGCCGGCATCATGACTTCGGTCTTCCCGTCAACCACGGCAAGCGCCATCGGTACGGTGATGAGCGGCCTCGCGCCGGCACAACACGGACTGACCGGTTGGCACATGCACCTGGACGAGATCGATCAGACACTGTCCATCCTGCCGCTGACACCCCGGCTCGGACCGCCACGGCGGCTGCCGGAACAACTGCCGCCACAGTTGTTCACCCATCCGTCGCTCTTCCAGAGGCTGACGCGCGAATCCTGGGTGATGGCACCGCGCAGCATTGCCGGCAGCCCCTTCAATACCTGGCACTCGCGCGGAGCACAGAGCGTTGCTTACGCCTCCCTGCCTGAAATGTTCGCCGGCCTGACCGGGCTGTTGCAGGAGACGGCCCGGCCGCGCTACATCTATGCCTACTATCCCGATCTCGACAGCTACTCGCACCACTACGGGACCGACAGCCGGCAGGCGCAGCAAACGCTGGCCGACCTGGACGCCGGCTTCGGCAAACTGCTGCACCAGGTACGCGGCAGCAACACCTGGCTGCTGGTTACCGCCGACCACGGTTTCATCGATTCGCCACCGCGGCGGGTCATCTGTCTCGACGATCATCCGCGGCTCGCCGGCCTGCTGCAACGGCCCCTGTGCGGCGAACGCCGGGTCGCCTACTGCTACGTCGCAGCGCCGGACCGACCGGCATTTGAAGCCTACGTACGCGGCCATCTGGCGCGCGCCGCTCACCTCTACCCCAGTGAACGCCTGATCGCCGCCGGCTGGTTTGGCCCGCCGCCCTATCATCCGCGACTGGCGTCCCGAGTCGGCGACTACACCCTGGTGATGAAGGACAACTGGACGATCAAGGATTGGCTGCCCGGCGAGCGGCGTTTCGCCATGCTCGGCGTGCATGGCGGCACCAGTGTCAACGAGATGCGCATCCCGCTGGTCGCGCTTCATGTCTGACCACGGGCGCATCCGGCCAACACCCCAGCCATGCTGCCTCTTTCACGCAGGAGTTCCCAATGACCAACGACAAGACCGCCCAAACGGATCGCCTGATCGCCAATGCCGTCCGCAACCGCATGACCCGCGAGACGGGCTATCGTGAACAGGCGCTGAAGATCTATCCCTGGATCTGTGGTCGCTGCGGTCGCGAGTTCACCCACGTCAACCTGCGCGAACTCACCGTCCATCACCGCAATCACAATCACGACGACAACCCCGGCGATGGCAGCAACTGGGAGCTTCTATGCCTCTACTGCCACGATAACGAACATGCCAGACAGCTGGATGCCGCCGCCGCACGTCAGGCCGGGATCGGCTCTCCGGGCTCGACCAGTCCCGCACCGGCAACCGCCCAGCCCTTCGCCAATCTGAAAGACCTGCTGCAACGCAAATAGGGAATCCCCCGCCGTCCCGCCAGCAACAGCCGAACACCGATGATCGCCCAAGTGGTGCGCACAACGACCACCACCAGCGCTCGCTGGCAGGCAGAACCCGGTCCCTTGCCGGTTCATTGCGGGCGTCGATCAAGCCGCCAGCGGCGGCAACCGGAAAACACGTGTGGAGCCAAGGCACGCATGACCAATCAGTCGAGCTTCAGCATCCTGGAGGACATCGCACGCGATCTGTCGGGCGAGGTGGTTTCATTCCCGACTTTCCTCGACATCACCTTCCAGGTGCGCACGGCACTGAAAAACCCGAATCTGGCGATCGACCAGCTGGGCACGCTGATCGGTGCCGAGCCTTTGATGAGCACCAAGATCATCCGCCTGGCCAACTCGGTGGCAATGAACCGCAGCGGACGAACCATCGTCGACCTCAACAGTGCGATTTCACGTGTCGGCATGGAATCCGTGCGAACGCTCTCCTTTGCCGTCGCCATGGAGCAACTGCTCAATTCGAAGAAGATGGCGCCATTCGAGGCCTTCTCGCGCCGACTCTGGGAACACACGGTTCACGTCGCCGCCCTGTCGCGTGTGCTGGCCCGTCGCCTGACCCAGGTCAATCCCGACGAAGCCTTGTTCGCCGGCCTGGTCCATGACATCGGTGTCTTCTATCTGATGTCGCGGGCGGTCAATTTTCCTGAACTGGTCACCGATACTGCTGAGCTGGAGCAATTGCTGGTGCACTGGCACGACCAGATCGGACACGCCTTGCTGGCCGCCATGGGGCTACCCGAAGAACTGCTGCTCGTCGTTCAGGAACATGAAGTGGAACGCAAGGTGGACAGCCTGAAGACGCTGTCCGACCTGATCTTCGTCGCCAACCGGCTGGCCGGGATCAGGCACGGATGGCGCAACCCGGCGCTCGCCGGGTTGCCCGATCCGACCACCAGCTGCCAGTTCTTCGACGCCGAGGCACTGAACACGCTGCTCGCCGAGTCGGCTGAAGATGTCGCCTCGCTGAAGGCGGCACTCGGCGGCTAAGGCGGCCGGCATTCCAGAAACCCCGGCGGAACCGATCTGCCAGCCTCCCGACCAGCGCTACAACCGGCGAATCTTTTCCAGCAAGCCGGTCGTCGATGTCTGATGGATGAAGGGCAGGGACAGCACCTTGCCACCCCAGCCGCCGACTTCCCGGTTGCCGACGATGCGCCCGACCGGCCAGTCCCCGCCCTTCACCAGCACATCCGGCCGGCAATCCAGGATTCGTTGCAACGGCGTGTCTTCCTCGAACCAGGTGACCACCGTCACTGCCTGCAGCGCGGCGATGATTGCCAGACGATCGGCCAGCGTGTTTACCGGCCGGTCATCACCCTTGCCCAGACGCCTGACCGAGTCATCGGAATTGAGGGCGACGACCAGCGCGGCGCCGAGAGCACGCGCCTCGGCGAGAAGACTGACATGCCCACGGTGCAGGATGTCAAAGCAACCGTTGGTAAAAACCAGGGGGCGCGGCACGACAGCAACGCGGCCGGCCAATTGCTCTGGGGCAATGATCTTGCTTTCGAAATCCAGCCACTTGCTCGAGTGCTCTGCAGTGGGATCGGGCATGTCTCGTTCCGGCAAAGTGGCGTATCGTAACGCTTTCGTGCTGTCGGGCGAAGTGTCGGTGATGCAACCACCACGGTCAAGGCAAGGCTTCGTTCCCATACCGTGGCAGGTGTCGCCAGGTGGAGCATTGCGCCACACGAACCGCTTTCATGTCGTTTCGCATCTGAAGCCACGAGATCAGGCCCATGCAACGCCCCTACCCTCTGCACATTCACATCTCGACCCTCTTCCTGGCGCTGATCCTTGTCGTCGGTGGAGTACTCGGAGCCATTGGCTATCGTCTGAGCGTCGCCTTGCTGGAAACCTCGGCGGGCGACCTGACCGAACGCATCAGCCGTGCCGCCCTGCTCGAAATGCGTCGGATCATCGAGCCGGCCGAGGTGGCCACCCGTCTGCTCAGTCTGCAGCGAGTGACCGAGGCGACCACCCTTGAGCAACGACTCGACAGCCTGGAATTCGTGCGCCAGGCACTCGACAGTTCGGCGGCACTGTCTTCGATGTATGTCGGCTACGGCAACGGCGACTTCTTCCTGCTCGGCCGGATCGGTCACGGCAGCGAAATCGAGGCGGCCAGAGCGCCCAGCGGGGCGCACTATGTCGTGCAGAGCATCGAACGCAACCGGGACACGCCCCGTGGACGCTTCATTTACCTGGATGACAACCTGAAAATCCTGCGCCAGGACGATCGCCCGGACTACGTAAGGGCCTTCGACCCGCGGCAGCGGCCCTGGTTCACCCAGGCCATGGCATCGTCACAGCAGATCAAGACAGCGCCCTACCTCTTCTTCACCAGCCGCAGGGTCGGCACCACGCTGGCCAACCGCACCGGCAACGGAAGCACCGTGGTCGGCGCCGACATCCTGTTGCACAGTCTCGGCGAGATACTCGCCAGGCAAAAGATCACGCCGCACAGCGAACTGGTCCTGGTCAACTCGGAGGGCCATGTACTGGCCTATGAACACCCCGACAAAATGGTTCCGAGGTTCCCCGAAGCCAGCGGCAAGCCATCCCTGGCAAGACTCGACGAACTCGGGGCGCCAGTGCTCGTACCGCTCGTGCAAACGCTGCGCGACATGCCGGACAAGCAGACGGAGAGGCTCGCCGTGCAGGTCGTGGGCGACAAATGGCGCGTCTCGATCAATCGCCTGATGCTCGAGGGCGTACCGCCGCTCTACCTCGTCACCGCCATCCCGGAAAGCGAGCTGATGGCCGGAGCCAGACAGCTCATCCGGCACTCGGCGATCGCCACCCTGGTGGTATTGCTGGTGACCGCCCCCCTGACTTGGTTGCTGGCGCATGGGGTTTCCCGCTCATTGGGCAACCTGGCCGATGAGGCCGAGGCAATCCGCCACTTCGAGTTCTCGCGGCCGATCGCCGTCCGGTCTTCGGTCAAGGAAGTCGCCGAACTGGCGGTAACCATGGAAGGCATGAAGCGCACGATCCACCGCTTCCTCGACATCACTCAGGCAGTTGCCGCCGAGCAGAATTTCGATCGCCTGCTGCCGCGCCTGCTGGCCGACACCCTCACCGCTTCCGGAGGACGTGCCGGCGTGCTCTACCTGGTCGAGGGCAATGCGCTGAAACCGGCGGCAGTGCTCAGCGATTCCGCAGCGTCCGTGGTCGGTGAACTGCCTGCGCTGGACCTCCGGCATGGCGGACCTCTGCTCGGCGCCGCGCTGGCCGACCAGGTCGCCCTGGCCGACCGCTTGCAGCCGGAGGATATCGCCTGCCTGGGTCTGAACAGCATCGGCCAGGCCCAGGCGACGTATGCGATCGCCGTGCCGCTGCTCAATCGCAACACCGAACTGGTCGGCAGCATGATCCTGCTCGGCGATACGGCAACCGACGCCAGCCACCTGAGCTTCGTCAAGGCGCTGTCGGCATCGGCCGCCATATCACTCGAAAGCAAGGCGCTGATCAAGGCCCAGAAGGACCTGTTCGAGGCCTTCATCCGGTTGATCGCAGCCGCGATCGACGCCAAGAGCCCCTACACCGGCGGCCACTGCGCGCGCGTTCCCGAGCTCACGAAACTGCTTGCCGGCGCTGCCTGTGCTGCGACCAGCGGTCCTTACAGGGACTTCGCACTGACCGAGGAGGACTGGGAAGCGCTGCATGTCGCCGCCTGGCTGCATGACTGCGGGAAGGTCACCACACCCGAATACGTGGTGGACAAGGCGACCAAGCTGGAAACCATCAACGATCGCATCCACGAGGTGCGCATGCGCTTCGAGGTGCTCAAGCGCGACGCCGAGATTGGCTGCTGGCGGGCAATTGCTGGCGGTGAAAGCGAGGACACGGCGCACACCCGTCTGACTGCCGAGTGGCGGCAGATCGACGACGACTTCGCCTTTGTGGCGAGTTGCAACGAGGGTGGCGAATTCATGGCGGCAGAACGGATCGCCCGTTTGCAGTCGATTGCCCGCAGGACCTGGTTGCGCACCCTGGATGACCGGATCGGCATCTCGCCGGAGGAGAAGCTGCGCAAGGCGCAAACACCGGCGCCCGCACTGCCGGTCGTCGAAACGGTGCTGGCCGACAAGCCGGAGCATATCTTCCCGCGGCGGGCGCAGGATCGCATACCCGAGGACAACCGCTGGGGGTTCCGGATGACTGTCCCCACACAGCTCTACAACCGCGGCGAACTGTACAACCTCTCGGTTGCGCGCGGCACCCTGTCGGAGGAGGAGCGCTACAAGATCAATGAGCACATCGTGCAGACCTTGATCATGCTCTCGCAACTGCCTTTCCCCAAGCATCTCCGGCAGGTGCCGGAAATCGCCGGCGGACACCACGAAAAAATGGATGGCAGCGGCTACCCGCGCCGGCTGCGCTGCGAGGAGATGAGCCCACTCGCGCGCATGATGGCCATTGCCGACATCTTCGAAGCCTTGACCGCGATCGATCGACCGTACAAGAAGGGCAAGACGCTGCACGAAGCCCTCACCATCATGTCCCGCATGCAACAGGAACAACACATCGATCCGGAACTGTTCGCCCTTTTCCTGCGCTCCGGCGCCTATCTCGATTACGCGCGCAGATTCATGCAGCCGGAACAGATCGACAGCGTAGACATCGATCGCCTGCTCAACCCCAACGCTGGCTGAGTACGCCTTTGCAGGAACAGGCGGCGCCATCATGGCGCCCGCAGGATATGCTGCGACAGGCCGGCAGGCGCACGGTGCGCCTGCCGGCCTGTCAGGATTCTTTACACCAGCGGCCGACCGATCGCCCGCCAAGCCAGGCAGCGCAGTGTAAACGCCTGATCAATAAAATGTATTTATATATAGGCATGGTCCTTGCTTACTCTTTGGGGACTGAACCCGGAGCTTTGGCGAGCAGCCACGCGCAGACCGTAACTCCGAGGCCTTGCGCAGAAATCACCCCGCGTTCTGCCTGTGCAAAGCCGCAGAGCATCTCGGAGCGCCTCGAAAATGGCACCGAGCACATTGATTAATAAGCAGTATAGGCAAGTCTCTCGGGCAACCCGGTGACTCGTGTCGGACAGGTCTGCTCGCCTGGGGAAGGTTTCCTGACTGGTGCGCAGGCATCCGATGATCACGGCAGGGAGTAGCGAGCGCCAAAACAATTAATTTTAATGATTCATGAATCATATTTAATTTCTATTCATGGTCAATTTTCTTTCTTTCCTGCTTGTCAGACCGTTCCCGGTTTTCGGCCAAGCTTGCGCGCCGTACCGACCAGTGGTCGCAGCCTGCCGGTGGACAGCCTCGCCCGAAGTGCAGCAGTACGTCCTCGCCTTCTCCCAACATGTCGGCCCCCACCGCCGAGTGGCAGACGGCTGGCCAACCCTTCCCATGCTATGCGGTTAACCCGATGGACACAAAAATCTGCGTCAAATGCAAACAGGAAAAGTCGGTGCTGGATTTTCACAAGAACTCGCGCAGCTCGGACGGGCTTCATTCCTACTGCAAGGAGTGCAACAAGGCGCAGGCCCTGGCCCACATCCGCGCAGAGAAGGCCAGAAAAGCTCTTCTGCGAGCCGCCCGGAAGGCAGCCACGACCACCTCGAACAGATGATCCAGGCACGCGAAGCGGCTGTCGTCGACCACGCGCCGGCGGACGAGTCCCCTCAACTGCCCCTTTCCCAGTACTGGGGATCACCAAAAGCAGTCTTGAGCTGATCGATGAACAGACGCACGCGCAAGGGCAGATGCCGGCGCTGCGGGAACACGGCGTAGATACCCACCGG
>NZ_JAEUOL010000020.1 GCF_016789985.1 Accumulibacter sp.
GCTGTGGTCAGCTTGCGGCGGCGGCGCAGCAAACCACCAGCTGACGATGAAGAAACGCGTGACGCCGTTCACCTGACACAGACCGTGACCATGAACGGCGATGGCCTGCGCATCGATTTCCCGTTGGAGAAAGGCACTGTAAGCAGAATCCTCGAAATCGAGACCGCGCCAGGGCGGCTGGCGCGGCGCGGCGATGACTACGAGCTTCAGGTCCAGAAGCTCACCGAGGGAGCAACAGTTACCGAGATCGAAGTGCTCACCTTCTATCGCCCGCCGCCAGGCGACTTTAAACTGTTGCTGAAGCTCGACAAGCGCGCCCGCGGCTACCAGCAACGCTCGCCCTGCCGTGCGACGATCGAGATCAGCGCTTGGGCGGCGCAGATCAGCCAGGCCGACGAGCTGCTGACGCCCGCCGTCGCCACCGCAATGGCCGCGCTTGCCGATATCGACCGCTTCCATCTCGCCGGCTGCGAAGACCCCGGATTCACTCTGCGTCTGCTCAATCCACGAGCCGATCTGAGCTTCCTTGAACGTATGCAGATCCCCGGCGATCAACGCCTCTTCCGCAGCACCGCGAGGCTGTCTTTGCGTGGCGAATGGGAGCTGACCCTGGCGCTTGTCACGGCGCCCGGCGAAGGCAAGATCAACAAGGTCACCCCCAGCGTGAAGGTTCTCGTAGATACCGACTGAAGGCCATTGACCGACCGCTCGCACCCCAGCCAGCAAGCCAACGCACCGGCCACTCACGGCTGCCGAGGCACGTAACGTCAAAGCTTGTTTAGCGGCGGCAATGCCGTCTCGATGGCCACCAGCACCTCGCCCGCAAGGTCATCCTCCGTCAGTTCCGGGAATTCCTTGAGCAGCTTGTTCGACAACTTGCCAGCGTTTTCTCGCACCGATCGGATGATCCGGTCGATGTCGCCATCCGGTCCTTCGATCACCTGCTTGACACGCTCGCGGGCGTTGCGCAGGCCACGCAGATAGCCCGCTTCCTGGCGCATTTCCTGCTCGATCGTCCGTTGAACGACCTCGGCCAAGTACTCGACATGGTCGGTCATGTCGGGATAGCGCCATGCGGGCAGTGCGTCCTGGTAGGCATCGAACTGGAGGTTGTAATGCACACCGTCGTCGGCAACCCGTTCTGCGCCGAAGCGCCAGGCCCCGGCGTACTTGTGCATCAGCGGTCGCGAGAACGATTCGAGCACCTGGTCGTAACGGCGCCGACTGACCGCCGAGCTGGTGATGGCTGCCGACACCGGCAGGATGAACGGCGCCGGAATGGCCTGGTCCCGCCGCAGCACATCGTTGATCAGGAAGCGCGAGATGCGGCCATTGCCGTCGGACATCGGATGAATGTACACGAATCCGAAGGACAGCACCGCAGCGCGCACCAGTGCACTGGCACCGGCTGTCCGGTCTGCGAAGTCGCGCAGGCCGCACAGCAGCGAGCGCACATCGTCCCAGTGCGGAGCGATGTAGTGCACCAGCTCGGTCATACCGTCCCGTTCACCAACGAACACCGGCGAGCGGCGCACCCCGTAGCGCGTCGCCCGCGGCCCGAGGATCTGCGCCTGCAGCTCACCCAGCGCGCTTTCGGACAGCGGCTCTGGGTACTGCCCGCAGTGCTGCTCCATTACCACAGCAAAGCGCCGCACACGATCGAGCTGCTGCCCTTCCTGCTCGATCGCAAAGCTCGCCCGGCTTTCCTTGATCGTCAGCCAGACCACGCTGCGCTGCAGCACGTCGGTGCCGAACTCGACCTCCAGGTCGGCCAGATGCCGAGCGCAGTCGTACTGTTCGGCCTGCTGCACCCGGCTAGTCCGCCACACCAGCGGGCAATAGTCACGCGAGCCTGGAAGGTTGTCGCGAACGCGCCAGCGCGGGTGGTTGACGGACCGAACAGCCGTCACACAGGATTCACTGTCCAGCGCGGAGACGTAGTTGCCGGCGACGACGCCGGGGAACGTCAGGCGCCGGCCAGTCAGGTATTCGTAGAAGAAGCCCGTACGGCGCGCGTACTGGCCAGTCGGCTCGGCCCCAACCCAGGCCTCGAGCTCGGCCACCGGAGTAACGTCAAACAGCCGCGCCAGGAACTCCAGATGGACACCTTCGTGCTTGAGCGCGAAGCCCAGATGCGCCGCCAGGGTGTCGGAAGGCCGGGCCGAGGACGGGTAGTATTGATGGGTGTAGCCGTCCTTACGCACCGTGGTGCGGGACCTGGCAATCGCGCTGTCGGTACGAAACGCCTGCACCGGCAAGACGCCATAGTGCTGTGCCAGCCATCGATAGCCGATCCAGTCGGACACTTCGTTGTTCACAGTTCGTCTCGGATTCGTTTAATCTTTCTACATTTTGATTACAAGAAGACTGCTAGTCAATAAATCGATTAGAAGTGAGCGGGCGCCTTCTGCGGTCGCTGCGTTTTACACCGGTAAGGAGAGCGCGCGTCTCCCGTTTGACTCGCGCGCTCGCGCCACCCATACTTGACACGCTGGACGGGTTCTCCTGGCAAGTTTGTTGGCGGGCGCGAAAGCCGCAACACCGAAGGCCCGATTGTCCCGATGATGCAGTCTCCACCAGACCCGAAGGGAGGGGTTTCGATGGTCAGCGTCTACGTCTCGTACGCCTGGAAAGAGGAAGAACAGAACCGGCTCGTCGACAAGCTCGGCGAAGCTTGTGCCGCTCGTAAGATCGAACTGCGGCGTGACCGGAACGAAATCCACTATGGCGATTCGATCCGGCAGTTCATGAACGAGATCGGTGCCAGTCGGCATGTCGTGCTGGTACTCAGCGACGCCTACCTCAAGTCGGCGTACTGCATGTACGAGCTGCGCCAGATCTATGAAAACGGGAATTTCCGCAAGCGGGTGTATCCGATCGTTCTGTCGGGAACGCCGTTTTACGATCCAATCGACCGTATTTCCTACATCGAGTATTGGGAAACCAAGACCGCCGAGTTGGAGGCGAAACTCAAGCGACTCAAGGACTCCAAGCACACGCTGAACGCACGCGAGATCCTCGACCGCTACGACAGATTTCGCATGCTGATGGACGAACTCCTGAGCGACCTCGCCGACATGAACACACCGCCCGAGGAGGTGCATCTCGAAACCGACTTCGCGGCACTGATCAAGCGAATCGCCCCCGACAACGGAAATGGCGACGGCCCAGGTCCCACACGGGAGGCCGACGAAATCTTCGTCAGAAAGGTCGAAGACGAGGTCCGGCAAGCGCTCGCTGCCGTGCCCGACTTGGCCCGGATGATCCGGCAGCAGGCGAGCAAGAAGGAGCTGGTGGTCGGCGACGATCTCGTCGCTCTGGCGCAGTGCCTGTGCACGAGCAAGCTGGAAACGGTGCTCGACGATGTCTTGCGACCGGCCACGCGAAACGCCCTGCCACGCACGACGCCACAAGCGATCCGTGAGTCGGATACCTGGGAAGCCGCCAAATCGCTGCTCTTTTGGCTCAGCGTGCTCGCCGTTCGACCGGACTGGATCAAGGCGCAGGAGGAAAAAGAGGACCGGGGCGAGTCGCGTTTTGAAATCTTTGTGCATACCAGTGGTGGCGCCGAGATCGTCAGTTCGCGCTACCGTCAGGTTCGTCCCGGCTTTCGCGCCACCGGGGGAATGGACGTGATCGGCGAAGGCAGGATCGAGCTCTCGAATCTGGAATGCGGTTGGAACGACGAGCAGCCCATCGACGGGATCCTGCTCGACGTTGCCAAACACCTGTTCCCGAAAGCGAAAGAATCCTACGGTCCTACACTCAGCGCGACGCAATTCGCGTTCATCGTGGACGCACTCGCCTACGACGAAAAGGACAGGATGCGACACCATTACATCCTGGTCGGCCCCGACGAGGACTCGCCGCTCAGGCGGCAGGACGTTTACGACAGACTCAGCAAGGCTCTGCCCGAGCTGAAAATCATCTACCTGAAATCATCCGGTGAAGAGACTCCTTTGCTGGTGGATAGAGAGACGCGTCTGATTACCATCATCCGTGGATTCCTGACCCTTCCCGACACCCGGTAAACACGATGAACACGACCGACATCGCACCTCTCCCTCTCGTTACGATCGCGCTGCCGGCGCGCGGCTCATGGCCAGCGACGGTCCACCGCTTCGACGACACCTCGGCCTGGGCAGTACGCGCGGCGCTCGCCGCGCAGCGGCCACTGCTGGTGCGCGGCGAGCCGGGCTCGGGCAAAAGCCAGTTGGCACGCGCAGCCGCCGAAGCCCTGGGCCGGCTGTTCCTTGCCGAGGTGGTACACGCGCGCAGCGAAAGTCAGGATCTGCAGTGGCGCTTCGATGCGCTCGGCCGGCTAGGCGACGCGCAGGCGATGAGCGCCGGCCACCACAGCCCGGAAGAAGTTCGTAGTCGCCTCGAGCAGCGCAACTACCTGAGCCCCGGTGCGCTCTGGTGGGTCTTCGACTGGGACTCGGCCGAGCGCCAGCATTCGCGCAGTGGTGGCCGCAGTGCGCGCCCACAGCCCCCGGCAGGCTGGACGCCGGCCAGGGGAAGCGTGCTGCTGATCGACGAAATCGACAAGGCGGAGGCCGATCTGCCCAACGGTTTGCTCGAAACGCTGGGTAATGGCGCGTTCACCGTACCCTGGCTCGACGAAGCGATCAGCTCGGCCGCAGGAACACCGACACCACTGGTGGTCATCACCACCAACGAGGAACGCGAGCTGCCGGCGGCTTTCGTCCGCCGCTGCCTGGTGCTCAACCTGCAACTGCCGAAAGCCGAAAACGACTTCATCGCCGCGCTGATCCGGCGCGGCAAGTTGCACTTTGAGGATCGCTGCCCGGCGAACGTCTATCGTGATGCTGCCCGGCAACTCTGGCAGGACCGCCAGGCCGCCGAAGACCAGGGTCTGCAGGGACCGGGGTATGCCGAGTACATCGATCTGCTGCGCGTCGTCGTCACGCTGGAAGCGGACCCGGGCAAGCAGGCCGTGTTGCTCGGCAAGGTACAGGACTTCGCGCTGAAGAAACATCCGCCAGCGAACGGATGAAAGTCCGACCGCTACGCGCCAGAACTGCCGTCGGGCGAGCCGATCTGCTGCGCGTCTATGCAGAGCACGGCGAAGAGATGCTTGAGCAGGCGGCGTGGGCGCTCGGCTACGAGCGGCGGGCAGCGCCGCCGTTGGTGACCGCCTTCGCCAAAATAGTCGCTTCGCCAGTGGTCGAAGGATTCATCGAGGCCGGCCCACCCCTACCCGAACGCCCGTCGACCCTTCCTGCCGCGCGCTTCTTCCACGTCACCGAACACCGGCAGGCCGACCCACAGCCCGGTGACGACGCGGACGCTGCACCAGGCTGGCTGGCTGCAGCCGAGCTGCTCGAGGAAGACCCCCGCCCTGCCCCTGGCTCGCTGCGTCTGCCTTCCCGCCTGCCGCTGACACGCTGGTCGCGGCTGTGGCCCTTCCTGCGCCGTTCGCTGGGGCGGTCGATTGAGTCGAGCCAGCCCGATGTGCCGCGCCTGCTCGACCGGCTGACGCGCGGCGAGGCGCTGCGCCAGATCCCGATGCTGGGCCGCCACAGCTGGAGCCCGCGGATTGTCATCCTCACCGACTACTCCCGCCAGACGATCCCGTTTCACGGCGACTTCAACGCCCTCTGTCACGCACTCGAAAAGCGGCACGGTCAACTGGGAATCGAGCGTTGCATCCTCGCCGGCGAGCCGGGTGCACGGCCACTGGTTCACCGCTCATCACAGCATAGCCAACAGCGCTGGCAATTGCCGGCACCCACGACGCCGCTGCTGATCCTCAGCGATCTCGGGCTGCTCGACGCCTCGCCGGCAACGCGACTCGGCTGGCAGCAACTGGGTGGCAGGCTGCGCAGTGCCGGACGGCAGGCGCTGGCTCTCTGCCCGGTTCCGGCGCGCCTGCATCCCGCCGGTCTGCAACGCGGCTTCACGATCGTCGAATGGGATCGCCACAGCCGGCTGCGGCGCTCGACAGCCGGACCCCTTGCCGGCGAAACCGGAGCGACGCGCGCTGACGACGGCGGGCGCAGTGGGCAAGCGGTCGAAAAGCTGCTGACGCTGCTCGCACCGGCGGTGCGCGTCGAGCCACCGCTGCTGCGCGCGATACGCACCCTGTTGCCGGCTAGCGAAGCCGATGTCCTCGGCGAAGCGCTGATCTGGCAACATCCGGACGTTCGCGCCGGCCCACAGGGTTTCCAGTTCGCCGGAAAGGCGGCGATCACCCGCTATCAAGGTGGCTTTGAAGCGCTGCCACGGGATCTCAAACGCGCCGCCGTCGGCCTGATCCTTGCCCACCATGCCGGACTGCCCGAGTCGGTGCGGCTCGCAGAACTCGCCGCGTGCCGGAGAATGGCGCCGGAGGCGATGGCGGCAAGCGACCCAGAAGAGGTGCAGCAGTGGCAGTACGCCATCGCCAGGACGGCACTGCAACGCCCCGAGGCCTTCGCCCTGCAGCAGTGGCTGCGCCGCCACGTCAGCCGTCAGAGCGACGCCGTGTTCGCCGAAGACGAAACGCAGGCCGCACTCTGGGCACTCGCCCAACGCGAACGCCTGGCGCGCGGCGATGTGGTCGAGCTACCGTCTGGCGTCCGCCCGGAGGCGGTGCGCTTCTTCCTCGACCCCGAGCCTGCCCGCCAGCGACTCGCCTGCGCCCTGCGGCAGCGCGGCGAGGAACTGTGGCTCGAGCCGCTCGATGTGAAGGGTCCCGGACTGCTGGCGGCCGGCAGCCATTACGCCGATCTGACGCTGGTCGGCGGCGGTGTTTTCGTGGACGTCACGCACTCGGCCGCGACGGCAACGGCAGCGTCCGCACGCACCTACGTCGCCGCCGCGGCGTTGCCACAAACTCTCGCCCGTCTGACACGCGACGTCGAGCGCATCGAACTGCACGCGCCCCACCTCGACCTCACCGTCAACGCACTCGCAAGGCCGCCGTGGGCACGCGCGTTCGGGCGCGACGCGCGCGGGCTGTTTGCTGAAGTGACGTGGCTGGGCGAGCGCTGCCGTCTCGACTGGCAACCGCCACAGGCCGGGCAAGCCGGCCGCTGGAGCAGCGAACAGGCACTCGGCGTTGATGGCTACGGGCTGTTCGGAGAAGTCGACGTCAACGGTGTCAGCCAGCGGTTCCGCTGGATTTCCCCTGGCCGCTTCCTGATGGGCTCACCAGCCGACGAGCCGGAACGGGTTGCGGAGCGGGAGGCACAGCACGAAGTGACGCTGGGGCGTGGTTTCTGGCTCGCCGACACCGCTTGCACGCAGGCGCTGTGGGGTGCGGTGATGGGCGGGCAGAATCCGAGCCGTTTTCAGGACGATGCACGCAACCCGGTCGAGCAGGTCAGTTGGGATGACGTCCAAACCTTCATCGCTAAACTCGGGCACCGACTGCCGGGATTACCGGTGCGGCTGCCGACCGAGGCGGAGTGGGAGTACGCCTGCCGGGCCGGGACGACGACGCCATTCTCGTTCGGCGACCAGATCACCCCGAAACTGGTCAACTACCATGGCAACTATCCCTACGCCGGCGGCGAGATGGGTTTGTATCGCCAGCAGACAGTGCCGGTGGCCTCGCTGCCAGCGAATCCCTGGGGCTTGTACGAGATGCACGGCAACGTCTGGGAATGGTGCGCCGACTGGTACGGAGACCATCCGACGGAGCCACAGGTCGATCCACAAGGTCCGCAAACTGGCGACTACCGCGTGTTGCGCGGCGGTTCGTGGCGCGTCTACGGCAGGGACGTGCGTTCGGCCTTCCGTTTCAGGGACGAGCCTGGCGACCGCAGCGTCAGCACCGGGTTCCGGCTCGCCCTAGGTCCAGGCGAGCAGGGTGGGTCACCGGCGGAGCCGGTGACCAGGAAGGGGTTGTCGGCGGAGCCGACGAGCCAGCGGCCGAGGACGGCTTCGCCGTCCACGGCCGTGCCGCCGGCTAGTACGGCCAACGGCGACGCCAAACCGACGACCGCCCGGGATCGATTGGCGAATTTTTTCAAACGCACGAAGTGAACCGACCGATGAGATTTCACTTTTTCAGCGTCGAAGCGCTGACGCCGGCGACTGGTGAGGCCGAGTTGAACGCCTTCTGCGCTCAGCATCGCATTGTGTCGGTCGACAAGCAGTTCGTTGACCAGGGTGCCCACAGTTACTGGCTGTTCTGCCTGACGACCGTCGATGGCGACGGCGCCGAACGCTC
>NZ_JAEUOL010000047.1 GCF_016789985.1 Accumulibacter sp.
CCGTACTCGGTCTGGCTCTCCGGCAACTACCCGCGCGCCCTCGACGGCCTGACCAAGCTGCTGTCCTTCGACATGCGCGTGCTCGATCCGGCGTGGATCGGCATGAAGCTCAGGAAGCTGCTCGACTACCCCGAGCCACTCGGCGACTTCATGGCCTTCATCCCCGGCACCCGCCGGCAGACCAACTACCCGTCGACGGTTGCCTACCTGGCGCAACTGATCATCCACCGCTACGCGATGCTCGGCATCCTCGACGAGAAAGGTCTGCCGCTGCAGCAGATGGGCATCCTGCAGACTCCGGCCGGCAGCACCGCCGCCCAGCCGACGGCCGGGAAACTGTGCGGTGAGTGCGGGAATCTGACGATGATCCGCAAGGATGGCTGCGATTTCTGTACGGCTTGCGGGGCGGTGGGGAGTTGTGGGTGAGGGGGCGCGTGTGGCGCAACCATCGTCGGTGTCCGGCGGGTTTGCGCCCTGCCTGCGCATCACCAGGGGTGCAAGGCTCGCGGATTGACTGTGCAGCGGGCATGGCAACGCCTGAAACCCTGCCATCCCCTCCCGAACGTATGCTGCCGTCTGGAGATTCACCTGCCTGGCGATAGACTTGAGCGAGAGAGGCCCGACGATGACCAACAACGTTGAGAACCTGATTCTCGGACACCTGCGCGCATGACGCGCCGGGCAGGACCGTTTGGAAAGCGAGCGGCGCGAAGTCGGCGCCCGCTTGACCAGCCTGGAAGCCGGCACCGCAGCGGGCCGCCGCGATAGCATGCACCACTTCCAGGAGATCATCCGGCAGCAATCGAGTATCGATCAGATCAAGGCGCGGATTGACCGCATCGAGCGGAGATTGGAGATCGCGGGGTGAAAAGAAAGTCTTGGGTGAGAAATTGGGGGCTATCCCTGTAACCTCTCCCTTGGTCAGTCGACCACGCCGAGTTAGCCTGAATGCTGCATAAATTTTGACCCGAACCATCGCCGCGCTCGGTTGGTCCTTTTTTCGATTTTCAGGCGAGAGCTCCCCTTCCCCCACTGGCGGGGTGAAGCGTGTGAAGTGGTTGATGGACGGGGAGGGTGGCGGTATCTCGTGGGCCAGACGGGACGGGTTCAGGGCGAAGCGGGCCCGGGACGGATCCGCTGGGTGGAGAAAAGCCGCTGGCAGACCTGGGCGAGCAGTTCCGTGACCGGGCAAGCGCTGGGCAGATGCAGCAGCACCCGGTCCTTGTACTGTTTGACGCGGGTGGCGATCTTGAACAGCGAGCGCATGACGGTCCTGGGCTGAGCCGTGGCCAGGGGCGTGCCTTGCCGGCCCAGATGGCGGAGTGGGGGGTGCAAGACGTAGGCACTGGCGGTGAACAGCCGGCGAGTGAAGTTGGCCAGGAAGCGGGAGGCCGAGGTGCGGTCGGATTTCAGGTCGACCTTCACCTGCCGGATCAGATTCTCCGCCTGGCCGCAGGCGCACTACGCCTGCTGGTAGCGCGCCTGGGGCGAGGGGCCGCGCCAGGACGGGGTTGCCGGTCAGGCCGAAGATCAAGTCAGCATGGCCGTCGGCCTGGATCAGCGCCATCAACTCGGGATTGGCGAAGTGGCCATCGCCACGCAGCAAGAGACGGGTCTGGGGCCAGTGGCGGCGCAGGCCAGCGCCTGGTCCGCCTCCAGCGGTGCCCGCCCGGCAGCCAACTTGAACAGCGAGTCGTGACGCAAGGCATTGGCGTCGTTGCCGTCCTCGTAACCCGAAGCCATCTGAAAGATCCGCTGGGTCAGCAGATCGCGCATCGAGTGGGGGATGTGGCGCGGATCGCGGGAGTCGCCAATCGCCTGGACCAGCCGCCCAATCAGACCGATGCGCGGATCGACCGCACCCAGCACCAGGGCGCCCAGGTCCGAGGAAACCTCGCCCCCTTTGAAGTCGGTGCGAACCGTGAAGCCCGCAGCGGGCGGAAAGCGGAGTTGTTCCGGGGTAGAATTCGAAGATGGGCGAGTACCGGCAGGCATTTTTACGAATTGGTTTATCGATAACTCAAATTTTATCAAATGCTTACCGCGTCACTCGCCTTCTTTATGCAAAATCCTGGCAAGTAACCGTAATCGGCGTCACGTTGGCAGCGAGTGGTTCAACGACAGCCACGGAACTTTACAAGCCATATGCCGAGTCGCACGTTAACTTCCTCTACAATCTTCTCTTCTGCGACGACATCAATCTCTTCAAGACTCAAGGCACCGAGAAGAGTGTTGGTCTGTGGGGCACTCTGCTGGCTGAACGTCCAGACAAAACCGCTCTCCGCAAAGTTGCCGACGATGAAACCAATGAAGGCAGAGTTCGTGCCGTCGCCTACAATCGGTTGCGCACACTTGGTGAAGCCGTAGCGCCCAAGCGTTTGCTAGGGGTAGTCGTAGAGGTCCCTTTTCAGCAGGGTCTCGACGTATTGGCAGCCTTTTCGGAAGGCGGTGTGCGTTATCTGAATCAATCGGGAAAGGTGGCAATTTTCGAAGGCCAGGGAAATCCCGTCGAGGGTCTGGCGAAGGAGTTGGTTTTGCTCTCCCAACCGCTCGTCAACAAGATCGGGCCTTGGGATAAGCAACGACTTCCACCACCGAAGTCGGGAAACGTCCGAATCACCTTTCTTGTTTCTGACGGCCTTTATTTCGGTGAAGGGCCATTCGCCGTTCTACAACAAGATGCCATGGCGGGGCCGGTCTTATCCAAGGCCACGCAGCTACTGCAACGGGTAGTAGCACTCGGAACCCAATGAGCCTCAATTGAAACGTTGCACGAAAGCGCTGCGCGCTGGTGCAGGCACCCCGCCGCGCTTGCCCTTCTTGCCGCCGCTGCCGGGGAGTTCATTTTCGCTCTCGCCCTGACCGCCTGACGGCTCGGCAACTCGCTTCCCCACCCGGCTCGCCAATCCTCGATCGTCCTCGCAGAGGGGACGTCCCCGCAGCCATCGAGGAGAGGATCATGAGTGAACTGCGTGAACGGATGAGCAACGCCATGTGCCTGCAGGGACTCGCGGCACGGACCCGGGAAGCCTACCTCGGCACTGGTCGAGTTGGCGAAGTATGACCACCGATCGCCCGCGGATCTGCGCGTCGAGGAGATCCCAGCCTGCCTGCTGCACCTGATTCGCGACAAGAAGCTCGCCTGCGCGAGCGTCAATCAAACGGCGTGCGCCTTCCGCTTCCTGTCTCGGCGGGTGCTCGGTCGTCCGGAAACCGGTTTCGACATCCCGATGGCCAAGGGGCCCGAGCGTCTGCCACAGATCCTTTCGCGTGAAGACGTCGCACGTCTGATCCGTTCGGCGCGAACCCTGCGCGCACGCATGCTGCTGTCACCGCGTCGGCTCGCGGCCTTGCGCAGTTGGTGACGCGACACCCGGCCGCGGCTGTGCTTGTTCGCCAGCCGGGCAGACAGCGGCCCGAGGGAAATCCAGACCGCGCAGCGCATCGACTGCACGGCGCGCAACGCCGCCGGAACTGCTCGACCCGCTCGCCTGAATCCTCGCCAGTGACCCTGGCCGAGGTCTTCCGCCGGCACGGGCCGGCGTACCTCGCCAGGCACGCCTTGTCGTGCGCCAAGGCGAAAGTGTGGCGGGCGATCGTCGCTTGGCTCTGGCGATCTTCAGCGGGGTGGTCAGCTATGCCGGCGTGCTGTTATGGACATCGAATGCAGACGTCTCTGCCGACCGTGCAGACTGGATGCGGGGTCTGACCGCGTTTCGGCGCGCGCGGCGGGTCGAATGGACGCAGGTATCGCCACTTACACTCGTCACTGTTCGGGCCCTACTGGAGGATGCTGGGCGCTGAGGTCCGGGACTGCGACAGCAAGCGCCGGGTGGCTAGAGCGGTGCGTGTCACGTCGGCTTCGCTCAGATCCTGGTGGCACAGGAACTGCAGGACATGGTGACTCCAGGATGGGCCGAGGTCATCGGTGATGCGCGGCGTGCCGGGCCACACGCGGTCCCAGCGGAATACGGGCAGTCGCTGCTCGCGCAAGCCCTGGTAAACGCCGTCGGCGTCGTCGACCCAGAGGGGGAAGGCGTAGGGTACGCTGCTGTCTTCGACCGGCCAGTCGTAGAGTGTGTGTGCACCTTGCAGTTGTGCGAGGTGCCGCACATAGATCCCGAAGTTCCGCCGCCGCCTGGCGACGATCGCTGCGCGTGGCAGCATTTCATGCAGCAGGATTGTCGCCGAGACGGGGGCGTGGTCGCTGCGACCCATATGGCTGGCCAGCAACATGTTGTCCGCTGTTGCTGATGCCTCGCCGGGCACGCTGATCTCGGCGCGATGGCGGTGGTTCTTGAGTTGCAGGAGGCCGGCGAAGAGCCAGTTGATGCCGGCGAAGCGACCGTGGGTGATTGCCAACTCGAGCACGTCCAGCCAGGACTTCAGTTGCGCCTTGAACCCTTGGGGCGCCAGGGCAAGGGTTGCCAGCGGTGTGCGCGCCGAGACGAGCACACCGCCTTCGGGAACCGGGAAGAACTTCGTCAGGCTGGCGGTGGCGAAATCTCCCCAGGTGCCGACGGGGCGCTCGCCGGCATCGCCGAAGTAGCAGTGGGCGCAGTCTTCGATCAGTGCAATCCGGTGTTCATCACACCACTGCCGAACGCTGGCCAGGGAGCGCGCTCGTCCGAAATAGTGCGACACCAGGATCGCCCGTGCCCGGCTGACCGTTGCAGGGTCGATCGTGTCGAGATTGGGCAGGCCGTCGGCACGGATTGCGAAATAGGCCACCTCGAGCTTGGCCAGGATTACCGGGGCGATCATGGTCGGGCAGTGGTAGGTGGGGACGAGGACCACGCTTCCGGGTTCAAGCCGAAGCTGCAGCAGGGCCTGATAGATTGCGGCGCGGCCACTGGTCGTGACGGCGTAATGGCCGAGGTCGTCAATGCTGTGCACCCCGGGGGCACGTCGTGCACCCGTGAAGCTGGACCAGTCGAGCAAGGGCGTGCGTGGCAAAGGACGTGGCCCACTGCTCATATGCTCCTCCAGCCTGCTGGGCGACCAATTCCCGGCAGGTCCCACGTCAGGCACGATTGGTGTCGCCGGGTTATGGTGGGACGCAGTGCATGACGGCACATGTCCTCGCTCGTGGGTGGGGTGCCGAGCGGTTTTCCGCTGCCCGGGGCGCTCAGACCAGCACCTCGACACAGGCGGGATGTCCGAGAAAGGCTTGCGGACTTGCCGTAAAGCCGTAAGCGCCCGACTGGAAGATCACCACCAGATCACCGACCTGCGTCTCGGCGAGCTGCATGCGGTCGGCGAGCAGGTCGAGCGGTGTGCACAGCGGACCCACCACAGACACCGTTTCCGCGACGGTCGACGTCATCCGGTTTCCGATGACCACCGGGTAGTTCTTGCGGATTATCTGGCCGAAGTTGCCAGAGGCCGAGAGGTGGTGGTGCAGCCCGCCGTCGCAGACGAGAAAGGTCTGGCCGCGTGACACTTTGCGATCGACGATGCGTGTGACATAGATGCCGGCTTCTCCAACCAGATAGCGGCCGAGTTCGATGACCAGCTCCGCGTCGGGCAGCTCGCGTGCGGCGCGTTCGGCGATAGTGGCCAGACCACTGGCGATGGGTTCCAGGTCGAGGTGTCGTTCGCCGGGGAAGTAGGGAATGCCGAAGCCGCCGCCGAGATTGAGGAAGCGCAACGGCGATGGCGCATGACTTGCGAGGCGGACGGCGAGTTCATAACTCTTGGCCTGAGCTTCGACGATGGCTTCCGGCCGCAGGTTCTGCGATCCGGCGAAGAGATGGAAGCCCTCGAAGTTCAGCGGGTGCCGCCCGATCTCGGCGAGCAGTGCCGGCACCTGCTCGGCGTCCACACCAAACTGCTTGGCGCCACCACCCATCTTCATGCCCGAACTCTTGAGTTCGAAATCAGGGTTAACCCGCACGGCGACCCGCGCCGCGCAGCCGGCTGCCCGGCTGATCGCCGTCAGCTCGGTTACTTCGCGCACCGACTCGATATTGATCAGGATGCCGGCGGCGACCGCCTGTTGCAGTTCCCTGCACTGTTTCCCGGGTCCGGCAAAGCTGATCTCGCGCGGATCTGCGCCAGCATCGAGCGCAACCTTGAGTTCGCCAGCGGATGCCACGTCTATGCCATCAACCAGTCGCGCCATGTGGCAGACCAGTGCCGGCATCGGATTGGCCTTCATCGCGTAGTGCAGTTTGACACTTGCCGGAAGGATGGCGCGCAGTTCGGCAACCCGTTGCGTGAGCAGCCGGCGATCATAGGCGTAGAAAGGTGTCTGCCCGACCCGCGTGGCGAGACGGGAGAGCGGCAGGCCGCCGACGACGAGTTCGCCTTGCTCGACCGGGAACGGGTGCAGCAGCGCGTGGGCAGGTGTTTTGGCTTCGAGGTTGGTCACCAGTTGGTACTCTCACAAGGCGAATGTTTCATGATTCGCGTTCCCCATCGCCTGGACGGTTTCCCGGTTGCCGAATGGAAAGACAGACGACGCCTGGTCTGGCAGGCGCCAGCATGGGCTCAACCAGCAGTAAAGTGGTCATTTCAGTGGTCTCCTCGGTCGAATTGCCGGCCCAACCGTAGCCAGGTGTACTGCATTTTTTCCCATGTCGCCTTGAACACTCGCCCGCAGACCTCACGCACGAGGAGGGCGCAGCCGATGAGAGTGCGCGGGTTGTAGGCAACGATTCCCCAGCGTTCGCGACGACCGCTCATCCACATGCGTTTGTACTTGTCGTCGCCGATCAGGAAGTCCACTTCGCGGACGTGATCTTGCTCGATGACATGCTCCATGAGATGCGAGGTGAGCACGGTTCCCGGTGAGTGGGAGCGAAACTCCTCGTGGTAGGCAACCTTGTAGATGCTGGCCTTGCTACGGTCGACGATCCACAGTTGCACGGCAATGGTGCGCTCATGGATACGGGCGATACCGAGGCGCAGCATGCCCAGGGCGGCAAGCTCGCGAATCAGTGACGGTACGAACTCGGGATACGGCTCGGGTCTCTTCCAGCTCGCCGAATAGGTTTCCTGAAAGGCGGCGATGTGTTCTTCGATGTGTTCCAGCGTGCTGGTGATGGTCACCGTTCCGCCGGCTGCCGCGAAACGCTTGCATCGCCGCCGGATGACGCTGCGCAGGTTGGCACTGCGGCTTCTGAGGTAATCGTTCCATCCTCCATCGACCTTGAGATACCAGTTGCCAAAGCAGAAGAACTGAAAAGGAATCCAGTCATTGGCACGCAGCCCGGTGAGCATGGCGTCGTACGTTGCCGAAGTCGGGTCCATGGGCGCCAGACGAATCATGTGAGCGTCTCGATGGTCTCTTGCGGCGGCACCGAGAAGATCCTGCAGGTCCAGCATGTCGGCATGGTTACTGATCAGCGGAGCATAGAGCGAGGAGTAGTAGTTGCTGAGTGAGTCCAGGCTTATGACCGGTCGATTGGTCGTCTTGCGCAGCGGCAGGATGACCAGTGGCGAGTGATAGTCAATATTATAGTAATAGCGCACTCCCGGATCGGCCGGGTAGACCTTCTTCTCGAGAAGCTCGAACCAGTTGGCGGAAGCCTCCAGATTGTTTTCCGCGGAGAAGGCGCGCAGGTCACAGGACTCGGTCTTGAGGGCGTCGATGCTGTTGACTACCCGGACGCCGATCTTCTGCGCATCGGTTTCCGGCGGTTTCCTGAGCCTCTCCCGCAAACCCCTGAGAGTCGTGAAGGCTGCAGCGCAGAGAGGGTTTCTGAAGACCTGGATGTCGGCAATGGTGCAGCCGAAGGTCGACCATTCCTTCTGATCGTTGGTCGCATTGGTGTAGAACTCGATCGTCTCGCGCAAGGGCCGCGCGAATTCGTCCTCGATCAGGCGATAGAGCAGGAGCCTCCCCGGAGCAAAGCGTGCCAGGGATTCGTCGTACGCCGTTTTCAGGCAGACCAGCATGTGGTCGTTGACGATCACCAGGCGCGAGGAGGCCAGTTGCTCTCCGAGGTAAAGATCATAGATCGCAGCCTGCCGGTTTGCGGCAAAACGACGCAGGACTTCTCTGTAGAACGCTCCTTGCTGATTGTCGCCCGACACCGCTGTTCCTGCCTGCCCCTTCCAGCCGGCTGTTTCAAGTGCGCCATAACGGGCGACGCCAGCATCCATGTCGGCCACATCGATCGACTTGACAACGCGCAGGGTGCCAAGGTCGGCTTCCGCTCGCCGGAAGTAGCGGGCGACGTTTGCGGCGAGTTTCTTCGGGCGTTGTTTCCAGTAGGCAGCGAACGTGTTGTCCAGTCGAACGCCCACCGTGCGCGCTTGGCGGCGGACGATGCGCGGCAGGGACAGCCGCGAGAAGTCGGGCGCATAGCGTGGGTCGACGGCGAGCAATTCGATCGACCAGGCGGGACCCGGGAGTGCCGCGAAGAGCGGGGTGAGCAAGTTTGCATCGGTGAGCAGCACGGCGCTTGCCTGTGCCTGTGACGGACGGAAGCAAGCCCAGCGTCCCAGACCGTTCGGGCGAAGGATCAGGGCGCCGGTCAGCCGGTTGTTGCTCCAGTGAAGGCACAGCCGCTCGCGGCCATCACCGAAGTGATCAAGCAGAGGCCCGACAAATCGACTGTCGAAAAACGGATGGCTGGCGAACAGCGCCGAATTCAGCCGATCCCAGTCCGCCGCAAATCGGTCAAAGCTGTCTTTCGCCGAACGGATTTCCCATCTGCCCGATGCGCTGCGCGAGTCGCCCTGGTGGCTGCCGAGTGAGCTTGCACTGGCCGCGGCTGGCTCCGTCGTGCGCGCAGTGGTGGGCGCCCGGAACGATGAACCGGTTGCACTTGCGGGCTTTCCCAGTTCAAGTGACACCCGCTAGTCTCCCAAACGGTGGGCGGCGCCTTGTCCGGCTCCCGCGTCGAACTCGGTTGCCAGCGCCTTGCGGTCGATCTTGCCGTTCGGGTTACGTGGCAGTGGTCCTTGGCGCAAGAGGATCGCTGCAGGGAGCATGTAGGCGGGCATCTGCTTGCGGCATTCGGCGAGCAGGGCCGCCGCCTCCAGGTGATTGCCGGCCGCGGGCGTGGCAATCACCTGGATCGCTTGTCCAAGCGTCGGGTGCTCGACCCCGAAGGCGACGCATTCGCCGACCAGCCGTGTGGCATAGATGATTTCCTCGACCTCGGTCGGACTGACCCGGTAACCCGAGGTCTTGATCATTTCGTCGCGTCGCCCGACGAAATAGAGGAAGCCGTCCTCGTCCATGCGTACGGTGTCGCCGGAAAAAACCGCGATCTCGGGCAGGACCAGTCCCGCGTCGCGCCCGGGGGCGTTGGCCGGCAACGGTTTGTAGCGTTCGGCGGTCTTCTCGCGATCATTCCAGTAGCCCATGCCGACCAGCGCACCGCGGTGTACGAGTTCACCGGGTTCGTTGGCGGCGCAGGGCGAACCATCCTCGCGCATAACGAGGATTTCGGCGTTGGGAATCGCCTTGCCGATCGAATCCGGGCGGCGGTCGACCTCATGCGGTGGCAGATAGGTCGAGCGGAAGGCTTCGGTCAGCCCATACATCAGAAAAGGCTTGCTCTTCGGCAGACGTGCCCGCAGAGTGGCGAGCGTTTCGCGAGGCATGCGTCCGCCGGTATTGGCAAAATAGCGCAGCCGCTCGCCGATCGTGCCTGGCCACTCGAGTTGCGAAAGCTGGATGTACAGCGGCGGCACGGCTGTCAGCCCGCTCACCTTCTCGCGTGCCATCGCCTTGAGCACGTCCTGCGGCAGCAGATAATTCAACAGCACGACGCGCGCGCCGACGTGGAAAGCCGTGGTGAGCTGGCTGAAACCGGCGTCGAACGACAGCGGCAAGGCGGCGAGCAGGGTATCGTCGGCGGTGTTTTCGAGATAGCCGGCGACGCTCTTCGCTCCGGCCACCATGTTGCGGTGGGACAGCACCACGCCTTTCGGTTTGCCGGTACTGCCCGAAGTGTACAGGATGGCCGCCATGTCGCTGTCGATTACCCGATGCCCGGCCCGCGCCGGGGTCTGGAGCAACTCTTCCCAGCCGAGACAGGCCAGCGGACCGCCGTCGGGGCCAGCCCGGCCGTTGACCAGAATCACGTGACGCAGGTCGTGGCAGGACGGCAGGATTGGCTTGAGCAGGGCCAGGCGTTCGTCCGAGGTGACCAGCGCCCGTACATTGCAGTCGCGCAGGATGTAGGCAACCTGCTCGGCCTTGAGCAGCGGGTTCAGCGGAACGAATACGCAACCGGCGGCGGTCGCCCCAAAACTGGCGATGACGGTTTCCAGTCGCTTCTCCAGATAGATCGCGACGCGTTCGCCGCGTTGCAGTCCCAGGCCGATCAGGCCGCTGACCAGACCGGCGACCATCTGCTGCAGGCGCCCGTAGCTCATCGACTGCTTGCCGTAGGTGAGTGCGCAGGCGTCTGGTTGTCGGCTTGCCGAACAGCGGATCAGGTCGGGGAGCAGGCTTGCATCGGTCATGTCGTCGGTGTGGCGGGCGAGGGGGAGGACAACAATTTTAACTACAAGAAGTCTGCCGGCCGTGAAATTGTTCCGGCCGGGGCGAAAAGCACGGGGTACGTACGGCGTGGTTCCGGCCCATTGTCGGCCGTGCGGCGCTGCCCGCCTGCGCCACCGGGCCGCTCCGGGCGCCGCTACTTTCTGCCATGTTGTAAGCATGGGGTAAGCAACGCTCGCTAGCATCCGGCCCTAGTCATGATTAGTGACTCGACACTTGCAAGTTTTAGAGGAGGAGACAAAAGTGAGCGAAGACATCGTTGCACGGATTGAAGCCAATCCGAAGTATCACGAACTGGTGCATAAACGCAATTCATTCGGCATTACCCTGTCCATCCTGATGATCATCGCCTACTATGGCTACATTCTGTTGATCGCCTTCAACAAGGAATGGCTGGGGACCAAGCTGGGTGCCGGCATGGTGACATCGGTCGGTATTCCGCTGGGAGTTGGCGTGATCGTGTTCACGATCATCGTGACCAATATCTACGTTCGTCGTGCCAACACGGAATTTGACGATCTGAATGCCGAAATTCTTCGGGAGGCCAACAAGAAATGACCAAATCCACACGAAGCCTTATCGGCCTGGGGCTGGGCCTGTTCGCTGCGGGTGGTGTTCTCGCTGCCGGGGCCGACCTCGGCAATACCACCAAGCAGGCGACCAACTGGGTGGCGATCGCCATGTTCGTCGTCTTCGTCCTGATTACCCTGGGGATTACCCGTTGGGCCGCCATGAAGACCAAGACAGCGGCCGATTTCTACACCGCCGGCGGCGGCATTACCGGCTTTCAGAATGGTCTGGCGATCGCTGGCGACTACATGTCGGCGGCGTCCTTCCTCGGTATCTCGGGTCTGGTGTTCGCCAACGGCTTTGACGGGCTGATCTTCTCGATCGGCTGGCTGGTCGGCTGGCCGGTGATCACCTTCCTGATGGCCGAGCGCCTGCGCAACCTGGGCAAGTTCACCTTTGCCGATGTCGCCTCTTATCGTTTCGCGCAAACGCCGACGCGGACCTTTGCTGCGATTGGCACACTGGTCGTCGTGGCCTTCTACATGATTGCCCAGATGGTCGGCGCGGGTCAGTTGATCAAGGTGCTGTTCGGTCTCGAGTACATCTACGCGGTGATGATCGTCGGCGTGCTGATGATGTGCTATGTGCTGTTTGGTGGCATGACCGCGACGACCTGGGTGCAGATCATCAAGGCCATCATGCTGCTGTGTGGTGCCTCGTTCATGGCGCTGGCGGTGCTCTGGCAGTTCAACTTCAATCCCGAGGCTTTGTTTGCCAAGGCCGTCGAAGTGCACAGCAAGCATGACGCGATCATGTCCCCGGGCGTGCTGATCAAGGATCCGGTCTCGGCGATCTCGGTTGGCATGGCACTGATGTTCGGGACGGCTGGCCTGCCGCACATCCTGATGCGCTTCTTTACCGTGCCGAGCGCCAAGGACGCTCGCAAATCGGTCGGTTGGGCGACCACCTGGATCGGCTATTTCTACATCCTGACCTTCATCATCGGTTTTGGCGCCATCGTCATGCTGACGCAGGACCCGGCAGCCTACTATGTGCCGAAGATGGTCGATGGTGTGCAGGCGGTCGGCGCTGACGGCAAGCCGGTCTGGGATGGTCTGCGGGGCGGCGGCAACATGGCTGCCATCCACCTGTCCAACGCAGTTGGCGGCAACGTCTTCCTCGGCTTCATCTCGGCGGTGGCCTTCGCGACCATCCTGGCGGTGGTTTCGGGCCTGACGCTGTCCGGCGCTTCGGCGGTGTCGCACGACCTCTACGCGACGGTCTTCAAGCACGGCAACGCTGACTCGGCGTCGGAGTTGCGCGTTTCCAAGATCACCACGATCTTCCTCGGCATCATCGCCGTCGGTTTGGGGATTGCCTTCGAGAAGGAAAACGTGGCCTACATGGTGATGCTGGCTTTCGTGATCGCGTGCTCGGCCAACTTCCCGATTCTCTTCATGTCGGTACTCTGGAAAGACTGCACGACCAAGGGTGCCGTTGCCGGGGGCGTCGTCGGCCTGATCAGCTCGGTTGTCCTGACCATCCTGTCCGCCTCGGTGTGGGAAGCAGTGATGCACAATCCGAAAGGCAGTGCATGGTTCCCGTACTCGTCGCCGGCCATCTTCTCGATGACCGCTGCGTTCGTCGTGATCTATGTCGTCTCCAAGCTGGACAACAGCAAGCAGGCCCAGCTTGAGCGTTCGCTCTATCCGGCGCAGAAGGTGCGTTCGGAGACAGGCTTCGGCGCTTCCTCGGCCTCGGGTCACTAAGCTAAGTAAGCACGATATAGCAGCAGTCGCTTGATCGGCTCTAACGGCCCGGGAGTGTCCGCTCCCGGGCCGTTTCGCTTGCGCTGCCGGAACGGCCTCACGATGAGCGACAGACCAGCCGGGTTGCTGGCTGGCCAACCCGCCGCGATGCGGCCGGCCGCGTCTTGCCAGATGTATTGACGCGCGAGGATAGGATAAGCTTCTCGTTTTCGCCCGATTGTGGCTCGAGGCGCCCCATGTCCCCCATCCCCAACCCCCTGCCAGCCTGGCTCCGGAACTATCGCAAGGATGCGCTCGGCGCCGATCTGACAGCGGGCCTGATCGTTACCGTCCTGGTGATTCCCCAGAGTCTTGCCTACGCCTTGCTCGCCGGTCTGCCGCCACAGGTGGGACTGTACGTCAGCATCTTCCCGGTACTTGCCTATGCTCTGCTGGGCAGCAGCATGGTACAGGCGGTCGGGCCGGTGGCCATCACCGCACTCATGACCTATGCGGCGCTGACTCCTCTTGCGGTACCCGCTTCACCCGAATATCTCGTGCTGGCAGCCACACTGGCCCTCATCTCCGGCCTCATGTTGCTGACTTGCGGCGCACTGCGCCTGGGATTTCTCGCACAGTTGCTGAGCCGGCCGGTGATCAGCGGCTTCATTTCCGGTTCCGCGATCCTGATCGTCATCAGCCAGATCAAGCACCTGCTGGGCCTGTCGCCACAGGGCACCAGTAACTGGCAGGTGCTGGCCGAGCTGTTGCGACAACTGCCACACAGTCACTGGCCGACCCTGGCGATCGGTGTGCCGGCGTTCCTGATGCTCGTTTTTGTCCGGGCTGGCTTGGGGAGGATCCTTCCGTCGCTGGGCATGGGGGCCGGCAAGGCGGCGGCGATGGTTCGGCTGATGCCGTTGTTGGTCGTTTTGCTGGCAACTCTGGCGGTGGTCGCCTTCGACCTGGATCATGAGCGTGGTGTCGCCGTCGTCGGCGCGGTCACCGAGGGTCTGCCACCTTTCAGGTTTTTCATCCCTGCCTACGACATTGTGCAGGTTTTGATCGTGCCGGCCGCCGTGCTGGCGCTGATCGGCATGGTACAAGGACTGAGCATGGCCCAGGCGCTGGCGATCAAGCGTCGCGAGCGGGTCGACGCCAATGCAGAGCTACTCGGACTGGGCGCTGCCAACGTTGTTGCCGCCTTCTACGGTGGCATGCCGGTAGGCGGCGGTCTGTCGCGCTCGGCGGTCAATGTTGCCGCTGGTGCGCAGACACCCCTGGCCAGCATCGTGTCGGCCGTCGCAATGATTGTCGTCGTGGCGGGGGCGGCGCACTGCTTCGCTCGCTTGCCGCTGGCGGTTCTCGCAGCCACCATTGTCATCGCGGCCGGCAGCATGATCGATCTCGACGGCCTGCGCCGGGCCTGGGCCTATGACCGCGCCGATGGCCTGGCGTGGCTGGGCACTGCCGGCGGGGTGCTGTTCCTCGGTCTGGAGATCGGGATCGGCTTGGGTGTGCTCCTGTCGATGGGCACGCTCCTGTTGCGGGCGAGTTCTCCCCATATCGCGCTGATCGGCCGCATTCCCGGCAGCGAGCATTTTCGCAATATCGAGCGGCACCACGTCGACACGATTCCCGGTGTCCTGTTCGTGCGCATCGACGAGAGCCTTTTTTTCGGTAACCTGGGAGCAGTGGAGTTGCGACTTGATCAGGCACTCGCCCAGATGCCCGAAACGCGCCACGTCGTGCTGGTGATGAGCGCGGTCAATCGTCTGGACGCCACTGCGGTAGAGTGTCTTGGCGAGCTCGATCGTGACCTCGTTGAACGAGGTAGCAGACTCCACCTTGCCGAGGTCAAAGGGCCCGTCCAGGATCGGTTGAAGCATTCCGATTTCTGGGCCGCGTTATCCGGCGAGGTCTTTCTGTCGGCCAACGATGCGTTTGAGAGGCTGGGCCACTGCTCGTGATGACCGTGGTGTGCGGGTTTCGGTCAGCAACGACCGTGGTG
>NZ_JAEUOL010000069.1 GCF_016789985.1 Accumulibacter sp.
CCGATACACTGAACAATGTTTCCTTGACTCATCGTCGTATCCCTAATCAATAAACTAATTATCGCGTGGTCAGACAGCCGCTGCGCCGCCGACGATCTCCGAAAGCTCTTTGGTAATCGCTGCCTGGCGAGCCTTGTTGTAAACCAGTTTCAGTTCGCCGATCACGTTCTTGGCGTTGTCGGAAGCCGATTTCATGGCCACCATGCGCGCGCTTTGCTCGGACGCCATGTTTTCGGCAACAGATTGGTAAATCATCGCCTCGACGTAACGCACCAGCAGGTCATCAATCACCGTCTTGGCTTCGGGTTCATAGATGTAGTCCCACCGGTTGCCCTCACCGCCCACCAAGTCACCGGATAGCGGCAGCAACTGGTAAAGCGTCGGTTCCTGCTTCATCGTGTTGATGAAGCGGGTGAAGGCGATGTAAAGCACATCGATCTCACCCTTCATGTAGGTATCGAGCTGAACCTTGACCGGACCGATCAACTTTTCCAGGTGCGGTGTATCGCCCAGACCGGTCAACTGCGAAACGATATTGGCCCCGGCGCGCTGCATAAAACCCAGCCCCTTGTTGCCAATCGCCGTGACCCGAAGCTTCTTGCCTTCCGCATCCCACTCTTTCATCTTGCTCAGAGCGAGGCGCAGCACATTGGTATTCAAGCCGCCGCACAGACCCTTGTCGGAGGTCACGGCGATCAGACCGACCGTCTTAACCTGTTCGCGTACCGTCAGGAATGGATGGCGGTAATCGGTCAGGGCATGCGATAGATTGCCGGCAACCCGGCGAATCTTCTCACCGTAGGGGCGAGCAGCGCGCATCCTGTCCTGCGCTTTGCGCATCTTGGATGCGGCCACCATCTCCATGGCCTTGGTGATCTTGCGCGTGCTCTCGACGCTCTTGATCTTGTTGCGGATTTCCTTGCCGCTAGGCATGGCGATCTCCTCGCTCGATCAGGCCAACGTGGCCTTGAATTCCTCGATCGCCTTGCCGAGTTTCTGCTCGGCATCCGCGTCAAGATCCTTGGTCGTCTCGATCTTCGTGATCAGGTCGGCGTACTTCTGCTTGACAAAACCATGCATCTGTTTCTCGATCGCCAGGGCTTTTTTGACATCGACATCGTCAAAGTAGCCCTTGTTGACGGCGTGCAGGGTGATCGCCATCTCGGAGATGGACAAGGGCGAGTACTGCGGCTGCTTCATGAGTTCGGTCACCAGGCGACCGCGATCGAGTTGCTTGCGGGTAGCCTCATCCAGATCGGAAGCAAACTGGGCGAAGGCAGCGAGTTCGCGGTACTGGGCGAGAGCCAGGCGGACGCCACCACCCAGCTTCTTGATCACCTTGGTCTGCGCTGCACCACCGACGCGCGAAACCGAGATACCGGCATCGATGGCAGGCCGGATACCCGCATTGAAGAGATCGGTATCAAGAAAGATCTGGCCGTCGGTAATCGAGATCACGTTGGTCGGCACGAAGGCCGACACGTCGCCAGCCTGCGTCTCAATGACCGGCAGGGCGGTCAGTGAGCCGGTCTTGCCCTTGACCTCACCATTGGTGAACTTCTCGACCCATTCGGCAGAAACCCGTGCAGCGCGCTCGAGCAAGCGGGAGTGCAGATAGAAAACGTCGCCGGGATAAGCCTCACGGCCCGGTGGACGGCGCAGCAGCAGGGAAACCTGACGGTAAGCCCAGGCTTGCTTGGTCAGGTCGTCGTAGATGATCAGCGCATCCTGGCCACGGTCACGGAAATACTCGCCCATCGTGCAACCGGAGTAGGGAGCGATGTACTGCAGGGCCGCCGATTCGGAAGCAGTGGCGGCAACCACGATGGTGTATTCCATCGCACCGTTCTCTTCCAGCTTGCGCACGACATTGGCAACCGTCGAGGCTTTCTGACCGACCGCCACATAGATGCAGATCAGGTCCTGCCCCTTCTGATTGATGATTGTGTCGACGGCCACCGCCGTTTTGCCGGTCTGCCGGTCGCCGATGATCAACTCACGTTGACCGCGGCCGATCGGCACCATGGCGTCGATCGACTTGAGACCCGTCTGCACCGGCTGCGACACCGACTTGCGCCAGATGACACCAGGCGCGACCTTCTCGATCTTGTCGGTCAGCTTGTTGTTCACCGGGCCTTTGCCGTCGATCGGCTGACCAAGCGAGTTCACTACACGACCGAGCAGTTCCGGACCGACCGGTACCTCGAGAATGCGGCCGGTGGTCTTGACCGTGTCGCCTTCGCTGATCTGATCGTATTCACCGAGAACCACCGCGCCAACCGAGTCGCGGTCGAGGTTCAATGCCATACCGAAGGTGTTGCCCGGAAACTCGAGCATCTCCCCCTGCATGACGTCGGTCAGGCCGTAAACACGGCAGATACCATCGGTCACCGAAACGACGGTGCCCTGGGTGCGCAGATCGGCGCTGATCGCAAGATTCTCGATCTTGCTCTTGATCAGTTCGCTGATTTCGGAAGGATTCAACTGCATGGAAATTCTCCTAGTTCTT
>NZ_JAEUOL010000088.1 GCF_016789985.1 Accumulibacter sp.
TCGCCACCTTGACCAGCACCACGTGATCCAGGCCAACACGATTGAAGCTGTTTTCGAGCGCCAGAATGCCCTGAATCTCGTAGGCCTTGATCATCGCCTCCAGCACCAGGCGCATCGGCAAGGGTTTCTGCCCCTTGGCCAGCCGGCTGCGCGACAGCCAGTCGGCGGTCGCCAGGATGCCGCCCAGATTGTCCGACGGATGCCCCCATTCGGCGGCCAGCCAGGTGTCGTTGAAGTCCAGCCAGCGAATCATGGCGCCGATGTTGAACGCCGCCTGCACCGGGTCGAGCTCGAAGCCGGTGCCCGGAACCCTGGCGCCGTGGGGCACGACGGTGCCCGGAACGAGTGGTCCGAGCAGCTTGCTGCAGGCCGGATAGGCCAGCGCTTCGAGGCCACAGCCCAGCGCGTCGACCAGGCAGTAGCGGGCGGTTTCGACGGCCGCCCGCGAACCGATGCTGAAATTCAACACGTAGTCGGCGATATCGGCCAGTACCTGATCGGGGTGGCCGCGTGTGGCGGATATGCGCGTCGTCATCTGGCTGCCTGGTGGCCCTCGTGCGGTAAGCGCTCAGACACGTTGAGCGAGCGGGACAAATTCCTGGACCTCCGGCCCGGTGTAGTTGGCCGACGGGCGGATGAGCCTGCCGTCGATGCGTTGTTCGATGACATGCGCCGCCCAGCCGCTGGTCCGGGCAATCACGAACAGCGGCGTAAACATCGGGGTCGGCACAGCCAGCATGTGGTAGACCACGGCCGAAAACCAGTCGACATTGGGAAACATGCGTTTCTGCTCCCACATCACCGACTCGATGCGGCTGGCAACGTCGAACAGCATCAGGTTGTCGCCATCGATGCACAACTGCTGGGCGACGGCGCGGATCACCTTGTGACGCGGGTCGGCGATCGTATACAGCGGGTGGCCGAAGCCGATGATGATCTCCCGGTTGTCCAGCCGTCGCCGGATGTCCTGCTCGGCATGCCGGGCGTCGTTGTAACGGCTCTGAATCTCGAAAGCGACCTCGTTGGCACCGCCGTGCAGGCGGCCGCTGAGCGCGCCGATGGCGCCACTGATCGCCGCATAGAGGTCGGCTCCGGTACCGGTGATGGTGCGTGCGGTGAAGGTCGAGGCGTTGAACTCATGTTCGGCGTAGAGCACCAGCGACTTGTCGAGACTGCTCGCACGCAGCGCCGTCGGCGCTTTGCCACGCAGGAGATGCAGGAAATGCGCGGCAATCGAGTCGTCGTCGGTCTCGGTGTCGATCCGTCGACCGTTGTGCGACCAGTGATACCAGTAGAGCAGCATCGATGCGAAGCTGGCAATCAGCCGATTGGCAATTTCGCGCGCCGCGCCCGGGTTATGGTCCTGCGCTTCGGGCAGGATCGTGCCGAGCGCCGAGCAGCCGCTGCGCAGGACGTCCATCGGGTGCGACGAGGCCGGCAGGTTTTCGAGCACCGGCCGCAGCATGACCGGCAAGCCACGCAGCGTCTTGAGTTTCTTTTTGTACTGATTGAGCTGGGTCAGGCTGGGCAATCGCCCATAGAGCAACAGGTAGGCGACCTCCTCGAAAGTGCCATGTTCGGCCAGGGCAATGATGTCGTAACCGCGGTAATGCAGGTCGTTACCGTTACGCCCGACCGAACAGATCGCCGTGTCGCCAGCCACCACGCCCGACAAGGCGACGGATTTCTTCATCTTGGGCAGATCACCTTCCAGCGCCTCGTCCATTCTGTCTCCCCCTTGGCTGAAACCTGCACCGCTGTCCAAATTCCGCAATCGGTGCGCGAGTATTCCCGAGTTTGGCAAGCCAGGTCAACTGGCCGCATGGCGGAACCGTCGGCGGCGAGTCCACGGTCGCCAGCCAGGTTGCGATCTTCCTACTTGTCGGCTCTGACAGCATCCCGCCCATCCTGCGCGTGCAGGTGTACCGGCGGCTGGAAGGCAAGCAGGCAGGCGTGTTCATGACCGATCAGGTACTTCGGCAAGGCGACGACTTCCACTTCGGCCACCCCGGCGTCGATCATGCCGAGGCGGACAGCCGCCTCACGCGACAGGTCGATCAGCCGACTGCGGTGTCCCATCCGGTCATTGATCCTGACCACCACGCAACGCGCCGACGGCACGCGGCGGACGGCCACCAGCGTGCCGAGAGGAAAACGATTACTCGCGGCCGAGATGATGTGATGCTCATAGCTGTCACCGGAAGCGGTCTTGCGGCCGCCAAACGCCGCGCCGTAGAAGCTGGCTCTACCGGAGAGGACCGGTGACGTCTCGGGCAGCACACCGGGCCGGCCGAGTGACGGAAGCGTCTCGGCCGCCGCCTGCCCGGAGAGCAGGCAGCAGAACGCCAGGAGAGCGTGTCGTACAGCGGTAGACGCCATGCGCTAGGAAGCGAGCCGTCGCGCAGGCTGCGCCGTACGGTAATCGCCATTGGCCGATGCGGCCCGCGCGGCGAAACTTCGCCCACCCTGCATGGCAAGCGACGCGCCTGCAGCCCGGGGCACAACCGGCGGCAGCCTACCCGAGAGCAGCGCCAAACACCGTTTGCAGTGGCAGCGAACTGCTGCCGGGCGGGTCCTGGCGAATCGCTTTTTCCTGTTGAGCGATGACCCGGAACAGGCCATCAAGGGCCTTCTGCGTAACGTAGCTATCAAGATTGGTGTCCTTCTCCCGCGGCAGACCCGGTGTGGCAGCCTGACCAGCGTACTGATTGTCTTGCTCGGCGGCTTGTCTCCTGACCGTCGCCAGCCTGGCGATCGGCAGAAAGCTCTCGCCAGGAGCCACCGAGGTGCTTCGCCTGAAGTATTGGGGGGGCAGCATCGTCACCATCGGCGAGGATTGTTCGGGCATCATCGAAGCTCATGTTCTGGACCGCCTTGATAAGAATCAGCCAAGCCTCGACCACCGCCGCTTCCACGCCCGGTGCATCGTCTCGATCCGCTCGTCGGCCTGTTTCCTCATGCCCGGGGCACGCATCGTCCTCTCCGTCGAGCGCAGCGCGAACGGCAACGGAATACGCGGTTGCGGGTCATCCATGCACCCGTTGCTCTCGCCGAGTTGGCCGACCGCCACGTCGGCCCCTTCTGACGGGACATCCCTGAGACCGGGCGCAGTCTCCCTGCTCGGCAACGCATTCACCCCGAGCGCAAACAGCGGCACACAGATCGGCAGAGCGCCTACAATCCCGGTTATCCGTGCAACGTGATACATGGCCAGGCTATCCGGGGGTAATTTGACGAGGATCGAGCTTCGAGCGCGTAAGCATAGCCTGCCCGCCTTGACGCGCACAAGCCGTCGTGTCCCACGGCGTGCCGCCCGGCACTCGCCGATGGCCCCTTCCGGCATACCGGCCGCACTCGCCAGCGCGGTGTGAGCAATGAAAACGCACGTGCTCCCCGACTGGCTGCGATATTTGCTGATGCGCAGTGTCGCGCATCGCTACTACTCGCTGGTGGTAACGGCGATCGCCTTCGGGTCGACGATCACTTTCAGTTTTCCCTTCGTCGCGGTGCTGATTCCTGCCGTCTTGCTGTCACCAGGGCGTTGGCGCACGCTCGGTCTGCTCTGCGGCATCGCCAGCGGCTGCGGTGCCGCCGTCCTGGTCGAAATCTTCCAGTACCTGGGGTCGGAGTTCGTTTTCGCGCACTACCCGGAGCTGCTGCAGAGCACAGCCTGGCAGACCGCCAGCGACTGGCTGCAGGACTGGGGCTTGCTCGCCATGCTGGTGATTGCCGGTTCACCGATCCCGCAAACCCCGGCCCTGCTCTTCTGTGCGCTGGCCGACTTGTCGAGTCTTGGCATCCTAGTCGCCGTGGGCGTCGGCAAGACAGTGAAGTACCTCTTTCTGGCCTGGGCAACCGCCCGCTATCCGGCGCGTTTCGTGCGCTACAACTGAGAGCCTGCGGCTCAGGCAACACCGGCGCTATGCGCCTGCAGGTCGGCCCAGTAGCTCGAGCGGACCAGCGGGCCACAGGCTGCCCCGCTGAAACCCATGGCCAGCGCCGCCTGCTTGTACGTCTTGAAGATCTCGGGATGAACGTAACGGGCGACCGGCAGGTGATGGCCGGAGGGCGCCAGGTACTGCCCGATGGTGAGCATTTCGACATCGTTGGCGCGCAGGTCGCGCAGAACGTCGAGAATTTCGTCGTCCGTCTCGCCCAGACCGACCATCAGTCCCGACTTGGTCGGCACCTGCGGATAGCGTGCCTTGAAGCTCTTCATGAAAGCCAGCGAATGCGCGTAATCGGCACCCGGACGGGCCTGCCGGTACAGGCGGGGAACCGTCTCCAGATTGTGGTTCAGGACGTCCGGCAGTGTCTGCCCGAGCACCTCGAGGGCAATCTCCATGCGACCGCGGAAATCGGGAACCAGGATCTCGATGGTCGTGTCGGGTGAGCGCTGGCGCACGGCGGCCACCACCTCGACGAAATGTTGCGCGCCACCGTCACGCAGGTCGTCACGGTCGACACTGGTGATCACCACATAGCGCAGCTTGAGCCGGGCAACGCTATCGGCGAGATTGGCCGGCTCGTTGATATCGGGCGGCAGCGGCTTGCCATGGCCGACGTCACAGAACGGGCAGCGGCGGGTGCAGATGTCGCCGAGGATCATGAAAGTGGCGGTACCGCGGCCGAAACACTCGCCGATATTGGGGCAGGCAGCCTCTTCGCAGACGGTGTGCAGCTTCTGCTCGCGCAGCATTTTCTTGATTTCACCGAAACGACCCGCGTCGTTGCCGGCCTTGACACGAATCCACTCGGGCTTGCGCCGGGGTGCCTGCGGGACGATCTTGATCGGGATGCGGGCAGTCTTCAGCTCACCCTTCTCCTTCACCCCGGCGATCCTGACGGCTCCTCTGGGCGCCTCCTGACCTTCGTTGTCACTGCTCATTGCTTGCGCTCCAGTTGTCTTGCGAGATGTTCCGCCAGCGCCGTCGCGGCTTGTCCCGGCGTCAGCACGATGCCGAGATCCCTGGTCTGCGTGACCGGCATGCCGGCATAACCGCAGGGGTTGATTGCCGCAAAAGGCGACAGGTCCATATCGACGTTCAGGCTGACGCCGTGATAGCAGAAGCTCTTGCGCACCCGCAGACCGAGTGCGGCCAGCTTGGCGGGACCGACATAAACCCCCGGTGCACCGGCGTGCCGCTCGCCCAGGACATCATGCTCGGCCAGCAGGTCGATCACTGCCTGCTCGATGGCGATCACCAGTTCACGCACCCTGAGGTGTCGCCGCGCCAGGTCGAGCAGCAGGTAGATCACCACCTGACCGGGACCGTGGTAAGTGATCTGCCCTCCCCGGTCGGTCTTCACCAGCGGAATTCCCAGGTCCGCCAGCAGATGCTCGGACTTGCCGGCCTGACCGAGGGTAAACACCGGCGGGTGTTCGCAGCACCACAGTTCGTCCGTTGTGCCGGCCTCACGCCCGGCGCTGAAGTCGACCATCGCCTGCCAGGTCGACCGATAGTCCCGGCGTCCGAGATGACGCAGCAGTAGCGGCAGTTGGTCAGGAGACGACGACAACACGATTTCCGCGCCGTTTTTCACAATACGATGCTGACCAGCGGATGGGCGCTCAGTTCCCGGTAAAGCCGGTCGAGCTGTGCCCGACTGGTGGCGTTGATCGTACACGTGAGGCTCAGGTACCTGCCCGCACTCGAGGCACGCATTTCCATCGTTGCAGCATCGAAATCCGGTGCGTGCCGCAACACGACTTCGAGAACCGCCTGCGCGAGGTCGTCGCTGGCCAGCCCCATGATCTTGAGCGGAAAGGCACAGGGAAATTCGAACAGGCTTTCCTGCGTTTCAGACATCGCCACCCTCGTCCCGCCGACCGGGAAGAAACGCGACCCCGCCGACGGCTACTTGAACCACAGGCGGACGGTATCCACCATCCGTCCGATGATCCCCGCCGCCGGCACGGCTGCGAGCGCCAGCACCGGGTATTCGCCGTACGCCTTGTCATCGAGGCTGACCTTCAGGGTGCCCAGCACCTGCCCAGGCGTGATCGGTGCGATCAGTGTCTGTTGCGCAACGAGTTCGGTCCGCAGCTTCGGCCCAAAACCCTTGGGGACGGCAATCACCAGATCAGTGGTGAAGCCGATCTTGACCGCACTTTCCTGACCCTTCCATACCTTCAGAGTGGAAACCGCCTCATTCTTCGCGTAGAGCTGCACTGCGTCGTAGAACTGAAAACCGTAGTTCAGCAGCTTGAGCGATTCCTGGGCACGCGTGCTGTCCGACGCGGCGCCGAGCACCACCGACAACAGCCGGCGGGAACCCCGCTTGGCCGACGAGACCAGGCAATAACCGGCAGCCTCGGTATGTCCGGTCTTCAGGCCATCGACGGTCGGGTCGATGTAGAGCAGGCGATTGCGGTTGGGCTGGGTGATGTTGTTGTAGCGGAACTCCTTCAGCGAGTAGTAACGCGCATAGTCTTCCGGAAAGTCGCGAATCAGGGCTGCGGCAAGGGTCGCCAGATCACGCGCCGTGGTGTAATGCTGCGCATCGGGCAGACCGCTCGAGTTGCGAAAACTCGAATCCTTCATGCCCAGTCGCTGCGCCTCGCGATTCATCATCTGCGCGAAGTTCTCCTCGTCACCGGCAATGGCTTCGGCAAGTGCCACGCAGGCATCGTTGCCCGACTGGACGATCATTCCCTTCAGCAGGTCCTCGACCTTGACCTGGGTACCAACCTGGATGAACATGCGCGACCCTCCGGTCCTCCAGGCTTTCTGGGAGACCGGTACGGTCTGGTCGAGCTTGAGCGTGCCCTGCTTGAGCGCGGCAAAGGCCAGGTAGGCAGTCATCAGCTTGGTCAGGGACGCCGGCTCGAGGCGTTGATCGGGCGCCTGCGCAGCGAGTTGCTGACCGGCGGCGACATCGACCAGCAACCACGACTTGGCAGCCAGGGCCGGAGGTGTCGGCAGTTGTTCGGCGAGAGCGAGAAGCGGCAGGCAGAGCAGGACCAGGAAAAGTGAGCGGAATCTGTGCATGGCTGATTTCGGCGCAAAGTTGTGATTATAACAAGCCGCCCGCGCACCACCTGTACGCGTTCTGTGACGACAACGACCGGCTGATTCCGGCACGGCGTGACTTACCACACAGCCAGTCCGGTGAAGCGGCCAGTACGATAGCCGCACTTTTCCGGCCGCCACCATTCACGACGAAGCACGCACGGTTCGACCCAATGCTGCCACCTTTTCGACCTCTATCGAATTCCCTTGACCTGCAAGGAGCTTTCGCGCAACTGTCACGGCGCGGCTTCGCCGGCCACCGGCTGGACGAAGCCCTGCGCCAGCTCACGGCCAGCACCGCACAGACCCTGAACATCGAGCGGGTCAGCCTGTGGGGCCTGAGCGCACAGCGCGATCAGCTCGATTGCATCGATCTTTACGAACTGTCGCGCAACCGTCACAGCAGCGGTCTGATCTGGCACGCCGGACGCTATCCGGAATACTTCCGGGCGCTCGAACGCGGCGAACCGATCGTTGCCGACGACGCGATGAAACACCCATCGACGCAGGAGTTCAGCCGTGACTATCTGCTGATGAACGGCATCAGCGCCCTGATCAACTCGCCGATCCATGCCGAGGGAGAGTTGCAGGGCGTGCTCTGCATCGAGCGCGTCGGCGAGCATTCAGCCTGGACGTCGGTGCAGCGCCTGTTCGTCCACGCTGTCGCCAGCCTCGTCAGCCTCGCCCTGCTGCAGCACCAGCTCCTGTCGAAAGAGGAGGAACTGCGTGACGCGAACAGCCTCCGGCAGGCGCTGTTCACCGGCGCGCGTGACGCCATCCTGATCTCGGACGCAAGAACGGGTCATATTATCGACGCCAACCCCCAGGCCGAAAAACTGTTCGGGCGCCGATTGCAGGAGTTGCTCGGCGTCCTGCAAAGCGAGTTGTACGTGCGCAGCGAACACCTGGACATGTGCGATCTCTTCCGGCAACTGGTCAACGGCGGAGGTATCGACTCGGTGCGTAGTGCGGTGCTGGCCGACGACGGCAAGCTGATCCCGGTCGAGATCAGCGGCCAGGTGGTCCAGCTTGGGCAAGGCAAGGAAATCGTCCAGGAAGTGTTCCGTCAGCTCGATACGGAAACGAACCGCTCCTGATCAGCGCGCCACGAAGGTGGGCTTGTACCCCAGGGCCAGGCGAATCCTCTCGGCAACCTTCTCGGCGTCGGCGCGGTTCGCGTAGGGCCCCAGGTGGACGCGATGCATGCCGCCGCCGGCGTTGATCTGGATTCCCTCGTTGAGCCAGTCCAGTTCGCGCAGCAGGTGGGCGCGCAGGCTGTCGGCATTGTCGGCGCTCGCGAAGGCACCGAGCTGCAGGAAGATGCCGCTGGCGGCAACCCCCGCCGGCACCGGCCTGGCGGTGGGGAGCGGTGGCGGGGTCGCTTCGTGTACCAGGGAAGGCATCGCCGCAGTGTCCAAGCCCAGTTTGACCGCCAGCAATTCAATCTCGTCACGTTCGGCCAGGCTGCCAACAGGCCGTGGCGGGCGGACCGGAGACATCACCTGAGCATAGCTCATCGTCGTCGCACCCTCGGGCAGAATGGCTTCCACCTCCACCAGAGTACTGCCATCATCCACGTAGCCCAGGCGATAGGCGGCGGCATACGAGAGATCGATAACCCGGTCGGCATGGAAGGGGCCGCGATCCGTGACGCGCACCACCACCGACTTGCCGGTACCGACCCGGGTCACCCGGGCATACGAGGGAATGGCCAGCGTCGGGTGGGCAGCGGTCATCGAAAACATGTCGTAGGGTTCGCCGATCGATGTCTTCTGGCCATGAAACTTTTTGCCGTACCAGCTCGCAACACCACGCTCCTGATACGACTTGAGACCGCTGTGCGGCTCATAGGCCTTGCCCAGCACGACGTACGGTCGATTGGCGAAGCGATGCAGGGGTTCGAGACGCGGCTGCGCGTCGGGAATGTCATCGAGATTGTCGGGAATCTCGTCCCCCGGGCCATCGTCCTTGTAATAGGCGCCACCGCGTTTCTGCACGACGCTCGACTTGCGGGGTGTCTTGGCGGGTGCTTTCGCCTGCTCCGGGCTGCGCGACGCGGCCTCGGGTGATCGTGCCGCCTGTCCGCCACACCCGGGCAGAAGGAAGGGCAGCAAGAGCAGGCAACAGGCGGCGTGCGACAGGCGGCCGGGCCACCGGGATTTTGGGCAACTCATTTCCTGACCAGCATGCGATGTGTCTGGATGCTCATCAGAATGCCGATGCACACCGACAGCGTGACGATGGCCGTTCCACCGTAGCTCATGAAAGGTAGCGGTACCCCGACCACGGGCAGGATTCCGCTGACCATCCCGACATTGACGAAGACATAGGTGAACAGACTGAGGGTGACCGAACCGGCCATCACCCGGGCGAAAAGCGTCGACGCGTTGGCCGCGATCATCAAGCCGCGGCCAATCAGCAGGAGATAGAGCAGCAAGAGGATCCCGTTGCCGAGCAGTCCACGCTCTTCGGAATAGACGGCAAAGATGAAGTCGGTGTGACGCTCGGGAATGAACTCGAGGTGCGTCTGCGTCCCGGCCAGCCAGCCTTTGCCGAAACTCCCCCCGGAACCGATGGCGATGGTCGACTGGATGATGTGATAACCGGCACCGAGCGGATCGCTGGTCGGATCGATCAGCGTCAGGATGCGTTTGCGCTGGTAGTCGTGCAGCATGGTCCACACAAAGGGGGCGGCACCCGCAGCGGCGGCCCCCAGACCGGCAATCACCTGCCACGGCAGGCCGGCAAAGAAAATGACGTAGAAACCGGCGGCGCCAACCAGGATCGCTGTCCCCAGATCGGGCTGCTTGGCGATCAACGCGAAAGGGAGCAGCAGCAGCAGACAGGCAACCACGTAATGGCGAAGCTTGAGTACGGCTTCGTGCTTGTGGAAATACCAGGCCAGCATCAGCGGTACGGCGACCTTCAGCAACTCGGAAGGCTGGATACGGGTAAACCCGAGCGACAGCCAGCGCGTAGCCCCATTCACCCTCACCCCGACGAGAAAAACCAGGAGCAGCAGGATGATACCCAACACGTAGAGCGGAACACCGAAACGCATCAGTTTCTGAGGCGGGAGCTGAGCTACCGTCCACATCACGCACAGGCCAACCGCCATGTTCACGGCCTGCGCCAACAGACGACTGTTGGCGTCGTAGGTGGCACTGTAGACCGTGGTCAGACCAGTCGCCATCAAGGCGAGGGTGATGAACAGGAGTGGCCCATCGATGTGCTCGACCAGACGGACCCGGGCACGGTGCAGGAACTGCTGCGCCATCAATCAGTCTTCCTCGACATCGTCTTCGCTGGCCGCCCCCTTGGGTAACTTGCCGAGCAGATAATAATCGAAGACCATGCGCGCAATCGGTGCTGCCGATTGCGCGCCAAAGCCACCGTTTTCGACCAGCACGGCGAGCGCGATCTTCGGCTCTTCGGCCGGGGCAAAGGCGATGAACAGCGCATGGTCGCGCAGTTCCTTCTTGACACTCGATGCCTTGTAGTCTGCCCCCTTCAGGCTGAACACCTGGGCCGTGCCGGTCTTGCCTGCCGAGACGTAGCCGGCACCGGCAAAAGCACGCGCGCTTGTGCCGCTGATGTTCACCCCGACCATGGCTTTCTTGATCACTTCGATATTCTGGCGCTTCCACGGCAGGACCCGCAGTGGCTCCGGCTCGATCATCGTCCGTTCCCCGGTTCGGCTATCGGTGATGTATTTGACGAGATGCGGACGATACAGCACGCCATTGTTGGCAATGGTCGCCGTCGCCTGTGCGAGCTGGATCGGCGTATATGAATTGTAGCCCTGGCCGATGCCGATCGAGATGGTCTCGCCAGCAAACCACTTCTGTTGCTCGGGCCGTTTGAAGCGGCGCGCCTTCCACTCGGGAGACGGCAGCACACCTGGCGACTCGCCTTCGATATCCACCCCGGTACGCTGGCCAAAGCCGAGCTGGCCCATGAAACGGGCAATCGCATCTATGCCCATGTCGTTGGCGAGCATGTAGTAATAGGTGTCGCAGGACTGCACGATCGACTTGAACATGTCGACACTTCCGTGGCCCCCCTTCTTGTCATCGCGGAACTGGTGCCCACCAAAATTGAACACCCCGGGATCCGAGATTGCCTGCCCGGGAGTGCGCTTGCCGGTTTCGAGCGCGGCGAGGGCCATGAAGGGTTTGAAGGTCGAACCGGGTGGGTAGGCACCATTCAGCGCACGGTTGAGCAGTGGCTTGTCGGGCGAGGTGTTGAGCTGATCCCAGTCGTCCGTCCGGATTCCGTCAACAAAAAGATTCGGGTCGAAGGTCGGCGTCGACACCAGCGCCAGAATGCCGCCCGTCGCGGGTTCGATCGCCACCAGCGCGCCACGGCGGTCACCGAAAGCCTTTTCGGCCATCTCCTGCAACTTGCTGTCCAGCGTCAAGGTCAGGTTGTTGCCCTGCACCGGCGCGCTGCGCGACAGGCTGCGCACCGCCCTGCCCCCGGCGTCGATCTCCACCTGCTCGTAACCGGTTTCACCATGCAGATGGAACTCGTACTTCTGCTCGATGCCCGACTTCCCGATATGATCGGTGCCCCGGTAGTTGGTGGTCTGTTCCTTCTCCTCGATCATCTCCATATCACGCTTGTTGATGCGACTGATATAGCCGAGAGCATGTGAGCCGATCGAGCCCAGCGGGTACTGTCGGAAGAGACGCGCCTTGACCTCGACGCCCGGAAAAAGATACCGGTTGGCAGCAAAGCGTGCGACCTCTTCCTCGGTCAGTCGTGTGCGAATCGGCAGACTCTCGAAGGTCTTGCTCTCCTCCAGCAACCTGCGAAAACGCTTCCTGTCCTTGGGCAGCACTTCGATCACCCTGCCAAGGCCCTCGATCGTTGCATCCAGGTCATCGACCTTGGAGGGCGTGATTTCCAGCGTGAACGCCGAGTAATTGCGCGCCAGGACCGTTCCCTTGCGGTCGACGATCACCCCGCGGTTGGGCACGATCGGCACCAGCGAAATGCGATTATCCTCGGCTCGCGTCGTGTAGTAATCGTGCTGCACCACCTGCAGATGAAACAGGCGGGCAATCAGCACGGCAAATGCAGCGAACACCGCCACTCCGGCCAGCGCCACCCGAAAGCGGAAGCGGTCGAGTTCGCGGTCCGGCGCATTCAGCGAAGACTGACGGGCAAGCATGGCGGAATCCCTCAGCCGCAGGAGCACACCGGGGCCATGCTGCCGGTCAGGCACCGGCGGCGGCTGGCCGGCGCAGACGGCCGGCCAACGGTTTCAGAGCGGCCGGTTGGCATCACGGTCTACCGGCTGATGCTGCGGCAGGAGCAGGAGAAAGGTCAGCACCGGCCAGAGCAGGGTAGACAGGAAAGGACCAAAGAAATAGGTGAATCCGGGGAAATCGGCACCGGCCATGATGCGCACGGCAACCTGCACCAACGGCACCAGCATGAGGAGCGGAAAGACCTGCAGCGCCTGCTGACCGAGCGGGAACCAGAGAATCCGGCGCGACAGCGACGAGCCTCCGTACGCCACCAGCACATAGGCCAGCGCATGCTGGCCGAGCAGGCTGGCATCGGCAACGTCCATTGCCACCCCGCAAAGAAAAGCCAGCCCCATGCCCACCCGCCGTGGCTCGCGAACGCTCCAGAAGACCAGCACCAGAGCCAGCCAGTCAGGCAGGCCCGGCCATGGCGAAGCCGGCAGAAAGTTCAGGAGGAGCGTCACCAGCAGGCTGAAGCCGATGAACCACGGGCGAACCGGCAGCAGAATGCGGGCTGGAGAATAATAGCTGGTCTGCATTGCGCTTACTCCTTCTTCATGCGCTTTTTGCGCACCTGCGGCTTCGCCTCGCGACCGACGGGCTCGTTTGCCAGCTGCGGCGGCAGCGCGACTGCCGGACGTGGGTCAAGAATCATGACCTCGCTGAAGTTCTCGACCCCGGCCAGCGGCATGCAGAAGATTCGGGCAAACGAGTACGAGGTGTCGCGCTCGATGTGCACCACCCTGGCCACCGGGAAACCCGGCAGAAAGATGCCGTCGAGGCCCGAGGTCACCAGCACGTCACCATTCTGGACATCGGCATTGGCCGGCAGGAAGCGCAACTCGAGTTGCCCCGTGCCAAGACCGAAAACCACCGAGCGCAGCCCCGTGCGTACGATCTGCACCGGCACGGCCTGCTCCTTGTCGGTAATCAGGGTCACCTCTGAAACGAAGGGAAATACCCGCGTCACCTGACCGACCACACCGACATCATCGATCACCGGCTGTCCGGCAGCAACCTTGTCCTGTTGCCCCTTGTCGATGACGATGCGACGCGAATAGGGATCACGGGCGGCATAAAGGATCTGTGCCAACTGGCCGCTCGCCTGTTTCCGTTCCTTGACACCGAGCAGTTTGCGCAGGCGTTCGTTCTCCACCTCGAGCTGCTGGGTACGCAACAGCGTCGTCACGTTATCCAGGCGTGCTTGTTTCAACTGGGCATTTTCATCGCGCAGACGGGCGACGCTGACAAAATAGTCGCCCGCGTTGGCAAGCGACTGCAGCGGGAGCTGGGCAAGCTGCTGCACCGGATGGGTGAACAGCGACAAGGCCTGCCGCACCACCTCCAGCGTCTGCAGGCGCGCATCGACGACCAGCAAGGCAACCGACAGTGCCACATAGAATGAAAGCAGCGCCACGGGTGCCGGCCCGCGCTTGAAAAACGGTGGCGGCTGATGTTCCATCGATCAGGCCTGGCAACTGGCGACGTGCGGCAACCACGCCGCCACGCGTCAATCGGAAGCGAAAATGCTGCCGAGGTTATCCATCTTTTCGAGCGCCAGACCGCAGCCACGCGCGACACAGGTCAGCGGCTCCTCGGCAACGATGACCGGCAGACCGGTCTCCTCCATCAGCAGTCGATCAATATCACGCAGCAGCGCCCCGCCGCCGGTCAGCACCATGCCCTTTTCGGCAATGTCGGCGCCCAGTTCGGGGGG
>NZ_JAEUOL010000018.1 GCF_016789985.1 Accumulibacter sp.
AACTAAGAAGAAACAGGGACGCATGAAATTCACCATTTACCAGGAATCGCGCACCGGCAAGCGTGCCAACAACGAGGATCGCCTGGCCTATTGCTATTCGCGCGAGGCCCTGCTGATGGTCGTCGCCGACGGCATGGGCGGCCATTATTACGGCGAAGTTGCCGCACAGATCGCCGTACAGACGCTGACCGAAGCCTTCCCCAAGGAATTCAAGCCGCGGGTCCGCGACCCCTTCATGTTTCTCCAGAAAGGCATGCTCAACGCCCACCGCGGTATCCTCGATTTCGCCGGCAAGCATCACCTGCTCGACTCGCCGCGCACTACCTGCGTCGCCTGCATCGTGCAGAACAATGTCGCCTACTGGGCGCACTCGGGCGATTCCCGGCTGTACCTGATGCGCAACGGCAAGGTTCTGTCGCAGACGCGTGATCACTCGCGCGTGCGGCAGATGGTCGACCAGGGACTGATCAGCGAAGAACAGATGACCGCGCATCCCGATCGCAACAAGATCTACGGTTGTCTGGGTGGGCGGCAGACACCGGAAATCGAGTATTCGCGCAAGGCCACCCTCGAGGCAGGCGACGTTCTCGTGCTGTGTACCGACGGCGTGTGGAGCAACCTGCCAGGAGAGATGCTGGGAGCGGCGCTGAAGACGGCCGATCCGATGCGCGCGGTGCCCGCCCTGCTCGGCCAGGCGGAGACACGCGGTGGCCCGCAGGCCGACAACCTGTCGATCATCGCCGTGCGCTGGGGAGACACCTACACCGACGACAGCGGCCTGAGCAGCAGTGGCTTGATCTCGACCAGGACGATGCCGCGCGACACGGTCACCACCAAGCTGGACGAATTCGGCCGCCATCCCAGCCGCAAGACCGAACTCACCGACGAAGAGATCGAGCAGGCGATCGAAGAGATCCGTTCGACCATCCAGAAATACACCAGATAAGGATTCGAATGCGTCCCAGCCAACGCCAGCCGTCGCAGTTGCGTCCGGTGATCATCACGCGCCGCTTCACCTGTCACGCCGAGGGCTCGGTACTGATCGAAATCGGCGCGACGCGCGTGCTGTGCACCGCCAGTGTCGAGGAGAGCGTGCCGCCGTTCCTGCGCGGCAGCGGACAAGGCTGGGTCACCGCCGAATACGGCATGCTGCCGCGCTCGACGCACACGCGCAGCGGGCGCGAGGCGGCGCGCGGCAAACAGAGTGGACGCACGCAGGAAATCCAGCGCCTGATCGGCCGCGCCCTGCGCGCGGTGACCGATCTCAAGGCCCTCGGCGAACGCCAGATCACGCTCGATTGCGACGTTCTGCAGGCCGACGGCGGCACGCGGTGTGCGTCGATCACCGGCGCCTGGCTGGCCCTCAATGATGCCTGCGAGGAACTGCTGAGCCGCGGCAGGATCGCCACCAACCCGCTGCGTGATCAGGTCGCCGCCGTCTCGGTCGGCATCTATCGGGCGCTGCCGGTGCTCGACCTCGACTATGCCGAGGACGCCAACTGTGCAACCGACATGAATGTCGTGATGACCGGCCAGGGCGGTATCGTCGAAGTGCAGGGAACGGCCGAGGGCGAGCCCTTCTCGCGCCGCGAAATGAACCAGTTGCTCGACCTCGCGGCAGCCGGCATCGTCGAGCTTGTCGCCCACCAGAAAGCTGCCCTCGCCCAATGAAACTCGTCCTCGCCTCCAACAACGACAAGAAACTCAAGGAACTCGACGCCATCCTCGCGCCGCTCGGCTGGGAACTCGTGCCCCAGGGCCGGCTGGGCGTTCCCGAGGCGGAAGAGCCGCATTGCACCTTCGTCGAAAACGCTCTCGCCAAAGCCCGTCACGCTGCGCGGCTGACCGGCCTGCCGGCACTGGCCGACGATTCCGGACTGTGCGTGGACGCCTTCGGCGGGGCGCCCGGCGTACAGTCGGCGCGCTACGCCGGCGAGCCGCGCTCAGATGCGCGCAACAACCAGAAACTGCTCGCCGAGCTCGGCGCGAACCGCCAGCGCAGCGCCCGGTTCGTTTCGGTAATCGTCCTGGTGCGCCACGCCGACGACCCGCAGCCGATCATTGCTGAGGGCGAATGGGAAGGCGAAATTCTCCCGGCCGGCCGTGGCGACGACGGTTTTGGCTACGACCCGGTCTTCTACCTGCGCGATCTCGACCAGACCGCGGCAGAACTCGACGCCGCCGAGAAGAACCGCCGTTCACATCGCGGTCAGGCTCTGGCCCGCCTTGTCGAGCGCCTGCGGTCCCGGCGCTGATGTCCGCCAGCCGGGCGCGCACGGTGATCCCGCTGGTCACCGAACAGCGGACGAGCGCCGCCCGGCGCGGCGAGCTGCGGTTCAAACAGGCACCACCGCTGTCGCTCTACGTCCACATACCCTGGTGCGCGCGCAAGTGCCCCTACTGCGACTTCAACTCGCATGCCGTGGCGGCCGGCGGCACGGCCGAACAGTCGGCAGCGGCAATTCCGCAACGTGACTACCTGGCGGCGCTGCTCGCCGACCTCGAATCGGCCCTGCCGCTGGTCTGGGGCCGTCGGGTGGATAGCATCTTCTTCGGCGGCGGTACGCCCAGCCTGCTCTCCGGCGAGGTGCTGGACGAGCTGTTGGCCGGCCTGCGCAGCCGGCTGCCCTTGCTGCCCAATGCCGAGATCACGCTCGAAGCCAATCCCGGCAGCGTCGAAGCCGACAAGTTCGCCGCTTTCCGTGCCGCCGGGGTCAACCGGCTGTCGCTCGGCATCCAGAGTTTCAACCGGCGGCACCTGCAGACGCTCGGCCGCATTCATGACGAGTGCGAAGCGCGGCAGGCGATCGAGATCGCTGCCCGCCACTTCGACAATTTCAACCTGGACCTGATGTACGGCCTGCCTGCACAGAGCCTCGAGCAGGCGCTCACCGACCTCGACGCGGCGCTCGCCTGCGCGCCGACACACCTGTCGTGCTATCAGTTGACGATCGAACCGAACACCGCTTTTGCCGCCCGACCGCCAGCGCTGCCCGAGCCGGACCGCTGTGCCGACATGCAGGACGCGATCGAAGCCCGGCTGGCCGCCGCCGGCTACCGGCACTACGAGACCTCGGCCTTTGCACGCAGCGGCCGCCAGTGTCAGCACAACCTCAACTACTGGCATTTCGGCGACTACCTGGGCATCGGCGCCGGCGCCCACAGCAAGCTGACCCTGCACGACCGGGTGGTGCGCCAGATGCGCTGGAAGGGACCTGAGCAGTACCTGGCGCAGGTCGCGGCCGGCACGCCGGTGCAGCAGGAGTCTGTCGTCCCCGCCAGCGAGTTGCCGTGCGAGTTCATGATGAACGCGCTGCGCCTGATCGACGGGTTCGACGCGTCACTGTTCGAACTGCGCTGCTCGCTGTCACTCGGCAGCATCGAAAACCAACTGCGCCAGGCCGAGCGCGACGGGCTGCTCGAACGCCGCGGCCAGCGCATCGCACCGACCGATCAGGGACGGCGCTTCCTCAACCGGCTGCTCGAGCGTTTCCTCGTCGAGCCGGATTGATGGCCGGCACAACTACGGCTTCATCGCCTCGACCGCCTGATCGAGCTGTCGCCGGAGCTGGTCGGTCGGCAAACCCTGTGCCTCGGCCACCCGGATCTGGCGCAGCAGGTCAGCCGCCCGCCCGGCCGCCTGGCTGCGCTCGCGCGCCGCGGCGGCGTCGCTCGCCGCTTTCCCCCTGGCCGCCGCCGGGCTGGCCACGCCCGGCACGGCAGCGTTCTGCCCGCCGCCCGCTGCGCCATCGACCACCAACTGGGCGCGTTCCGCGCCGGGCTGCGCGCGGCGCGCGGTGATGACCATCGACCGTGGCTGGTAGGGGCGCGGCATCGGCCGCTGTGCCAAGGCCGGGTTGGCACGGCGCAACTCATTGACCGCGGCCCGCAGCTTTTCGTGCAGTTCCTCGCTCGGCCGACCTGCGGCCTCGGCCGCCCTGATCTCGCGCAGGATCGCGTCGACCGTGGGCGGCGCTGCGGCCGAGCGCGTCGCTTCGCCGAAGCTCTCCGGTGGCGCCTTGACGGCAATTGCGAACTCTTCCGGCGACGAAATCATCTTGGCCAGGCGCAGGTGGTTATAACGCATCGCCATGGTCAGCGCACTGTCGCCCCAGTCACTCTGCAAGCCCGGATTGGCGCCTGATTCGAGCAGCACGCGCGCCAGATCGGCGTGCCCTTCGCGCGCTGCCAGCATCAGGGGGGTCGCGCCGTTCGGCGCCCGCGCATTGATGTTGGCGCCGCGCGCCATCAGATCGTCGACCACCTTGGCATGCCCATTGAACACCGCATAGTGCAGCGCACCCCACTGCTTTCCCTCGCGCTCGAGCGGGGCGCCCCGTTCGAGCAGCCACTTGACCGCCTCCAGATGACCGCCCCAGGCGGCCAGTTGCAACGGCTGTTCGCCATGCCGATTGACCCGCCTGACATCGGCGCCGCGCTCGACGAACAGCGCCATCATCTCGACGTTGCCATACCAGGCAGCCAGCATCAGGCCGGTGCCGACGTGCGCCGCCTCGTACTCCGGGTTCAGCCCCTGATCGAGCCAGCGCTTGACGGTACGCAGATCGCCCCGTTCGACCGCGTACTCGAAAGTGAACGGATCGGGCGTCGGGACCTGCGCCCACCCCGACCCGGCCAGCAGGCAGCAGAGCAGCAGGACGCCGCCCACCACCCTACCGAAAAAATCACTCACAGCCATCCTCCATCCAGTTGTGGGCAAGCCGCCGGGGCCATTTCGCGATGTCCCGCCGGGTGCTTTTCGTTCACAATGTGGCGCCCATGTCGTTTCGCCTGCTTCCTGCTCTCGCCTTCTCGCTCATCCTGCACGCCTGCGTGTTGTGGGGCAATGTCGTCAGCTTCGACCCGCCGCCGCCGCGCCTGCTGCAGGCCTCCTTGCAGGTACCGGCCAGACCGCTGCCGCCGAGCGACGATCCGCTGCTGAAAAACACCCTGGCCAATCAGCCGGCGCCGCCGCCGCCCAGACCAACCGCGGCGCGGCCGGTCGCCACCGAGTCCGTGACGGCCGCCAGGGCGGCGCCCCGGCGTCAGGTTGAAGCGGCCCAGCGCAGGCTCTCGCAGCATCTCTACTACCCGCCCGAAGCCGTCGCCCGCGGCATCGAAGGCGAGGTGCGCCTGATCCTCAAGCTGTCCGACGAGGGCAGCATCGTCGACGTGCAACTCGCCGCCAGCAGTGGCCACGCCATCCTCGACCAGGCCGCGGTCAAGGCCGCCTATGCCATGGGCCGGGTCAACTGGACGCAATCACGCGAGCTGATCCTGCCGGTGGTCTTCCGGCTCGAGTGAACCGCAAGACCGTCGAAAGAGCAGATCCCAGACACCGTGCCCGAGGCGCAACCCGCGCTGCTCGAACCTGGTCGGCGGCCGATGGTCGGGCCGTGGTGCGTAGTCCGCCGCCGTATTCCGCAGCCGGGGTTCGGCCGAGAGCACGGCGAGCATCTGCTGTGCGTACGCTTCCCAGTCGGTCGCACAATGGATGTAGGCACCCGGCCGCAGGCGGCTGACCAGCAGGCTCAGAAAGGCCGGCTGCAGCAGGCGCCGCTTGTGATGGCGCGTCTTCGGCCAGGGATCGGGAAAGAAGATGTGCACCCCGTCCAGCGAAGCCGGCGCCAGCATGTCGTGCAGCACCTCGACCGCGTCGTGCTGCACGATGCGCAGATTGTGCAGATCCCTCTCGGCGACCAGCTTGCACAGGCTGCCGACGCCCGGCGTGTGCACTTCGACGCCGAGATAGTCGTTTTCCGGGTGCGCCGCGGCAATCGCCGCCGAGGTTTCGCCCATGCCGAAGCCGATTTCGAGAATCTTCGCGGCCGTACGCCCGAACAGCGCGTCGAGATCGAGTGGCGAAGTGCCGTAGGGCACGCCGATGCGCGCCATCATCGCCGTGTGATAACGCTGCTGGGCGTTCGAGAGGCGCCCCTGGCGGCGCACGAAACTGCGGATGTGACCGGCCCGCCCGGCGGTGTGCACCGTCTCCCCGCCAGCCATTCCTAGGCGCCGATCAATCCGCTGGTCGGTGAAGAGGGATCGGCCGAGTAGTACTTGCGCGCCATGCGCCCGGCCAGAAAGGCTTCGCGCCCGGCATCGACGGCCTTCTGCATCGCGCTGGCCATCAGTACCGGGTCACGCGCGTGCGCGATGGCGGTGTTCATCAACACCCCGTCGCAACCGAGTTCCATGGCGATCGCCGCATCCGAGGCGGTCCCCACTCCGGCATCGACCAGCACCGGCACCTTGGCGTTGTCGATGATCAGACGCAGGTTCCACGGATTGACGATGCCCATCCCGGAACCGATCAGCGAGGCCAGCGGCATCACCGCGACGCAGCCGATCTCTTCGAGCATCTTCGCCTGGATCGGATCGTCGGCGCAGTAGACCATCACGTCGAAGCCCTCGCTGACCAGCGTTTGCGCCGCCTTGAGCGTTTCCGGCATGTTCGGGAAGAGGTTGGTCGGATCGCCCAGCACCTCGAGCTTGCACAGGGTGTGGCCGTCCAGCAGTTCGCGCGCCAGGCGCAGGGTGCGCACCGCATCCGCCGCCGTGTAGCAGCCGGCAGTGTTTGGCAGGATGGTGAACCGGGTCGGCGGCAGGACCTCGAGCAGGTTCGGCTCGCCGGCATTCTGGCCGATGTTGGTGCGGCGAATGGCGACCGTGACGATCTCGGCCCCGGAAGCATCGATCGCCGCCCGGGTCTCGGCAAAATCCCTGTACTTGCCGGTGCCGACCAGCAGACGCGAACGATAGCTGCGGCCGGCGACCGTCAGACCGTGTGGTGAAGAGTGCATGAGTCTTTTCGCTTCCCGAAGAGGCTCAGCCGCCGCCGACCGCAACGACGATCTCGATGCGATCGCCGTCGAGCAGCATGGTTTCGCCGTGCCGGCTGCGCGGCACGATCTCGCCGTTGCGTTCGACGGCAATCCTTTTGCCGGTGTGGTGCAGGAGCGCGACGAGTTCGGCTACCGTCAGCGGCGCACCGAACTGGCGGCTTTCGCCGTTGATGATGAGTTCCATAGGGGTGGAATTCTAGCATGCCGGCACCCGCCGACGGTGCACCACCGGCTGCACGGTTGAACTCCCGTCAGACTCGATGGTCTCTCTGCCTTCATCAACGATGGTCACTGCCATGCCCGTGCTGCGCATCCTGCTCCTCTGCTCACTGCTGCTCACCGGCTGCAGCGGCCTCCCCACAGGCATCACCCCGGTCGGCAACTTTCAACTCGAACGCTACCTCGGCAAATGGTACGAGATCGCCCGCCTCGATCATTCCTTCGAGCGCGGACTGAGCGACGTGTCGGCGCAGTACCGGTGGCAAGCGGACGGCAGCGTCGAGGTGATCAACCGCGGCTACAGCGCAGAACAGGGCGCCTGGCGGGAAGCCGTCGGCAAGGCACTGCCGATCGGCGAGGCGACGCAGGGCTCGCTCAAGGTTTCGTTCTTCGGCCCCTTCTACGGCGGCTATCACGTCGTCGCGCTCGACGAGCGCGACTACCGCTGGTCGCTGGTCGTCGGCCCGAGTCGTGAGTATCTCTGGATCCTGTCGCGTGAACGCACGTTGCCGCCCGACGTACGCCAGCAACTGCTCGCGCGGGCGCGCGAACTGGGATTCGACACCAGCCGGTTGATCTGGGTCGGGCAGCAACGGTCCGATGCCTGACCGTCGGCCGGTACCCGGCGCAAGCATCATCCGCCCGTGCGTGCGCGCCGACCCGCCAGTCTCGTTATAATCGGCGGCAGTTCCCGGGGCCAGCGGCCCGCCTCGGGCCTGGCTGGCCAGCGCCAGTCGCCTGTCACGCCGGGGGAGATCCAGAATGACTGCACCGATCCGCCAGACCACCGCTACCCGCAATCGCCGCGCCGGCCGGTCGACCCGGCTGCCGACTGGCCAGCGGAGGCTGCCGCAATGAGCGGCTTCGAGCACTACCCGCAGGAACTGCGCGCGCTCGACCACGAAATCCTCCATTACGCCGCCCTCTGCGGCGTCGATCCGTCCGACCAGGCGGCGCTCCGCCACTGCCTCGCCGAGCCGCACGAAACCTGGGCCGAGGACAAGGCACGACAGACGCTGCGCGGACTGCTCATGCTGCGCCTCAAGCTGGAAACCGAGATGCTCGAACAGGGGCTGTCGCCCGGCGCACTCGGCAACGCACAGCGAAACGATTAGTGCGCTCCAGGGGTCCGGCCGGGCGAAACCGAGCGGTCGGCAGCCGACATTTCTCCCGCTCGCCGGTTCAGTGTTAAATATGCCCTGCGTTCGTTCCGGCGAGTTCGCTAGAATCATCACATGGCAAAGCAGATTCCTCCCCCCACCCCCGAAATCAACCGTCTGCGGGCTGCCGCGGCGCTCATTCCGATCATCGAAGCCGGTTTGGCAGCTTCCCGGTTTTCCCTCGAAAGAGCCGCGCTGATGGCTTCATTCTGCCGCTGGACGACAGAGAAACCCTACGCGGATCCCGAGGCTGCCAGGCTGGCCGAGACCGTTCGGCAGGGCCTGCAACGCATCCAGGTTCCCGTGATTTCCGGCTGAGACCGCGGCGCAACACCTGCCGCAAACCCGTTCGTGCGCCGGTCGTTGGTAGTCGCCATTGCCGGGCGCGCCTCGGCGGTCTGCCCTAAGCGGAGCCCGCTCGACAGCGCCGCACGGCGGTCAGAATGCCGCGCAGGATCTCGATCGGTTCCGGCGGGCAGCCGGCAACCGCGACATCGACCGGTATGACATTGGCCACACGCCCGCAACTCGCGTAACTCTCCCCGAACAACCCCCCGTCGCAACCACAATCGCCCACCGCAACCACCAGCTTGGGTCCAGGGGTGGCATCGTAGGTGCGGCGCAAGGCGAGTTCCATGTTGCGCGCCACGGGTCCGGTAACCAGCAGCAGGTCGGCATGACGGGGGCTGGCGACGAACTTGATGCCCAGACCCTCGATGTTGTAATACGGGTTGTTGAGTGCGTTGATTTCCAGCTCGCAGCCGTTGCACGAGCCGGCATCGACCTGGCGAATGGTTAACGCCTGGCCAAGAATGGCCAGCAGCGCGTGCTGGATGCGCTCGCCTTCGAGCCGCAGCTCGTCACTGAATTCGGGCGCCGCCTCGCTGCGGATGCCGTTGCCCGTGATCTGTCCGAGAATGCGCCACATCAGAGGTCGTGTCCGGCGTAACTGAGGTTGAAGGACTTGTTGATCAGCGGAAAATCGGGAACGATGTTGCCGATGACCGCGTGCTCGAGAACCGGCCAGTTCTGCCAGGAGGGATCGTGGCAGTGGCAGCGACGGATGACATGGGCCCCGCTCTCGCCGTCCCACTCCAGGACGACAAAAACTTCGCCGCGCCAGCCCTCGACCCAGCCGGCGCCAAACGCCGCCCTGGCCGGCAGCCGCAGATCGGTGCAAACTGCGCCACCGCTTTCGCCCAGCCGAGACAGGATGGCGCGAATCAGGCGCAGCGACTCGAAGATCTCGTCGAAGCGTACCGCCACCCGCGCGGCGACATCGCCACCGGTCTGCGTTGCGATGTTCACTGCGAGCTGGTCATAGGGCGCCCACGGCTGATCGCAGCGCAGATCCGCCGCCTGGCCGCTGGCCCGGCCGGCGAGGCCGCTCAGCCCGAGACGGGCCGCGAGTTCCGGCAGGACGCGGCCGGTCGTCATGAAACGATCCTGCAGGCCGGAATGTTCGTCATACACCTGGCGCAGCACCTGCACTGCGCGCTCGATGGTGTCGCACTGGCGCGCCAAGCGGTCGGCGACGGCGCGGTCGACGTCCGACGCCACCCCCCCGGGAACGATGCAGTCCATCAGCAGCCGATGGCCGAACGCCTCCTTCGAGAGACGCAACCAGTCCTCCCTGAGGCGCGAGAACTGGGCAAGTCCGAAAGCGAATGCGGCGTCGTTGCCGAGTGCGCCGAGGTCGCCGAGATGGTTGGCCACCCGCTCGCGCTCGAGCAACAGGGCGCGCAGCCAGCAGGCCCGCCGGGCAATCTCGCAGCCCGCCACCGACTCCAGCGCCATGCACCAGGCCCAGGCGTAGGCGACCGTCGAATCGCCCGAGACGCGCCCGGCCAGACGGTAGCCTTCGTCTGGCGGCAGTTCGCCAAAGCGCCGCTCGATCCCTTTGTGCTTGTAGCCCAGACGCTGTTCCAGACGCAACACCTTCTCGCCGACCACCGAGAAACGGAAGTGCCCCGGCTCGATGATCCCGGCATGGACCGGGCCGACCGGAATCTCATGCACGCCATCGCCCTCGACGCGGACGAAGGGGTAATCGGTGACCTCGCGCGCTGCGCCCAGGGACTTTTCCGAAGCGTCCCGGCGCAACGGCAGGTAACCCTTCGGCCAGGCGCCATGGTCAAGCCACGGTCGACGGTCGGCAGCGTCTTCGGCGACCACCCCGAGCAGGTCGGCCGCGGCACGCTGCAGGCGACCTGCCGCGGGAAAGCAGGGCAGCAGGTCGGGATAGGTCGCCGCCCGCTCGGCAAGCGGCAGATCGATCCAGAGCAGACCCTCGCGCACCACGTAAGCGGCCGAGACGACCAGTTGGCCGGCAGCGCCGCGCCTGCGATCGGACGCCCAGAGCGAGAGCAGTCGTCCGTTCTCCCTGGCGACGCCACGGGCAATCACCTGCCAGGTTTCGGCGCGCACGGTGGCGCGCCAGATCGGCAGCGGGGACGGCAGGCGCTCCCCGTCGAGGCTGAAGCCGGAGATCAGCATGGCGTCAGCCGCCGATCATCCGGGCTGCCTGACGATACCAGGCATCCAGATAGGGCGGAATGTACAGGCCCAGCAACAGCCCGAGACCGAGGTGGGCAAACACCGGCGCCAGCGCCGGTGGATGGCGCAACGGCCTGACCGAGGTCTCGCCGAAGACCATCGGCTGCACTCGTCCGAACACCGAGGCAAAGGCGACCCCGAGGGCGAGCAGCAGGAACGGTGTCGCCCAGGGTTGCTGGCGCATGGCGGTGGTGAGGATGAGGAATTCACTGGCGAAGACACCGAAGGGGGGCATGCCGAGGATCGCCAGCGAGCCCAGCATCATTCCCCAGCCGACCGTCGGGCTGACCTTGATCAGTCCCCGGATGTCCGCCATGTTTTGCGTCCCGGCCTTCTGGGTTGCGTGGCCGACGGCAAAGAAGATCGCCGACTTGATCAGCGAGTGAACGGTCATGTGCAACAAACCGGCGAAGTTGGCAATCGGGCCGCCCATTCCGAAGGCAAAGGTGATCAACCCCATGTGCTCGATCGACGAGTAGGCGAACATGCGCTTGACATCCTTCTGGCGGGACAGGACAAAGGCCGCCACGACCACCGACAGCAGGCCGAAACCCATCATCAACTGGCCGGCGAGCGGACTTTCCAGCGCGCCGTCGGTCAGTACCTTGCAGCGCAGCAGGGCATAGACGGCGACGTTGAGCAGCAACCCGGAGAGCACCGCGGAAACCGGTGTCGGTCCTTCGGCATGGGCATCCGGCAGCCAGTTGTGCATCGGCACCAGGCCGACCTTGGTGCCATAACCGATGAACAGGAAGGCGAAAGCGAGCGTGATGATCGCCGGATCGAGTTGCGCCTTGACCGCGTCGAGATTGGTCCACAGCAAGGCGCCCCCGGCGGTGCCGATCACCTTCTCCGCCGCCATGTAGAGCAGTACGGTCCCGAACAGGGCCTGGGCGATGCCGACCCCGCACAGGATGAAGTACTTCCACGCCGCCTCGAGGCTCGCCGCCGTCCGGTACACGCTGACCAGCAGCACGGTGGCCAGGGTTGCCGCTTCCATGGCCACCCACAGGAGACCCAGGTTGTTGGTCGTCAGGGCCAGCAGCATGGTGAAACCGAACAATTGATACATGCTGTGATACACGCGCAGCCGGCGCGGCGTCATCTTTCCGTGATCGCGCTCGATGCGCATGTAGGGCCGCGAAAAGAGGGCGGTGGTCAGGCCGACGAAACTGGTCAGGGTCACCAGAAAGACGTTCAGCGGATCGATATAGAACTCGCGGTTCCAGACGAACTGCGGTCCACCGCCAATCACCTCGCCGGTCAGCAGGCAGGTCGCGACGAAGCTCCCGAGGCTGAACGCCACATTGATCTCGCCGGCGACCGCGCGCTGCCCGACAAACGCCAGCACCGCGCTGCCGAGCAGCGGGATACCCAGGACGAACAGCAAGGCGCTCGACTCAGTCATCCTTGAGCTGCTCCAGGTGGCTGATGTCGAGGCTGTCGAACTGTTCGCGGATCTGGAACATGAACACGCCGAGAATCAGGATGCCGACCAGGACGTCGAGCGCGATGCCGAGTTCGACGACCATCGGCATGCCGTAGGTCGCCGAAGTGGCGGCAAAGAACAGGCCGTTTTCCATCGACAGGAAACCGATCACCTGCGGCACGGCCTTCGAGCGGGTAATCATCATCAGGAAGGAGAGCAGCACG
>NZ_JAEUOL010000076.1 GCF_016789985.1 Accumulibacter sp.
GCGAGTTCGTGGCCTGGACTATACCTTCCCGTTACAGGCTGGCCGTCTAGTCTCTACACCTTCCCCATGTTGCTCGGGGCTTGGCTCGGTATTGGCTTGTCCCGCGGGATTTAGCGTCCACCGAATTTGACCAGTTCTACCTGTCACCAGAGCAAGGCTGGCAACTGGCAACCCATGAGGACAATCGGACATCAATCGATATGCCGGCTGTCTTCGCTGAGTCCTCTGCTCTAACCAACTGAGCTACAGGCCCGAGGGCGCTATTCTACAGTCTTCCGACCTGATCTTGATAGCGGTGTCCGACTGAGCAGGACTCGTCTCCAGACGGCAGTGAATGCTGTTCCGCCTGTCGGCACCGTCGCGAAGACAGTCTGCCTCTACCGACGAGCAGCTTGCCTTGGCCCGAAGCAGCGCTGCTGCCACTCCCTCCTTTCAGTTCCCTGCGCGGCCGGCGTTCGGTCTGACTTCAGCCTCGACAAGACAACGCTCGATTCGCTCCATGGTCTGCACGACATCCTCGTCCAGACCGATCGAGAAACGGATCAACCCTTCGCGCAGACCTGCGGCCTCGCGCTCCTCGGGCGGAATCTCGGAGGAAGTGCTGTGGCCAGGAGTGGTGAAAAGGGTCTTGAAATAGCCCAGGCTGACTGCCAGGTAGCCCACCTTCTCGCGCTGCATCAGGGTCATCAGGCGATTGGCTGCGTTGTGATTGCCGGTATCGAGGGTCATCATTCCGCCCCAGCCGTAACCCGGGTTGATCAGCCGTGCGAGAAGGCCATGCTGCGGGTGGCTGGGCAGACCCGGATAGTGCACCGTGTAACCCAGTGCCTGAAGGCCGCTGGCTAGGTACAGCGCGTTCGCGCCATGCTGGCGCAGGCGAATGTGCAGGCTGTGCAGGTTCTTGAGGATGCTCGCTGCCCGCGTGCTGTCGAGAACCGGACCGAGCAGCATGCTTGGTCCGGCATTGATGTCGTTGAGTTGGGCGATGAATTCGCGCGACGAAACAACACAACCAGCGACACAGTCGCTGGTGCCATTGACGAACTTGGTCAGGCTATGTACGACCACATCCGCGCCATGGCGGAGGGGCGACAGGATCATCGGCGTGAAGGTGTTATCCACCACCAGACGAGTGCCGCCGTCGTGCGCGATGGCGGCCAGGGCGGGCAGGTCGCTTACTTCGAGCAGCGGGTTGCTGAGCGACTCGCAGTAGAGGACGCGGGTTCGAGGTGTGATCGCGGCACGTACGGCGTCATGATTACACAGGTCAACGAAGCGGGTGGTCACCCCGAAACGTGGCAACAGGTTCTTCAGCAGTGCATAAGTGCCACCGTAGATGCTGCGTCCGCAGACGATCTCGTCGCCGGCACCACAGAGCGTCATCAGCGTCGTACTGATGGCGCCCATTCCAGAGGCCATGACCTGCGCCGCCTCGCCGTCTTCCATTCTTTCCAGAGCGCTGGCCAGATACTTGTTGGTCGGGTTGAAGTGACGCGAGTAGAGGAAGCAGCCCTCGATCTCGTGCTCGAAGAGTTCTTCCATGCGCTCCGGACTCAAAAACGTGTAGGTGGAAGAGTCGGTAATAGATGGATTGACATCGCCAAACTCGCCGAACACGAGATAGTCCTGCACCCTGGATGCTGGATTGAATGCCATTTTTTCGCCCTCCGGTTAATCAGCGGAACAGCAACCGTAGCATGCACAGGGGGGAACGGCAAAGAAATGGACGATCGGCGCGGCGCACACCGACACCGGTTCGGAACTCATCTGCAGATGCCCCGGCGGGCAACGAAAAATCAGGCTGCGGACAAAGCACTTGACCGTCGGGCAAGTTTTCTTTAACAGTGAACGGGTAGCTGTTTTGCAGCCAGAGGAAGAACAACAATGAAACGAGATCCACGCTTCCGCATCGCCGTTCTTGCCGGGGATGGCGTCGGTCCTGAAATCGTCGAATCCTGTCTGCAGGTTCTCGACGTGCTGCACGACCGCCTGGGCGGCATCGCCTTCGACTTTCGGCACCTGGATGGCGGCGCTGCGCACTATCAGCAAACCGGTACCGCGTTCTCGGAGGAAAGCATGGCCGAATGCAGGCAGGCTGATGCCGTGCTTTTTGGCGCGATCGGCCTGCCCGATGTCCGTTACCCCGATGGTACCGAGATATGCACCCAGTTCGATCTGCGCGTCGAATTGGATCTCTACGCTGGTTTGCGTCCGATCCGCAGCTATCCGGGCCTGCCGCGCGTCTTGATCGACAAGCGAGCGGCTCGCATCGATCTGGTGCTGGTGCGCGAGCAAACCGAGGGCCTCCTCTACTCGCGCGGGCGCGGCACCGTGGAGGAAGACCGGGTTGCCTGGGAAACGATGATGATCTCGCGCGACGGCAGCCGCCGGGTGTCGGAGTTTGCTTTCCGCGTGGCCGAGCGACGCGCCAAGAGCCGACGGCGCCCTGGCAAGGTCACCTGCGTCGACAAGGCAAATGTTCTGTCTTCGATGGCCTTTTTCCGCAAGGTTTTCGGTGAAGTGGCCTCCTTCCACCCGACGGTCCAGGCGGACTATGCCTATGTTGACGCCACTGCCATGAACCTCGTCAGGTCGCCATGGGACTTCGACGTGATGGTCACCGAGAACGCTTTCGGCGGCATTCTTTCCGATCTGGCAGCCGGACTCGTCGGTAGCCTGGGACTGGTCCCATCGGCCGACATCGGCGACAAGCATGCGGTGTTCCAACCCGCGCACGGCAGCGCACCCGACATCGCAGGCCGGGGTATCGCCAATCCGGTGGCGCAGATCCTCTCGGCGGCACTGATGCTGGACTGGCTCGCGGATCGCCACGCCGAGCCGCGCCTGGCACACGGCGCGCGCATTCTGGAGCATGCGGTCGAACGGGCGTTGACGACCGTTTGCCCGGTCGAGTTCGGCGGTCAGGACGGTACGGCAGCCATTACCCGGGCAATCATGGCGCAGATCCGAAAGGTCTGATGCGACCCACCGGGCATCCGGTCAGACCGTCGAGGATGTCTGCTGCGAGCTGGTAAAATGGCGACCGTCGACAACGAACAGGATCACTTTTCATGAGTGCCAACCAGACAGCCGCCGACAACGGATCCATCCTGCTGCCCACTGTCGAACGGCAAACCGGCGAGTCGCCTCAATGCGCGATCATCTGGCTCCATGGACTCGGTGCAGACGGGTACGATTTCGAGCCGATAGTAGACGAATTCGATTTCGACCAGTTGCCGGCGCTGCGTTTCGTTTTCCCGCATGCGCCGATGCGCGCGGTAACCATCAATGGCGGCTACGTAATGCGCGCCTGGTACGACATCGTCTCGGCTGATTTTGCTCCCGGGCGTGAGGAGACCGAGGGGGTACGTGAATCGGCCCGACAGATCGAAACACTGCTGGCTCGAGAGAATGCACGGGGCATCCCCGATTCGCGCATTGTACTGGCTGGCTTCTCGCAGGGCGGTGTGATCGCCCTGCACACCGGTTTGCGCCATCCGCGGCGGCTCGCCGGGATTCTGGCACTATCGTGTTACCTGCCACTGGCTGACACCCTGGCCACCGAGGCAGCCACGGCCAATCGTGACGTGCCAATCTTCATGGCACATGGGCGCGCGGACCCGGTGATTCCCTACGATTATGGAAAGCGCTCGGCCAAGCTGCTGAAGGCACAGGACCGCCCCGTGCAATGGCATGGCTACGCCACCGAGCACTCGGTCTGCCAGGAGGAATTGCAGGACATTGAAGGCTGGCTGAGTCAGGTACTCTCGGATGCCTGCTGAGATCCGCCCGGTCGGGTAGCGACCAGGCAATCCGGCTGGTCCGTACAGTCCATGCCGACTGGTCGGTTGGCCAGTTGAACAGGCGGGCTGGAAGTATATAGAGAGCCGCGCCTGGCCGACGCTCCGGGATGAAGCGCCGGCAACTCGACGCGGTGACCGGAGTTGGCTACACTTGCATGAAATCCTTACCAGATTTGGGGAAAATGTCATGCGGCGTGTCGTCTTCAATCAGAAGGGGGGAGTGGGCAAGTCCACCATCGCCTGCAATCTGGCGGCCATTGCGGCCGAACGGGGCCGGCGGACCCTGTTGATCGACCTCGATCCACAGGCCAATGCGTCGCGCTACGTGCTCGGCAAGGCTCTGGACGAACAGACGAAGACCCTCGCCAATTTCTTCGACGATATCCTTGGCTACAAATTGTTTCCCGAAAAGCTCGATGTCTACATCGTCCCGACACCATTCGCCAATCTCTCCCTGCTGCCATCCGATCCTCGCCTGGAGGAGGTACAGTTCAAACTCGAATCGCGTTACAAGATGTATAAACTGCGCGAGGCACTGGAAAAGCTTCAAGGCTATGACGAAGTCTTCATCGACACTCCTCCCGCGCTCAACTTCTTTACCCGCTCAGCATTGATCGCCGCCGACACCTGTCTCATCCCGTTCGATTGCGACGATTTCTCGCGGCGCGCACTGTATTCCTTGATTGACAGCGTGCGCGAGATCCGGAGTGACCATAACCACGGATTATGCATCGAGGGCATCGTGGTCAACCAGTATCAGGCGCGGGCCAACCTGCCGCTGCGTCTGGTCGATGAACTGCGCGCCGAGGGGCTGCCCATCCTCGACGCCTTCCTGTCGGCGTCGATCAAGATTCGTGAATCGCACCATCAGGCAAAGCCGATGATTTACCTCGACCCGCGGCACAAGTTGAGCAATGAGTTCGCGGCGCTCTTCGACAGTCTGTCGCACTGAGCACTGAGGGTAGGTACTGCCGATACGACCATCGGCAGATTACGCGGCCCAACCGCCCGGTGCCCGGGCGCCTGCATCCAGGAAGCGACTCTCGTCGTATCAGGAGTGTATGCAGCATCGTGCCGTGATACCTTCGGGAGACTTACGGGAGAGAACGATGATGACCGTCTCAAAAATATTCTCTGCCATGGCCGTGTCGTTGGTGTTCACCGCCTGCGCGCACAGCCCGGCGCCCGAGTCTACGTCGCTTTATGATCGTCTTGGCGGACAGCCGGCAATCACGGCGGTGGTGGACGACTTCGTGGACCATGTCACCGCCGACAAGCGGATCAATGGACAATTCGCAAACACCAACATCCCCCGCCTGAAGAGGTTGCTCGTCGAGCAGATCTGCGCAGGTAGCGGTGGACCATGCCGCTACACAGGCCGCGACATGAAATCGGCACACGCTCACCTCAAGATCAGCGACGCAAACCTTACCGCCCTGCTCCAGGATCTGTCGCGCACGCTCGACAAGTTTAAGGTTCCCGACAAGGAGCGGAGCGAGCTGATGGCCATCCTGGCCCCGATGAAGGGCGAGATCGTCACCGTCAGGTAGCGATCGATCAGCCATGCAGATCTTCGTGACTGGCGGCACCGGTTACATTGGCAGCCGCCTGATTCCGGCCTTGATGACACGTGGACACCGGGTTGTGGCACTGGTACGGCCCGCATCGGAGCAGCGAGTCGTGGCTGGCTGCCGCGTCGTGGTCGGCGATGCCCTGGTGGCAGACAGCTACACGCACCAGGTCGAGGGCGCGGACGCACTGGTGCACCTGGTCGGCGTGGCTCATCCCAGTCCGGCCAAGGCGGTGGCCTTTCGCACGATCGATCTGGCTTCGGCGCGCGCAGCACTCGCGGCAGCCCAGAAGGCAGACGTACAACACCTGCTTTATCTGAGTGTTGCACAACCGGCCCCGGTAATGGGTGCCTATGTGGCCGCGCGCGCCGAGGCTGAAGATCTGATTCGCCGCAGCGGTATCGCAGCAAGCCTCTTTCGCCCCTGGTACGTCGTTGGACCTGGCCACTACTGGCCGCTGGCATTGCTTCCGGCCTACTATCTGGCCGAGCGACTAGCCTACACCCGGCCGGCCGCTCGGCGCTTTGGGTTGATCGGCATCGAACAGATGGTAAGAGCGATCGTGCGCGCCGTCGAGGATCCGCCGACTGGTGTCCGGGTCTGGGAAGTGCCTGAATTGCGCGCCATGGGCGGCTAGGCGTCGATCCTGCAAGCCCACGGGAACAACGCGCAACGCCTCTGCAGGGCTCCGCCGGTGACGCTGCAGACATGCTGACGAGACCGTGGCTCAGTGTTCGGCAGGCCTTTCGTCACGGTCCTGGGCAGCCACCCAATCCCTGATCTGTCGATAAACCCGCGCGTCGTTGACAATGGCCATGTGACCAAGCCTTCCCACTCTTGCAGTCTCCACATCGCCTTCTATTTCATGCGCGATCGCACTGCTGAGCGGAACCAGACCATCACCGAGAAATTCGCCGACCGGGTGGTCAACATTTTCAGCCAGACTGGCGCCGAGAAAGCGAAAGGCGATGGTGTGCGAACCGGAGCCCGCACACCGTGCCCCTGGACCGAAGCGCAGATCCTTGACACCCTGACTACGCGCTGCAGCGATCTTTCCCAAGGGCAGGGTCACCCTGGAGAGATTCAGGACCGAATTCGTCAGATGCCCGAGTCGCTCGACAGGCGAGCCGCGCAGGGGTGATCCCAGGCAGATGATCATCGAGGGTACCCGAACCCATTCCATCTGTTCTGCCGTCGCCTTGTCGCACGCTCCCAGGGCAATCAGGCCGCCCATGCTGTGACCGACCACCACCAATCTGTTAAGCGGTTGCGGCCAGGCCGCGAGGAGTTTCTCGACGAGAATTGCGAGTTGCGCGCAGTTCTCTTCGATCGGAAGACCAGTGTTGTAGCTCAGGTAGAGGGGGGTGTACCCGAGATCACTGCTTAGACCAAGGCCGAAATGGCTCCCGCTAGCAGTAGCGTCCGCAGCAGGCTGCCAGCAGTATGGATCGCAACCCAGTCCGTGAACAAAAATGCACAGGCGGTCACTGGCGTCGGGGAAGGCTGCACTCAAGGCGCCGTCGTCCAGCGTCAGCACGGCGCCATCAGCATGCAACGCCATGTCAATCGCCAGCCGGCTGTTACCGGCGGCAAGATGGTCACCGAAAGCTCCGTTGAGTGCACTGCGCAGCCCGCTGGCGAAGCGCCCGGGAGGTTTGTACGGGGAGGCGGCGCTGTAACGGTGCTCGATCAAATCGGTGGCCGCGAACAGACCGCCACTGCTGTGTTTGATCACCGAGTAGACTGCCGCCGAGATGGCGTCGTGGGCTGCCTGCACCAGTCGCGCCGGCCCCGCCAGCAACGGAACTCGTCGCAGGATACTGAAAGGCATGCTGGCGATCGCACTGTGCATCTCCCTGACACGCAGAGTGGTCTGCTGCACCGCGGTCTGCGCCAGGCGACTGTAGCCAGCCCTTCGCGACTTGGCGCGAGGTTCCTGATGGTTGTCAGACATCGCTTCGCTTCCGCTCGAGTCTACGACTGGTGAATCGATGGTTGTCCTGCACGAGCAGGTCGATCACTCTTGCCTGCCTGCGGGCCGGACTCAAAGCGCGACACGCAAGCAGTCCCGTCATCAGTGGTGAAGCAAGGGGCATGGCATGGTGGACGCTGGACGGCTGGCTCTGGCAACAGGGTTAGCTCAGTGGCTTACACCTTCACGACGAAGCACCTTGAGCACGGTCAGCCATAGTATCCGGATGTCCAGCCAGACGGACTGGTTTACACGGTACTCGGCATCAAATTCAACCTTGTCGGCGACTGGCAGCTCGTCGCGTCCATTCACCTGTGCCCAACCGGTCAGACCGGGCAGGAGTTCTTGCACCCCACGTTCGGTGCGCAGGCGAATCAGATCCTCCTGGTTGTACAGGGCAGGACGAGGTCCCACCAAGCTCATGTCGCCCACCAGGATGCTCCATAGCTGGGGCAGTTCATCAAGACTCGACCGGCGCAAGAACGAGCCGATCGGCGTCAGATACGTGTGCGGATCGGACAGCAAGTGCGTCGCTACAGCGGGGGTACCCACGCGCATGCTGCGAAACTTGGGCATCTTGAAAACGTGGTTGTGTCTGCCAACACGATCGGACCAATAGAGCACCGGGCCCGGAGAGGTCAGCTTGATCAGCAGAGCGATCAAACCTGCGGGAAGCAGCAGCAGGACCACTGTCAGGCCGGTCAACGACAGGTCAATGATGCGCTTTACCAACAAGCGTCGTCCCGGAAAGAACAAGATTGGGTGAACTGTAGGTGTACCAGGAGCGCCTCGCTGGCGTATTCGTCATAAGACTGGAGTTGCTCGCCGGTAAAACGACACAGGATCCGCAATCTTCCAAGCACTGCGAAACCCACCAGTGTGCCGAAAGATTGCGGACCCCGTGACGTAGTTCATAACGTCTTACCAGCCCGCCGAGAGACACTTCGCTCCGAAGTCGAGTCAGGTATTTGGATTCGCCTTCACCGCTACATGGAGCCTTTTGCCGCCCGGCCCGGCTTCATGAACGGATACAGATCGGGTGTTCAGGATGCAAACAATGATTCACGGTCATTGGCACCGATTGTTCGGTGCACCCCAGTCGACCCGACTTGGCAACCAACCATGCAACTTACTTGGCAAAAGGATGATAACATGAAATTCCGGTTTCGCAAGACCAAAGCTTCGGCAAGCTTGCCTGCGTCCGCCAGCCCTGGAAAGCGCTTCGCTCCGGCCTTGTTGGGCGGACTCGTTGCTCTGGCAATCAGCGCTTCGAGCGCAACTGCGGGCAGCCTGTACAACAACTGGAACTACGCCATTGACTCGTTCTCCGACGGTTCCGGAGGCGCCGGTTTCGAGGAGCGTGCGCTCGCCTTCCGCCAGATCGGCCAGACAGGCTACTTCGCCATCAGCGGCGACATGCCATTGACGGGTGTGCCTTATGGTGCGCTGAATGGCAGCGTCGCGCCTGGCGACCTCTATCTCAATTTCTCGTCGCACAACCTCAACACGCAGGCCGGGTTCTCTGATCCCAAGGTGTTCGGAATTCGCTTCGCCAGCGCCAACGACTCGTTCGGCAATACCGCCGGCACACCGAACACCACTCTAGGGTTGTTCAAGAACCTGACCGTGGTAGACCTGGCTTCGCCCCAGAACAGTGGTTATAACACGCTGCAGGACTACTACAATTCGGGTTTTGGTCGGGCCGTCGGCAGCATGGGCGACTTGAACACGACTACTGACGTGATCAATTACCTCGGCAATGGCGACATGTATCCAAACATCTCCGGCACCACCGGCATCAACAGCAAAATGTCGGACATCACGCTGCTGGACCAGACTGCACTGAGCGCACTGGGCCTCGACTTTGCCCACTTTGGCGCCGGCGCCGTGGGCTCCGCTCCGGTGATTGGCTTCTCTTTCGATCTGTCCGGACTGCCTGCCGGGCAATTCACGGCGCATTTCTTCGAAGAATGCATCAACGACGGGATTGCGCTCAAGGCTGAAGTGCCCGAGCCGGGAACCATTTCACTGCTCGGCTTGGCCCTCGCCGGCGTCCCGCTGCGCCGCCGCCGCTAGAATTGCCGAGGTGGCGGCGGGTGACTGGCCTCGCTCGCAAACATGCTTTGTCCTGTCGAGAGGACTTCAGCAACCGAAAGAGCCGAGCCGGGCCACTCCCGGCTAGCTGTTGCCATTGTCCAGGAAGCTGCGCAACTTGTCGGAGCGTGACGGGTGGCGGAGCTTGCGAAGCGCCTTGGCCTCGATCTGACGAATCCGCTCGCGCGTCACATCGAACTGCTTGCCGACTTCCTCGAGCGTGTGGTCGGTGTTCATTTCGATGCCGAAGCGCATCCGCAGAACCTTCGCTTCACGTGGCGTCAGGGTGTCCAAGACGTCTTTGGTGATGAAGCGCAGGCTTGAGTAAAGAGCCGCCTCGGTCGGCGCAAGGGTGGCCTGATCTTCGATGAAGTCTCCGAGGTGCGAGTCGTCGTCATCGCCAATCGGTGTTTCCATCGAGATCGGCTCCTTGCTGATCTTGAGGATCTTGCGGATTTTCTCCTCGGGCATCTCCATTTTCTTGGCCAGAGTCGCCGGATCGGCTTCGAGACCGGTTTCCTGCAGGATCTGCCGGGAGATACGATTCATCTTGTTGATCGTTTCGATCATGTGCACCGGAATGCGGATCGTTCGTGCCTGGTCGGCAATCGAGCGCGTGATCGCCTGCCGGATCCACCAGGTAGCATAGGTCGAAAACTTGTAACCACGCCGGTACTCGAATTTGTCAACGGCTTTCATCAGACCGATGTTGCCTTCCTGGATCAGATCAAGAAACTGCAGGCCCCGGTTGGTGTATTTCTTGGCAATCGAAATCACCAGCCGCAGGTTGGCTTCGGTCATTTCCCGCTTGGCACGCCGTGCCTTGGCCTCGCCGGTGGACATCTGCTTGTTGATATCTTTCAGCTCGCGCAAGGGAATCCCGATTCGGTCCTGCAGAGCGAGCAGCTTTCTCTGCTCTTCCTTGATATTCGGTGCATTGCGCGTGAGGATCGCCGCGTAGGTTTTGCCGGCCGCAGCGATTTCCGCATCCGCCCAGTCGATATTCAGTTCGTTGCCTGGAAACACCTTGATGAAATGCGCTCGCGGCATGCGCACCGTGTCGACGCAAATCCGCTGGATCTTGCGCTCACAGGCGCGCGCTTCCTCAACCATTGCGCGTACCGAGTCGCACAGCCGCTCGATCGTTTTCGAGGTAAAGCGGATACCCATCATCTCTTCGGAGATCTGTTGCTGCAGCTTGAGATAGACCTTGTCCTGCGAACCGCGTCTGGGCAGGATGGCAAGGGCCTTGCCGTAATGTTCCCTGATCAGCTCAAGGCGATCGAGTCCGTTGGTTTTCAGTTTGAGCAGCGAGGCCGCTGCCGCCGCACCTTCGATCGTCTCCGCGCTCTCCTCGTCCTCTTCGTCTTCATCCTCCACCACGACTTCCGCCAGTTCTTCCAGCGAACCGTCCACGTCGGGGTCGATCAGCCCGTCGATCAACTCATCTATCCGCATCTCGTCACGGGCGATCTTGTCGGCGCAGTTGAGGATCTCGGCAATGGTGGTCGGGCAGGCGGAGATCGCCTGAATCATGTGTTTCAGGCCATCCTCGATACGCTTGGCTATCTCGATCTCGCCTTCGCGGGTGAGCAGTTCGACCGATCCCATTTCGCGCATGTACATGCGCACCGG